>NZAK01000024.1 GCA_002687515.1 Rhodospirillaceae bacterium
CGGCTGTATAGCCGTCCTGGATATTAAGCCCGGCTGTATAGCCGTCCTGGATATTAAGCCCGGCTGTATAGCCGTCCTGGATATTAAGCCCGGCGGTTTAGTTTTTTCAGGAGATCAACCCCGCCGATTTCAGGCAGCCGGTGATCTCATCCAGGATCGCCGGATCGTCGATGGTTGCCGGCACCTTATAGTCCTCGCCATCGGCGATACTGCGCATGGTCCCGCGCAAGGTTTTGCCTGACCGGGTTTTGGGCAGGCGCGGCACCACCAAGGCGGTCTTGAAACTGACCACCGGACCGATCTGGTCACGTACCATTCGGACCACATCCCCGGCCACCTCTTCGGGCGATTTCTCGGCGCCTACTTTGAGCACCAGGAAGCCGAGCGGAACCTGGCCCTTCAGTTCATCGGCGGCGCCGACGACCGCGCATTCGGCGACATCGGAATGTTCCGACAGAACCTCCTCGATGGCGCCGGTCGAAAGGCGGTGGCCGGCGACATTGATGATGTCGTCGGTGCGGGTCATCACGTATACATAGCCGTCTTCGTCCACATATCCGGCATCGGCGGTGTGATAGTGGCCGGGAAAATCATCCAGGTAAGCCTCGACGAACCGGTCGTCGGCGTTCCAAAGGGTGGGCAGGCTGCCGGGCGGCAGCGGCAGTTTGGCGCAAAGGGCGCCGATTTCACCGGCTTTCATTTCACTGCCGTCGAAATCGAGCACCCGCAGGTCCCAGCCGGGCACCGGCTTGGTTGCCGAGCCGTATTTGACCGGCGCCGGGTCCAGGCCCATACAATTGGCGGCGATCGGCCAGCCGGTTTCCGTTTGCCACCAATGATCGATCACCGGTACCCCGAGATGCTTTTCGGCCCATTGGACGGTCGCCGGATCGGCATGTTCGCCGGCCAGAAACAGGGTTTCGAATTTGCTGAGATCGTATTGCTTGATCAATTCGCCGTCCGGGTCTTCGCGTTTGATGGCGCGGAACGCGGTCGGCGCGGTGAACATGGCGCGGGCGCCATGCTCGGCGATGACCCGCCAGAATGCGCCGGCATCGGGGGTGCCGACCGGCTTGCCTTCGTAAAGGATTGCCGTGCAGCCGTGGATCAACGGGGCATAGACGATGTAGGAATGCCCGACCACCCAGCCGACATCGGACGCGGTGAAAAACACATCGCCCGCTTCCAGTCCGTAAACGTTGCGCATCGACCAGTCGAGGGCCACCGCATGGCCGCCATTGTCGCGGACAATGCCCTTGGGCAAGCCGGTGGTGCCGGAGGTGTAAAGAATGTAGAGCGGATCGGTGGCGGCAACCGGAACGCATTCGGCGGCAGCGGCGGCGCCGACAAGTTCGTTCCAATCGTGATCGCGGCCGTCGATCATCGATGCCGTTTCCGCGTCACGTTGCAGGACGACGCAGGATTGCGGCTTGAACGCCGCCAGGTTAATGGCCTCGTCGAGCAATGGTTTGTAGGCGATCACCCGGTTGACCTCGATGCCGCAGCTGGCCGAAACGATAACCTTGGGTTTGGCATCGTCGATGCGGGTAGCCAGTTCATTGGATGCGAAGCCGCCGAACACCACCGAATGGATGGCGCCTAAGCGCGCGCAGGCGAGCATCGCCATCACCGCCTCCGGCACCATCGGCATATAGATCAAGACCCGGTCGCCCCTGGCGACGCCCAGTTCGCGCAGCCCGCCGGCAAGCTTGGCGACGTGGCCCAGCAATTCCCGGTAGGTGAAACACACGATTTGTCCGGTAACCGGGCTATCGTGGATCAGCGCCAGTTGGTCGGCACGGCCATTTTCCACATGCCGGTCGAGGGCGTTGTGGCAGGTGTTTATCTCGGCGCCCGGGAACCACCTGTAAAATGGCGGATTATCGCTGTCCAGCACGCGCTCCCAGCGTTTGTTCCAAGCGATGGATTCCGCCGCCGCCGCCCAAAATGCCTCGCGATCAGCAAGTGCTGAATTGAATGCCGTTTCGTAGCTTTCCGTCATGGCGCTTTCCCTGATCAATATTTCGTTCGCTTAATTTACGCACAGCCGCCTGGGAACGCAAAAAATAAACCCCGGATCATCGGTCCGGGGTTTATTTGTTTCCAACAAAGCGTATCGCTCAGGACGCCATCGGCAGAACCGGAGCAAGCCAGCCGACGATCAACCCGAAACCGCCATGCGCGATCAGGCTGGCGAACCAAGCCATCGGATGGATGTGCGACAGGAAGAAGCCTTCGCGCAGGTAGACGGGCACGTAGAATATCCCCGATACGGCCCAAAGGACGACGCCCCAGATGGCGCCCTGGATCAGCGGCGTGCCCGGTATGAACTGCACGGCGTATGTGGCGTAGAGAAGCGTGAAAAACACACCGTTGATGTAAATGACTATTTGGCCCGCCCAGTAGGGAGGGTCCTTGCCTTCGAAGGATTCGCCGTAAGTCAAGGCCGCCATGGCTTTGGCGAAATCCAGGCGCGGCAATCCAAGGCGCGTGTTCCAAAGCGCCATCACCAAAAGAATATAGGCGGCGAGAAGGCCGGTCAAAACTGTCTGAACGATAAATTCCAAGGTCATGATACCACTCCAATTTACATTATTCTGTCATCGGCCCAGCCGGGTGGCGGGACAGAATTCCAGATCCAGATTATAGAATGTGAATTGCCCGGAACTAAGTATTTTCGCCGGCGTTGCGATAGGGCGAATATTGCATCAGGCCTTGGATTTCGTGGTCCACATCACGGGCTTCGTGTTCGACAAATTGCGCCACCGCTTCGCGGAAATTGGTATCTTCGATCCAATGAGCGCTGTAAACCTCGCGCGGCAAGTATCCGCGTTGAATTTTGTGCGGACCCTGGGCGCCGGCCTCGACCCAACGAAGTTTGTTTTCGATGGCGAAATCTATGGCCTGGTAGTAGCAGGCCTCGAAATGCAGGAATTTCACCTCCACCGAACAGCCCCAGTTGCGCCCGAAAATGGTGTCGTCGCCGACCAGGTTGAGGGCGCCGGCGATGGGCGCGCCGTCCTGTTCGGCGACCACCAGCATTGCCATGTCAGACATGGTTTCGCCCAAAATGGAAAAGAACTCGCGGGTCAGGTAGGCGCGGCCCCATTTGTGGTCGATGGTGTTGAGGTAGTAGTGATAAAAACTGTCCCAGTGGTCCTCGGTAATATCGTCGCCGGTAAGCCGTTTCAAGGTGACGCCCTGGTCGGCCACTTGGCGGCGCTCCTTGCGGATCGCCTTGCGCTTGCGCGAGTTAAGCCGGCCCAGGAATTCGTCGAAGTTTTCGTAAGCCCGGTTTTCCCAATGGAATTGCTTGCCCGTGCGTTTCAAGAATCCGGCTTCGCCGAGCCTTTGCCATTGATCGACCTCGGGAAAGGTGACGTGCAAGGATGAAACATCGTGCTGGCGGGCCAGTTGGATGGCGCCGGCGATCAGGATATCGTGATAGCTTTCCGGGGCGCCGGCGCGCAGAAGAAGCCTGGGACCGGTCGCCGGCGTGAACGGCACCGCCGATTGCAGCTTCGGATAATATTTGCCGCCGGCCCGCTCATAGGCGTCGGCCCATCCCCAATCGAAGATATATTCACCGTAGGAATGGTTCTTCAGGTACATCGGCATGCAGGCGGCGACGCGCCCGCTTTCGTCGTTGACAACAAGATGCTGCGGCAGCCAGCCGGTCTCCGAGCACACCGATCCCGATGCCTCGAGGGCGTTCAGAAACGCATGCCGGACAAAGGGATTGGCCGCCCCGGCACAGGCATCCCATTCCTCCGCCGATACCTGATCGATACGGTTCAGGACCTTGACGGAAACATCTTCGCGGCCATCGGGCATGGGGCAAGATTAGGCGAGGGTGGGGGAGGGCGCAAGGCGCAGCCCGGCTGGGGATGGCCGACGGAAGCAGCCCGTGTGGGGTTGGCTGGGCCGGCCACACGGGCGTCGATCTAGCCCGGACCTAAATTATGCGGGCGTGCAGCAGGCCGGACCCCAACGAAGCAGCGCGCGGGGGTTGGTATGGTCGGCCCGCGCGCTTACAGGCAAGCTCGGGCTTACATTCACGGGAGATAAGTATTGTGTCCCCGGAACTCCCCGGTGTCCCCGGAACTCCCCGGAACTCCCGTGTCCCCGGAACTCCCCGGAACTCCCGGAACTCCGGAACTCCCTGTCCCCGGAGCTCGCGGAACTCAGATAGCTAATTGTTACGCAACTTCTACGCGGTCATGATGAATTGAGTAAGGATCGATCGAAAGTGTAACCGACTTAGCTACAGCCACTGGTTTTTTGGTTCGTCCCGATTGAACAAATTCCACAAATCCAGCTGTCTCAAGCTTAGAAAGACTTCGTGTTAAATTACCGCTCGATCGTCCGCTCAATTTGCCAAGTTCTGAAATTGACTCAGGACGACGATCTCTTATCATTGCGAGTAAATCCCTATTTTCATCTGTGAGCAGTCTAACCAGTGCCGTGACTGAGTTATAACTTTTCAAGTTAGCTCCAGCCGGAGGTTTTCGTTCACCTCGAGCAACCGCCATCATTTCTAAACGTAAATCTCGGGTGGTTTGAATTTTGGTCATTTAATTCTCTCCTACTTTCCGTCAATCTAACTACCATCATCTTCACTTATTACATCCATCGAAATTCCGAGCTGTGCCAACTTATTTTCAGCTGCATCAAAAAAATCGACGAGTAACTTTTCCGCATCTACAAAATCATATAGTTGAATATCTTTGTCGCCATCGCGATGCCAATGATCATGCTGTTTAGGTTTAAAACCAAATTTCGCTCTAATTCCCACTTCATGGGCATTATCGAAACATAAAATCCGATGGTTATCGGGATCATGAACGGTGAAGGAATATCGAATCCCGTAAGGCCTAGATACTGTTTTCGTCACCTTCCAAATATCAAACTGCAAGCTATATCCATTTTGTAAGAAGTGAGTGCGTCCATGGTAATCAAGTAAATTTTCAAGGGTATGATCGACAGGTTCGTATGCCATGTAATTACTATCCTGTGATGATAGGATACTTTACCCGGCGTTCGCTGTCAAGTGGGAACGATTGGAGTGTCAGTAACATGTGATATGTCCGGTCCATGTAAGAATTAAGGGGACATAACTTTTCTCTCGGCATTGATCCAGAATTCTGTGTTTTCAATCGCCGGGCGAGGCGGTTTTTTCACCTGCGTTGCCACCCCGAAACGCGCCCTCTTACTTCGAGACACTCGCGTTGCTCGTTCCTCAGCATGAGGGCTAAGTCTTTGATTCAAATAAAAACCTCATCCTGAGGAGCGCTCCGAAAGGAGTGCGTCTCGAAGGATATTGACGAATAAAAAGAGTTTTTCAGCAGCCTGCTAAAGCGGCTTGGGACTTGAAGGCGCATCCGGCCCCATTGCAAAGTTCCTGACATGTTCCATATTAGACAAGGGCTCTTTTAGCCCGTGTTCTTTGACATTGTGAATAGGAAGATTTGATCCCACGCGCGGCGGTGCCCGTGTGTGACCGTTGCCTGTGCGCATCGGTTATCGAGGTGCCAAGACTGACGCCGGTCGGGTGGTGCTCCGAGCACAATGAGGTTCCAAGAATGACGCCTGCCTGGCCGAGCATACTCCGCCGTAGCTGCCGCTTCGGCTGCGCAGGCCGGGCCCGGCCATCCCCAGGCGGGCTGCGCCGATGGGCCATCCCCATGTGGGCTGCGCCTAAAAGCGGTAGGAACCGGTAGGAACCGGTAGGAACCGTTAGGAATAGTGATGAACCGGTATGGTCGTTTTTTTGCGGAATGTGTCGCATTCGGGGGCGGCATACCAGGGGTGGTATGCCAGGGGTGGTATGCCAGGGTGGTATGAAGGCGGGCGGTACGCCGGGTAACTTTGGTCCGAGCGTGCCTCACGCCCGCAAAATTTAGGTCCGAGCTAGATCGATGCCCGTGTGGCCGGCCCAGCCAACCCCACACGGGCTGCTTCCGTCGGTCATCCCCAGCCGGGCTGCGTCCCCGATCACCCCCGGAGCTCGATCTGCTCGCCGTCCGGCCCCTTGAACACCACCCTCCGCCACGTCGCTTCCCGTTCCTCGCGCGCCGGGGTCGGGTGGGGCGCTTGCATCGCTTCGACGCCCGCCGCCTCCAACGCGGCGACGGCGCCATCGAAATCGTCGGTCTCCAGGCAGAAATGGAAGCCGTCGACGGCGCCTGGAAGATAACCGACCAGTTCCAGAACCGTATCGCCCAGCTTCAGATATGAAATATCGAAGCCCCGGGGGGTGTCGTGTTCGAAATAGGTCTGAAAACCGAAATTGGTTTCGTAGAAAGCTTTCGATGCCGCGAGGTCACTGACATTGATCGCCACATGGTCGATACGCCGGTAGTTGGCCATAGGCTTTTTCCCTTCTATCCGTTGATTTCAAAAATGCCGTCGATTTCGACGGCGGCGCCGAGGGGCAGCACCGGGCAACCGACGGCGGCGCGCGCATGCCGGCCTTTTTCCTGGAAGACGTCAAACATCAGGTTCGAGGCGCCGTTGATGACCAATGCCTGGTCGGTGAATTCGGGCACGCAATTGACGAACCCACCCAGCCGGATGACCTGGCTGACGCGGTCAAGATCGCCGCCCGTGGCCGCCTTGACCTGGGCGATGAGGTTGAGCGCGCATAGGCGCGCCGCTTCGCTCCCATCTTCGACGCTCAAGTCTTCGCCGATGCGGCCGGGCAGCTTCAATTCGCCGTTCCAGAATGTAACCTGGCCGGAAACGAAGACCAAATTGCCGCTGATCGTATAGGGCACATAATTGGCGACCGGCGCCGCCGCATCCGGCAATTCGAGCCCAAGATCCTTGAGGCGCGCTTCGACAATTCCCGCCATTTCTATAATATCCTCCGCGGATTTCCGTTGAACTTTTGACAAAGTATCACGCGAAAATCACCACCGCCCTTATTTTTTGTGGCGCCGGATTCAATTTATCGATAGTTTGCCGATGACTCAAAAAAATGGGGTGCCGGGGTTGCTTAGGCTGGCAGAACGTAGACCCCGTAAAACACCCCCAAGTTCACCAGGGAGGAAATCGACCTTCCGGAAAAAAATGGGGTGCGTTCGGTTTGGTAGTTGGCTGGCAGGCCCGCACCGTATCGCACCCCAAGTTCACCAGGGAGGAAAAGTATGTCTCGTCTTGTCGTCATGAACATCCGCTCGTTGCGCCGCAGGTGACGCATTTCAAACAGGTTCCGTTGCGCACCAGAGTGAAATTGCCGCAATCATCGCAAGCATCGCCTTCGTAACCTTTCATCCGTGCTTCGCGCACCTCGTCGATGCGGTCGTCGGCGCGCACAATGATGTTTTCATCCACATGCAGGGTTTCGGTTTCGATTGTTTCGCTCGCACCGCCGCTGATCGCGACCACCGATTCCACGGTGGCGGCCGCCACCGGCGTTGGACTCACCGCGGCTGCCGCGCCGGCGCCGGCGCCATTACCCCGGCCATTGCCTTTTGCGCCGTTTTTACCGCCGTTAAGGACCAGGAAACTGGACCGCATGTAACCTTGGCTGGCCAGTTTCTCGACCATTTCCATGGCTTCCTGGGTGGCGTTGTCCATCGGTCCGTTCTTGTCGTTCCCTTGTCCGATTGTCGACGGGTCCAAGTCTTCCGGCTGCACATGGGCTAAATCGTTTCGTCCCAGGTAAGAAACCGCCAGTTCACGGAAAATGTAATCGAGGATCGAGGTTGCCATCTTGATGGAATCGTTGCCTTCGACCATGCCCGACGGTTCAAACCGGGTGAAGGTGAAAGCCTCGACGAATTCCTCGAGCGGCACGCCATATTGCAGGGCGATGGAAATGGCGATGGCAAAGTTGTTCATCAGGCTTCGGAAGGCGGCGCCTTCCTTGTGCATGTCGATGAAAATCTCGCCGGCCGTGCCATCCTCGTATTCGCCGGTCCGCAAATATACCTTGTGGCCGCCGACCGATGCCTTTTGCGTGTAACCCTTGCGCCGGTCGGGCAGGCGCCGGCGGTTGGCCAAATAGCGCTCGACAACCCGCTCGGCGATGATTTCGGCGCGCATCGCCGAAGGTGCGTCGGCAACCTGTTCCTCGAGGCTTTCTTCGGCCTCGTCGTCCAGGATTTGGGCGTTCAGCGGTTGTGACAGTTTCGAGCCGTCGCGGTAGAGGGCATTGGCTTTCAATCCCAGCTTCCAGGACAGCATGTAGGCGTCCTTGCAGTCTTCGATGCTGGCGGAATTGGCCATATTGATGGTTTTCGAGATCGAGCCTGAAATAAACGGCTGCGCCACGGCCAGCATGCGGATATGGCTTTCCGGCGACAGGCTGCGCTTGCCGTCGCGCCCGCACGGATTGGCGCAATCAAAGACCGGCAAATGCTCTTCCCTCAAATGCGGCGCCTTTTCGAGGGTCATGGCGCCGCAGACATGGGTATTGGCGGCCGCCACCTCGTCCTTGCTGAAGCCCAATTCGCGCAGCATGTCGAAGGAAATGTCTTCCAGTTGATCTTCGCTGAAACCGAGGGTTTCGGTGCAGAAGCTCGAACCCAAGGTCCATTTGTTGAAGACGAATTTAATATCGAAGGCGTCGGCCAGCGCATTTTCGACCGCGGTGACCGCATCGTCGTCGAAACCGCGCTGCCTGAGTGCCGCGTGATCGAGAGCGGGGGAACCCTCCAAGGTACCATGACCAACCGCGTATTTGATCATGTCCCCGATTTCATCCTCGCTGTATCCGAGGCGTTGCAGGGCAACGGGAACGGCGTGGTTGATGATTTTGAAATATCCGCCGCCCGCCAGTTTCTTGAATTTTACCAGCGCGAAATCGGGCTCGATACCGGTGGTGTCGCAATCCATCACCAAGCCGATGGTTCCGGTCGGTGCGATCACCGAAGCCTGAGCGTTCCGGTATCCGTGCCGCTCGCCGAGGCTCTGGGCGTCGTCCCAGGCGGTGCGCGCGGCGGTGATAATGTCGGCGGCCGTTCCGTCATCAAGTCCGCGCAGTGCAACCGGCGGAACCGAGATATCTTCGTAACCATTGCTCTCGCCGTGGGCGGCGCGGCGATGATTGCGGATCACCCGCAGCATCGATTGGCGGTTATCCGCGTAGCCGGGAAAGGCGCCGAGCTGCTCCGCCATTTCGGCCGAAGTTCTGTAGCAAATACCGGTCATCAGGGCGGTTATGGTGCCACAAATGGTGCGGCCCCGTTCGCTGTCATAGGGGATGCCCATGGACATCAAGAGCCCGCCGATATTGGCGTATCCCAGGCCCAGAGTGCGGTATTGGTAAGAAAGTTCGGCGATGTCCGCGGCCGGGAACTGCGCCATTAAAACCGAGATTTCGAGATTGATGGTCCAAAGGCGCACCGCCGCCGAAAAGGCACTGACATCGAATTCGCCGTCATCGTCCTCGAAGGCGCGCAGGTTGAGTGACGCCAGATTACACGCCGTGTTGTCCAGGAACATATATTCCGAACACGGGTTGGATCCATAAATCCGGTCGGTATCGGCACAGGTATGCCAGTCGTTGATTGTGGTGTCGAATTGCAGTCCGGGATCGGCACAGGCCCATGCGGCTTCGCATATTTGATCCCACAACTCGCGTGCCGGCACGGTTTTGGAAACCGCGCCATCGATACGCTGTTTGAGCGACCAATTGCCGCCAAATTCGACGGTGCGCAGGAATTCGTCGTTGACGCGGACGGTATTGTTGGAATTTTGCCCTGAAACGGTCAGATAGGCTTCCGAATCCCAATCGGTGTCGTAGGTATCGATGGCCAATTCGGTGTAACCTTGCCGGGCATATTCGATGGACCGCTGAATGCTGTTTTCCGGCAACATGGAGCGTCTGGCGGACAAGATTGCTTTCTTTAATACCTTATTGCGGCGGGCATCGAAACGATCGTCGCCTTCGCCTTCCTGGCAAGCGGCAATAATCTCGTTGAGGTGTTTTTCCATCAGCCGCGAGCCGGCGACAAGGGCGGCAACCTTCTGTTCTTCCTTAACTTTCCAGTTGATGAAGCTTTCGATGTCGGGGTGATCGGCATCGAGGATCACCATCTTTGCCGCGCGCCGGGTGGTGCCGCCGGATTTAATGGCGCCGGCAGCACGGTCGCCGATACGCAGGAAACTCATGACGCCGGAAGATTTGCCGCCGCCCGATAGGGGCTCGTCCTCGCCGCGCAGCGCCGAAAAATTGGTGCCGGTGCCGGAGCCGTATTTGAACAAACGCGCCTCGCGCGTCCACAAATCCATAATCCCGCCTTCGTTGACCAGATCGTCGCTGATGCCCTGAATGAAGCAGGCATGGGGCTGAGGATGTTCATAGGCCGACTTGGAGCGGGTCAGCTCGCCGGTCTTGTAATCGACATAATGGTGCCCCTGCGATGGGCCATCGATGCCATAGGCCCAATGCAAACCGGTGTTGAACCATTGCGGCGAATTGGGTGCGCACATTTGCTTGCACAACATGTGGCACATTTCGTCATAATAGGCGTGGGCATCGTCCTCGCTATCGAAATAGCCGCCCTTCCAGCCCCAATAGGTCCAGGTGCCGGCGAGCCGGTTGAATATCTGCTGCGCCGAGGATTCGCCAACATAGCGCTCATCTTCCGGCAATTCGCTCAGTGCGTCCTCATCGGGAACGCTGCGCCAAAGCCAGGACGGAACGTTGTTTTCCTCGATTTTGCGGAGATGCACGGCAATGCCCGCCTTGCGGAAGTATTTTTGCGCAAGAACATCGCAGGCAACCTGTGACCAGTCGGCCGGCACCTCGATGGAAGCATGACTAAAAACTATGGAGCCATCAGGATTTCGAATCTCGCTGCTTGTGTTGCGAAACTCGGTATCTCCATAAGGGCCGGACTCCGCTGTCGTGAAGAAACGTTGTACTCTCATTATGTCCCCCGAATTCCCCGGCGTAACCGACTGGCCGTTCCTCCTATAGGAGCGTGCTCAGCCTCCCAGGCCGGCTGTTATCTGACATCCTGCTACCATATTTTGTATGGCAACGGCATCAAACTCAGCAAATGTAGCGTAAGCAAATTTTGGGGGCAACTGTTTTATCTAGATATTGGGGATATCTGAAAAATAATTACCATATCTTGATAATTGTGTCACAGATTCAACGGATTAGCGGAGCCGGTTAAACGGCAGTATTATTACGGAAATATGGAGGATAATGTAGATAAAACAATTGCTTATAAATGTTAACCACAAGTTGGCTTTAGCTTAAACCAAGGCCTGATTGGAAATTTTTTGTCGGGTTGAGGTTCGATTCAGCGCCGCCGCAGCATGCATCAGGTAATTTTGAAGTGCGAATCTTGGTTAAATCGCAAACCATTTTTTAATGCGGACATCAGGCCGGCGAACGCTTCCTCCCAATTTCCCGGCGTCGGTTGCCGGTACGAAATTACGCTAGGATACCAGGGATTCCGGCCATCGATTTCGTTCCATCGCCAGTCAGATGTGTAGGCCAGCAGTATACAGCATGGCTTTCCCAATGCGCCCGCCAGGTGTGCAAGCGCCGTATCCACGGTAACGATTAGGTCCATTCCCTGCACCAGGGCGGCGCTTTCGGCGAAGTCCGTCATATATCGCGACAGGTCGGTCAATTCCCCGGAATTCCTATGCTCCCCCAACTGTTCGCTTGGCTTTCCAGTCTGCAGGCTGAACATCGAAACGCCCGGCGAATCGGCCAACCGAAGAAAATCCTGGGCCCGGCAACTGCGATTTCGAAATGCATCCAAATGATGCCGTTTGCGCCCCGACCAGGCGATGCCGATTCGCAAACTTTCAACTTGCCCGGTCAAATCGGCTAGAACGGGATGTGCCGTTGCCGAAAGATAAGGCATGTGTTTTGGCAACCAAGGGCCCGAAAGGCCCAATATTCTTGGCAGGTTCAAGAGCGGCGCGTGCAATTGGTGTTCAGGCAATTCGCCGTCGAGTGTGGTGACGCCATCCAAATGACATGCGCCTTGGAACAACCCGACCAACTCTTGCTGGCATGCAAGGACGACCTTTCCGCCTTGTTTATCGATTGCTTCGGCAAGGCGCATGAACTGAATGGTATCGCCGAATCCCTGCTCACCATGCAGCAGAAGCGTTCGGCCCGAAAGCGGCGCCCCATCCCATTCCGGTGCCGGGAAGGATATTTTCGTCAGGGCGTTGGCGGGATTTTTCCAGCGCCATTCATATTGCGGCCAGCCATCCGAAAAATTGCCCGTTTGGAATAGGGTCTGGGCCAGATTCTCATGGGCCTGCGCGAATTCGGGGTCAAGGGTAATGGCTTGGCGAAAAGCCGACGCGGCGTCCGGCCAGTTCCGCAAAATGTAATGTGCGGTTCCGAGCGAATTTAGCGCCAACGCAGATTCGGCCGCCGATTGGATGGCCCCGTCTAATAGGGTAAGCGCATCCCGTGGCCGCCCAAGTCCGAGATAGGCGTTGGCAAGGTTAATGGCCAACGCCCCGTTGCTTGGATTTGCCTTCTGTAAAGGTGCGAGGATGGCGGCGGCCTCGTCGGGCCGGTCCAGAGTTTCCAAAAGACGCCCGATATTGATGGCGGCGGGAATGTAACTGGGTTCGCCGCGCAAAGCTTCCCGGTAACTGCCGATGGCTTCATCGGGCAATCCAGCTTGCTCGAGCGATTGACCCAATGAATTTCGCGCCGCCGGATTTTCGGGCAGCAAATCGGCTGCGATACGGGCGTGACGGAGCGATTCCTGGGTCTGTTCCAAGCGTCTCAGAAGGCGCGCAAGATTGTGATGTGCTTCGCCGGTCATTGGTGCCAGCGATAGGGCGCGCCGGTATGCCTCCGCCGCTTCGGCCAGATTTCCCTCGTCTTCGAGGTTTTGCGCCAATTCGAAAAGAGTTTCGGGAGTTTGTGCCATCAATATGAATAGGGCGCCACAAGGTAGGATATAATCTAAAAATCAAGTTTATAAGGCGCCCGCCATTGATGAGCGTCAAGTCACTTGTGGCGGGCGTTTGGCGGCGGACGGGGTAGACGCTTGGCCCGCATGGTGCCATATTGTGCGCCCCACGATCGGCACACGGGTAACACGCATGAGCCTCGGCACCTGGATTTACACTTTGTTGAACGGCGAACTTGTCGGCAAGGACGAATTCGGCAACCATTATTACAAGGGGAAGGGTCGTAAATTGCACGGGCGTGAAAGGCGCTGGGTTGTCTATAACGGCACCACCGAAGCGTCCAAAGTCCCGCCCGAATGGCACGCCTGGCTTCATCATACCTTGGAAAATCCGTTGACCGAGCAGGCGGCCAGGGCAAAATCATGGCAAAAACCGCATTTGCCCAATCTGACCGGAACGGCGGCGGCCTACCGGCACCGCGGGCATGATCTTAAGGGCGGCGCGCGGGCGCGCGCCACCGGCGACTACGAAGCCTGGTCCCCGGAATAAGGCCGGCGGTTAGATATCGGTTCAATGCACGAAGAGGTTCGAAATATTCTGGTCGGCGCGGTCACGGTCATCGTTCTGATCGTCTTCGGCGTCATGTCGTTTTCCAGCAGCAAAATCGAAGCCGCCACCGGATTCAACATCAATGCCGTATTCAATCGGATCGATGGTCTGCAAGTGGGCGATGAAGTCCGCATCGCGGGAATTAAAATTGGCGAGGTATCGGGCATGAAGCTGGTCGAAGGCTTTGCCGCGGTCGTCGACCTGAAAATTGACGTGGACATTGGCATTCCCAGCGATTCATCGGCCGCCATTCATACCGAGGGATTGTTCGGGTCTAAATTCATCGTTTTGGAACCGGGCGCCGAAGATGATGCGCTTAAACCCGGTGAAGGTCTGGATCTTACCCAAGATGCTGTCGTGGTTCAGGATATTCTGGATCTGATAATCGGCGAGGCAAAGGCCAACCGCGCCAAATCGAAGGCCGCCAATAAAAAATAATGTGCCTTGCCAATAAAGCGAAACGCTTAGTCTGATGAAGAGGAGCTAATCGTGGGACGGAATCTTGCGGAAACGGTAATGGGTGCGGTTGTTCTCCTGGTGGCGATCGGCTTCCTTTATATTTTCCTGAATACGGCCCAGGTGAAGACGGCACAAGGCTATGAGGTCACTGCGACGTTCACCGATACCGGAGGATTGCAGCCGGGCAGCGACGTCCGCATTAGCGGAATTAATATCGGGTCGGTAAAATCCAACGCCCTCAATACCGAAACATTTGAGGCCGTCGTAACACTCACCATCAAATCCGGTATCAAGGTCCCAAAGGACACCGTTGTCGCGATTACCAGTGCCGGTTTGATTGGCGGTAACTACGTCCGTTTAAAACCCGGAGTGTCGAAGGATTTCTTGACGGCCGGCGGCACCATTGCAAAAGCCGAGGATTACCAATCTTTGGAACGCCAAGTCGGGGAAATCATATTCCTGGCAACGGGCGGGAATGACGACAAGTCCAATTAATTCCGATCCGATGAGCCTGTCATCGGACGGACAAACCTGGGATCCTGCAAGTTACAGCAAGAACGCGCGGTTCGTTTCCGATCTTGGAATGCCGGTGCTCGACCTGCTCGCGCCGAAGGCCGGCGAGCGTATACTGGATCTCGGATGCGGTGATGGTGTTCTAACCAAAGCAATCAACGATGCCGGTGCGCGCGTTGTCGGCATTGATGCAAGTGCCGAGCAGGTTGCGGCCGCCCGCGCCAGGGGTGTTGATGCCCGAATTCTCGGCGGTGAGGAATTGACCTTCAACGGGGAATTCGATGCCGTGTTTTCCAATGCGGCCCTGCATTGGATAAAGGATCAGGGGGCGCTGCTTGCCGGCGTTTGGAGGGCACTGCGCGATGGCGGCCGGTTTGTAGCCGAAATGGGCGGCGCCGGAAATGTCGCTGCTGTACATGAAAGCCTCTATCAGGCCTTGCGGCGGCGCGGCATTGATGCACGGCTCTGCGATCCTTGGTATTTCCCGGGCCCCGATGAATATGGCGCGCTGCTTGCGAAGGCAAATTTCAGCATTGATAGCATTGACTTGATAAACCGCCCGACACCGATTCCCGGACCGTTGGCCGATTGGCTCGACGTTTTTGCCCAGCGCTTCCTTTCCGCCGTACCCGCCGGGGAGCAGGCGGATTTGAAAACCGAGGTGGAAAGCGCGGTGCGCGCCAAGCTTTGCGATACGAACGGGAAATGGACCGTCGATTATGTGCGCCTTCGATTTAAGGCGATCAAAGCCGCGGGTTAGGCCGGACCATGAATCTTAGGCAGACAATCTGGCGGGCAATCTGGAAATTTACGGCTATTTCGGTAATTGTCGTGGCCGCAAACGGCCCAATTCAAGCGGAAACCTATAATGTCGCGGTTCTTCAGGCGCTCGATAAAGTGACGGCAAGGGTCTCAACTTTCGATGCGCCGGTCAACGCGACGATCAAATTCGGCACCTTGGAAATCATTGCCCGGACCTGCGACAAGCGGCCGCCGGAAGAAACACCGGAAAGTACCGCTTTTTTGGATATATGGGAGGCCCGTCCCGGTGAGCCGGTGGTCAGCGTTTACCGCGGCTGGATGTTCGCATCAAGTCCGGCGCTGGCGGCCATGGAGCATCCGGTCTACGATGTCTGGGTGCTGGATTGCAAAAATTTTTCCAACACCGATGCCTCTACCTCGGGCGGCAAGGAGCAATGAAACCGGGCCTCCTGAACCAAGGCGTTGTCGAGCATGGAATGATATTCGTCGCGCGGCACCTCGTAGGCGCCAAATTGTTCCAAATGCTCGGTTATGAACTGCGTGTCCAGAAGCTTATAACCGCCATGGCATAATCTCGCCGCCAGATGCACCAGCGCCACCTTGCTGGCATCGCGAACATTACTGAACATGCTTTCGCCGAAAAATGCGCCTTTGATGGCTACCCCGTAGAGCCCGCCCGCCAATTCGCCGTCTTTCCAGCATTCGACCGTGTGCACAAAGCCCATTTGGAACAGCTTCCCGTAAAGCTGCATGATTTCACTATTGATCCAGGTGTCGTCGCGCTCGCCGTTGGCTCCCGCGCATCCGCGAATGACACCATCAAAATCCCGGTCACAATGAATTTCGAATGCGCGGCGCCGCACGGTTTTTCTTAAACTGCGGGAAATATGAAGTTGGTCCAGGGGGATGATGCCGCGGACTTCCGGATCAACCCAAAACAGTTCCGGCCGATCACGGCTTTCGGCCATCGGAAATATGCCGGCCATATAGGCGCGCAACAATATATCCGGTGTCAGTTTAAACTGTTCGCGCGAACGTTCTTCTGAGCTGCTCATGACCGACCAATATCTCTTGCCGCATTCTTTTTAGATATTGGGATCATACGGACACAAAACAAACAGCGCGAATCCAAATAAAATACAATCATCCACAGCCGCAAATCAGGATTGAGCCACCTCCAATATTTTGGCGGCGGCTTGCAATGCCAATTCATAACCATGCGCGCCGAAACCGCATATCACGCCGCGCGCGGTTTGCGAGATGTAGGATTCATGGCGGAACGCTTCTCGCTGGAATATATTCGATAGATGCACCTCGATAACCGGCTTACCGGCCGCCCGCAACGCATCCAATAGGGCAACCGAGGTATGTGTGTAGGCGCCGGCATTGATAATGATGGCATCGGCGCTGTCTGGTGATTGTTGAATCCAATCGACCAGTTCGCCCTCGCTGTTGCTTTGGCGAAAATCGATGCTCAGGCCGAGTTTGTCCGCTTCGGCGCGGCACCTGGTTTCGATATCCCCAAGCGTCTCGCTGCCATAGATTTCAGGCTCGCGGCTGCCCAACATATTCAGGTTGGGACCATTGAGTATCAGCACATTTTTCGCCATCGGCGCCTTTCCCCACCATCACCGCTATAATAATATAACTCCAAATTCATGCTTATATGCCTGGAATGAATGAACCATTAACCGCCCGTCCGAACCGGTTGCAAGCGGCGGTTTGGAGGCACATACTTGCCGCCGTGAATACTTGCAAAAAATGACGGGAAAATACATGCATCTGACGATCAATGGTGAAGCCCGGACGGTGACCGCGCCGATGAGCGTGTTTCAACTTCTCGGCGACTTGGGGTTGGATCAACGCAAAGTGGCGGTTGAGCGGAACCTCGAAATCGTTCCGCGTTCAACATACGAAAGGGTGGCGTTGACCGATGGCGACAAGCTCGAAATCGTGCACTTCATCGGCGGTGGCTTGCCGGAAGGCGCCGGCAAGGCGCCAACCGATGACAGTTTCGAAGTGGCCGGAACGGTGTTCACCTCGCGCCTGATTGTCGGCACCGGAAAGTACAAGGATTTCGAGGAAACCGCCGAAGCCATCGAGGCTTCCGGCGCCGAGATGGTCACCGTTGCCGTCCGCCGCGTCAATGTTTCCGATCCCAGCCAGCCGATGCTGGTCGATTACGTGGATCCGAAAAAATATGTTTATCTGCCGAACACGGCCGGCTGTTTTACCGCCGATGATGCGGTGCGGACCTTGCGCCTGGCCCGCGAGGCGGGCGGCTGGGACCTGGTCAAACTGGAAGTCTTGGGCGATCAAAAAACCCTCTATCCGAACATGGTGGAAACCCTTGCGGCGGCGGAATTGCTGCTTAAGGAAGATTTTAAGGTCATGGTCTATTGTTCGGACGATCCTATCCTCGCCAAAACACTGGAAGACATGGGATGTCATGCAATTATGCCGTTGGCGGCACCGATCGGTTCGGGGCTCGGCGTTCAAAATCCGGTCGGCATCCGTCTGATTGTCGAGCAGTCGGAAGCTCCCGTTATTGTCGATGCCGGCGTCGGTACCGCGTCCGATGCGGCCATCGCCATGGAGCTAGGTTGCGATGGTGTTTTGATGAATACCGCCATTGCCGAGGCCAAGGATCCGATCAAGATGGCGCGCGCCATGAAATTGGCGGTCGAGGCGGGGCGTCTTGCCTACCTCGCCGGGCGCATGGCGAAAAAGAAATATGCCGACCCGTCCTCGCCGCTTGCCGGTCTGATTTGACACCATTGCCGGGCGCTCCCTGGCGGGCGGGGGAATAGGCCCCGTGCCCTCGATCAAGGAACTTTTCGCCGAAGCGCAAAGCTATCACCACGCCGGTAAATTCCGCGATGCGCAGACGGTTTACGCCGAAATAATCGAACAGGAGCCTGAACACGCCGACGCTTTGAATTTGCTCGGCACGGTCCTCGCTCAGCAGGGAAAGCACGAACAGGCTGTCGGTTTTTTGCACCGCGCCACGCAGGCGGCCCCGGATGTGCCCAACTATTTCTGCAATCTTGGCGTCGTCCAGATGGATCTCGGCCGTTACGATGAATCAAAAAGATCGTTTGAACGGGCGTTGAAGCTGGATCGCCGCTTTGTCGATGCCTATTACAATCTCGGTAAGCTGCTGAAACAGATGGAATTGTTCGACGCCGCGCTTTTGGCCTTCGAACAGGCGCGCTCGATCGACCCTCAGCGAATCGATTCGCTTATCAACATGGGTAACATCCTGTTTGATTTGAACCGCCTCGATGAAGCGATTTCAAGTTTCGAGACTGCGGCGGCGGGTGATCCGGAAAACCGTCAGGTGGGCCGGGCGCTGATCAATCTCGGCAACGCCCACCGCAGAAAGGGCGACGATGCCGCCGCCATCGAAGCCTATGGCAAGGCGCTTGCCCGGCGCCGCCACGACGGACTGCGCATTAAGGCCGCGACCACGCTGCCCATCGTCCAGGGCTCTTGGGGGCACATCAACGAAGTGCGGCGCAATTTCGAACAACGCGTCACCTCGCTTCTGGAAGACGATGTTCGGGTGACCGATCCGCTGCTTGAAACTTCGACAACGACATTTTTTCTCGCTTACCACGGGCTTGGTGACCGGCATTTGCAGGAGCTGGTCGCCAAATTGCACCTGAAATCCTGTCCGTCCCTGGCTTATGTGGCGCCCCACTGCGAAAACCCGATCGGCGGCCGCGACAAAATTCGTGTTGGATTTGCGTCGGCCTATTTCAGGCGGCATTCCGTCGGCCGGCTGATGCAAGGGGTTATCGAAAAGCTGCCGAGGCAGTTGTTCGAAATCGTGGTCATCACTCAGCCCGGCCAGCGCGATCCCATTGTCAGGGCGATCAATGATGCCGCCGACAAAACCGTTATGCTTCCGGCAGACTTGGCGGCGGCGCGCGAAACGGTGGCCGGAGAAGAGCTGGATATCCTGTTTTATGCCGATATCGGAATGGATGTACGCACCTATTTCATGGCGTTCGCGCGGCTCGCGCCGGTGCAGTGCGTAACTTGGGGACATCCGGACACCACCGGCATTCCAAATCTCGACTACTTCCTGTCGAGTGACCTTATAGAGCCCGATGGCGCGGCTGCCGACTACAGCGAAACCCTTTATCCAATCTCGACGCTCCCCACCCATTACATGCATCCTGAAATTCCCGGCAACCTGAAAACAAGGGCGGAGTTGGGCCTGCCCGCAGGGCGCCGGATCTATCTCTGTCCGCAAAGCGTTATCAAGCACCATCCGGACCTGGACGGGGTCGTGGCCGGCATTCTTCGCGGCGACGGATCGGCGGATGTGGCGCTGGTCGAAGGGGCGGTGCCCGATTGGTCCGGGCAGGTCCGCGCCCGCATGGCGCAAACAATCCCCGATGTCGCCGGCCGGGTGATCTCCGTCCCGCGCATGGCACCCGAAGATTTCATCGCCCTGATGAACGCCGCCGACGTGATTTTCGATCCGCCGCATTTTTCCGGCGGCAATACGTCCTTCGAGGCCTTTACCCTGGGTAAGGCGGTTGTCGCCCATGACGGCAATTTCATGCGCGGCCGCGTGACCGCGGGGATGTACCGGGCGATGGGAATCGAGGACGCCACCGGCCAGAACCTAGAGGAATGTGTCGACATCGCCTTGGCGTTGGGCATGGATCTGGATCGCCGCCAAGACATCGAAGCGCGCATTTGCGAATCCCGCGAGGGCCTTTTCGAACAGCAATTGGCGGTTACTGAATTTGAGCGGTTTCTGGTTGATGTTTACGACCGGACACGCCACTAGTACTCGGCATATAAAATCAAAAGGTCAGTACCGTGAACGAACGCGCCGACGATAATCGCAAAAAACGCAGCGAAGTATTGACCGTCACATTGGTTTCGGTGGGGCATTTTTTCAGCCATTTTTATGTGCTTTCCATACCGTCCATCCTGCCGCTGGTGCGCGACGATTTTGGCGTCACCAACCTCTCCGTCGGCACCCTGATCATAAGCTATGCTATTTTTTCCGCCATTTGGCAGTATCCCATGGGGGTGTTTTCCGACCGTTACGGGGCGGCGCCATTCTTTATCGGCGGCATGGTGTGCCTGTCGCTGGGCATCATCTCCATGAGCTTCGCGCCAAGCATCTGGTTCATGGTGGTGATCGCGGCGTTCAACGGGACCTCGGACTCCGTGTTTCACCCCTCCGATTACACCATCATGACCGCCCGCGTCCGGCAAAGCTGGCTGGGGAGAAGTTACGCCATCCATACCACCACCGGATTTCTGGGATTTGCGGCGGCGCCGATCGTGATGAGTTTTCTGGTCTCCATGTGGGATTGGCGGGTGGCCCTGGCCACCGTCGGTGTCGCCGGTTTTGTCTTCGCCGTCATCGCTTTCATTTCCCGAGGATTGCTGCGCGGCGTCACTTATGCGCCGGCGCAAAACGTCAAGGGACCCGAGGGCGGTGCCTTGAAATTCCTGACCTCGCCGGCGCTGCTCCTGATGTTCCTCTTTTACAGCGCCACATCATTGTCCGGCAACGGCATCCAGAGCTTCGGCAATTCGGCCCTGATCGATCTATTCGACCTCAATCTGGTGCTCGCCAATTCAGCGCTCGCCGCTTATCTTTGGGGCATCACTTTCGGCGTTCTTTTCGGCGGCATCGTCGCCGACAGGATGCAACGCTTTGATATTATCGCCAGCGGCGGTTACCTGATTTCGGCGGCGCTGCTTTGTTTGATCGGTCTCGGCGTTTTGTCGTTTATTTCGGTTGCCATTGCCCTGTTCTTCGCCGGCTTCATGACCGGCGTTGTTATGCCGGCGCGCGACATCATGGTGAAATCCATCACGCCGCCCGGCTCGACCGGCAAGGCATTCGGGTTCGTCTCCACCGGCTTCAGCGTTGGCGGCACACTTGGCCCGCTGATCTTTGCCTCGATGTTGGATGCCGGCCTGCCGCAAGCCATATTCTACGCATCGGCGGCCCTGATGATGCTGACCATCGCCCTCGCGCTTGCCGCCTCGGCCGCCGGGCGGCGCATGATCGCGGCGCAGCCGGCAGAATGACTACCAGTCGTTTCTAAGCTCGCGCAGTTTCAGGAAAACCATTTTCTCGTCCGGCTGTTCCGGCAGGTCGGGGAATGTTTCGCGCAAACGGGCGATCACCGACGGGTTTTGCAGCCGCAAAAAGGTATTGATCTCCCGTTCCAGGCCGAGGGTCGTGATCATCGCGTCATGGGTATCCTGATCTTCCACTTCAGCTTTCAATTGCTTGGCGCGCCCGTTGTCCGGTTCCCGGTCCAGGGTGAAGTTCAGATTGTTGATAAAGTAGTCGTGGCCGGGATAGATCAGCGTATCGTCGCCGAGCTTGTTAAGCTGACCGGAGAAGGTGGCATGCAGCGCTTCCGGATCGCCGCCCCGGCAGTTGCCGGCGCCGGCGTTAAAAATGGTATCGCCGCTAAACAGTGCCGGCTGATCGGTGTGCGCCAACAGGCAGACATGGCTCATGGTGTGGCCGGGGGTGTTGAGGGTTTCCAATTCGACGGTCTTGCCGATCTTGACCACATCGCCGGCGCCGAGGCCGGTATCCATGCCCGGTATTTGTTCCTTGGCGCCGGCATGGGCCAGGATTTTGGCGCCGGTCGCCGCCACCATGCCGTCATTGCCGGCGATATGGTCGAGGTGGTGGTGGGTGTTCACAATCTGCGTGATTTCCCAGCCCTTGTNCTTGGCNGCCGCCAGGCATGTCTCGGGTTCTGACGGATCGATGGCCAGCGCCTCGCCGGTTTCGGGGCAGGCGATCAGATAATTGAAGTTGCGGTAATCGTTTTCGGTCCAGATTTGTTCGACGAGCACGATATCCTCCGTTGGCGTGTGGTTGGCACATTCTAGTCGCGCCCAGGGGCACAGTCACGCGCGATGGCGATTGTTGATCATGGATTCGCGCGCTAACCTGCTTCCATGAGCAAGATTACCAAATCCACCTTCCTCGATGGCGTCCGCGAACTGGCCCGGCGCGATACGGATTTTGCGCGCCTCTATGAGGCCACCGGCCTGCCCGGGCTGCGTTCGCGGCGGACCGGCTATGCGACCCTGCTCCGCATCATCTCGGGCCAGCAGGTTTCGACCGCCGCGGCGCGCGCCATCAACGGCCGCATGGACGCCCTCGCCAACCCCATGACGCCGGAGATATTCGCAAAATTAAGCGATGACGATCTGCGCGCCGTCGGCTTCAGCCGGCAGAAGATGTCCTATGGCCGGGCCATCGCCGAGTCCGTGCTCGCCGGCGAATTCAGCTTCCGCCGGGTCGCCCGCATGGACGACGAAACGGCCATTGCCGAGATGATCAAGCTCCGTGGCATCGGCAGATGGTCGGCGGAGGTATATCTGCTGTTCGCACTCCGCCGCCCCGATATCTGGCCGGTGGATGATCTCGGCATCGTCATTGGCGTCCAGGGATTGAAGGGCCTGGACGGCCGGCCCGGCAAGGATGCCATGCTGGAATATGGCGAGGCCTGGCGGCCCCTGCGCAGCGTCGCGGCGCGCATGCTCTGGCATTATGTGGATGTGAAGCGCCGGGGGATATTCGCATGAGCGGGCAAGTCCGGGTGCAGCTCTTCTCCGACACCAAGACGCGCCCGTCGGCGCCCATGCTGGCCGCCATGGCCGGCGCCGAGACGGGCGATGAGCAGGCCGGCGAGGATCCGACCACCAACGTCCTTTGCGAGCGCACCGCCGCCATGCTGGGCAAGGCAGCGGCCCTGTTCCTGCCGTCGGGAACCATGTGCAACCAGATTGCCCTCGCCGTGCATTGCCGGCCGGGCGACGAGGTGATCGCCGAGCGCTCGTCGCACATCATCAATTTCGAGGTGGGCGGCGCCGCCGCCATCGCCGGCGCCATGATCAACGCCATCGATGGCGCGCGCGGCATATTCGAAGCCGATCAGGTGCTCGCCGCCATCCGCCCACCCATGCGCCACGCGCCCAAGGCGACCCTTGTCGCCGTCGAGCAGACCGCCAATATGGGCGGCGGCAGCGTCTGGCCGCTGACCCGATTGG
The DNA here is from genome assembly GCA_002687515.1 of Rhodospirillaceae bacterium. Lineage (GTDB taxonomy): Bacteria > Pseudomonadota > Alphaproteobacteria > Rhodospirillales > UBA2165. Next base: position 23,263 of record NZAK01000024.1, read on the forward strand.
CCGAGGTCGCCGAGGCCGGGCGCGGCGCCGGCATGGCCGTGCATATGGATGGCGCGCGGCTCTTAAACGCCGTCGTCGCTTCCAATGTTTCGGCGAAGGATTACGCCGAAACCGCCGACAGCGTCTGGATCGACTTATCGAAAGGGCTCGGCTGCCCGGTCGGCGCCGTGATGGCCGGCAGCGCCGAATTCATCGACGCGGCCTGGCGCTGGAAGCAACGGCTCGGCGGCGCCATGCGCCAATCGGGCGTGCTGGCGGCGGCCGGGCTCTATGCCCTCGATTACAATGTGGAGCGGCTGGCCGAGGATCACGCCAATGCCCGCCATCTCGCCGAAGCGCTTGCACAGATTCCCGGCATCGAGATCGACATGGATTCGGTGGAAACCAACATCCTGTTTCTGGATATCTCGGCAAGCGGCATGCCGGCGCCGGACATTTCCGCCCGGCTGGCCGAACAAGGTATCGCCATGGGCGCCGTCGGCCCAGGCAGAATGCGCGCCGTCACGCATCTGGATGTGGACCGGGCCGGCATCGAGGAAGCCGCCGCCGCATTGCGTGAAATCGTCAGTCGATAACGATATCCAATGCGGCGTGGGCATTGCGCAATGCCTGTTCCACCGCCGCCGGCGTCGGTGCGCGGGCGAAGATGAAGCCCAGATAGCGGAAACCCTCGGGCAGCGGAATAACCTCGCCGCCGGTGGCAATGCTGATCGTGACTTCAGATATGTGCGGCAGGGCGCGCGCCGCTTCCAGGCCGCCAACCAGGCGCAAGGTTCCCTTTTTTTCGATCGGGATCATCATGACGCCGGCAGCTTCACCGCTNCCGGCTGCATTGAAATCCCGGCCAAGCGCATGCCGGATGACAATTTCCTCAAGGCTTTGACCGGTGCCGAATTGCAAGGCGCGGGCGCAGTGGCCGCCGATGCTGCGCGGCGCCAGTTCGATCAGCCAAGGCCCTTCGTTGACCCCGCGCCCGGCATCAAGGTTGAGCCTTAGTTCGGCATGCACCGGACCTTCCCTGAGCCCGATGGCGGCGGCGGCGCTTTCAACCGCCCGCAGGATATCCGACTGTTGCGCCTCGCTGAGGCGGGATGGCGTGACATAGATGGTTTCTTCGAAATAGGGGCCATCCAACGGATCGGGTTTGTCGAACAACGCCAGCACCGTCAGTTGGCCATCCCGCAAAATGCCTTCCAAGGCGAATTCGGCGCCGGCAATGAAGGCTTCGGCAAGGATGTCCTTGGCGCGCGCGACCTCGCCATCGGCGCCGGGCGTATCGAGGATCGCCCGGATGCGCGCGATTGCGTTTTCGGCCTGATCCGCATCATCGGCGCGAATCACCCCGCGGCTGGCCGATAAACCGAGCGGCTTGAGCACGCAGGGGTAGGGCAAGTTGGCGGCCGCCGCTTTTGCTGCCGTATCGGCGGAAATGAGTTTGAAATCAGGCACCGGCAGGCCGGTTTTGGCCAGCNCCCGGCGGAATTCAGATTTGTCGACGGCCTTGGAAACGGCATCCGGGGCGTTGCCCTTGAGGCCGAGCGCTTGGCTGGCCAGCGCGGCCAGATGCACCGTCGTTTCGTCGACCCCGATAACCGCTTGCACCGGATGTTCGTCTGTGTGCTCGATAATTTGACGCAGCCCGGTTTCGAAATCGCGGAAATCGACGACGAAGGTTCCGCCTTTTGAGAAACCTTCCAGGGATTGCCGTTTTTCCGAGCCGACGATGACCTCGACGCCTTGCGCGCGGGCGGCGTCCATGAAGTCGTTCACCCGGTAGGAATGGGTCGGTATCAGAAGCAGTAAACGCATGCGCCGGCGATAATAGCAGATTGGTTATAAACCGGCGCGCTGTGCTTCGGTCGGCTCGGCGCAGCAGTACCAGGGCTCGCTCATGCGCGGAATATCCTGGGCGCAGGTTTCGGCGGGTAACGGAACAGCGGCAATTCCCAGTGCGTCATGTGCCAAACGCCAAATGCCAGCGAAGATGCCGGTTCGTGGTTGGCCTTGGGCTTCGCCCGTTTCGACCAATGCCTGAACGGCGCTCTGTAATTGGTCGACGCGCCGGTCGGGATTGTGCCAGCCATAGCTCAATCGTTCGGGCGCGAATTCTTGCAGATGCGGTTTCATCTCCGGATGATCGAGCAGAGCCGAGCCTTCGGGCACCAGCAGGCGTATCGCCAACTGCACCGGTGAAACCTGGTTGACCAGGCCAAGCTCGGAGATCAGGCGCAGAAGGCCCAAGTAGCCTGTAAGGCTGGTCCAGGGCGTAAACGGAACGAAGGTCGGCGACAAAACAAGGCCCGTATCCCGCGCCAGCTTTGCGGCGGCGATGAAATCATCCCGGCTGTGACCCTTGTCCAGAATATCGAGGGTTCTGTCGTCGGCTGACTCGACGGCGGTGGTGACGAATAGACAGCCGGTCTCTACGAGCCGCGCCAGGCGGCCGCGCTGGCTGAGCAGGTGTTCCACCTTGATGGTGACATCGTAGGAAATTTTCGGAAATTCATTGTGCAGCGCGCTGATAATCCGCTCCGCATGGCCGGGGCCATTGAAGAAATCGGGATCGCCGAATGATATGTGCTCGGCGCCGTTCGCCACCTGCGCCCCGATATCCGCCAGCACCACATCCACCGGCACCGTCCGGAAGCGGCCGCCATAGATCGGTACCACCGGGCAATGGCGGCACAGATGTTTGCAGCCGCGGCTGGCTTCGCTGTAACCGACGGTTCGATCGTTGTTGCCGAGCGTAAGATGGGCGTATTGATCCAGCGGCGGCAGTCCATCCCGCTCAGGCGTTCGGAAGGATAGCCGTTCCGTCGAAATTACCACCTTGCCCTTTTCCGGCAGAGCCGCTTCGGCGCCTGACAGGCGCCGATAGAGGTTCGTGATTTCACTTTCGAATTCGCCGCCGATGATGGAGCAGGGGGCAAACCCGGCGAGAGCGTCCGCGTTCGGTGGCCCGTAAAGCCCGAAAAAGCAGATATGCGCGCCGGGGTTAAGCGCCCGCAGCCGGGGCAGGATATCGAGAGCCAGGCGAGTCGCCGTGTGCATCGCAAGATGGATGCAAATCAGACCCGAATCGCGGACGGCATTTTCATTTAACGCGTCCACCGCCGTGTCGTTACAGACGACATCGGCGCCTTCGGCGCGCAGCCACGCGGTCAAGGACGCCAGCCCGAAAGGCTGATGGCCCAGGTCATAGGTGGAAATTAAAAGGACGTTCACGGGGCTTGCTTCATCCCGGCGCGAGCCGGGTGTGTGTCTATTTTCCCTGGGCGTAATAAGGATTTTCGCCGCCCGCATGGTCGGTGACATCGAGGACTTGAAGGATCGCCGGCACCGCGCTCTTGATCTCGACCTCGACGCCCTGCTTCAAGGTTACATCGGCCATGCCGCAACCCTGGCAGCCGCCCTCGAGCCGGATGTAGGCGGTATCCGATTTCACATCGATCAGCGCGATATGTCCGCCATGCCCGGCGACGGCGGGGTTGATGCGTTCATCCAGAACCTGCTGAACGGCGCGCCCTTCCGGCGTATCCAATCCGGGTTTTGGGATGGCGTCGCGGTAATCCTTGACCATCGTAACCTCGGGTACGTAATGGGCGAGAACGTTGGTCATGCCGCCCGCCAGTGCCATGGTCGGGCCGACAAAATCGACATAGACGGTGCCATCCTTGAAGCCCTTGTAGATGACCTCACCGCCCATCTGCTCGGCGGCGGGCTGGACCCGGCTTTGCATCAATTCGATCACCTGATCGATGGTTTCGCGGTCGTCTTCCGAATCCTCGAACGGATAGTCCTCGGCGCCTTCATCGGCGGCGGCGCCAGCCGGCATATCGATGACGATTGGATCGCCGGACGTGTAATGATCCATGATCGAGCCCAGGATCAAGGGCTTTAGCATCTGCCAATCGGAACCTTCGGCGCAGGTGACGGTCAGAAATTCGTCATAGAGCGTAACGCCCTCGACGCCGTTGACCTCGAACAAGCGGCTGGCGAGCGGCGAACGTTCCGCTGCTTCCTCGTCCGGAAAATCCGCCGCGCCGGAGGAAAGAACAGATTCCCCGGGAAAAAACTTCATGCGCATGGGATCGGGCATGGCTTCGGTTTGGATAAACATATATTTCTCCCGCCGCTGAGGTGTCTAATTTGTTTGCGAATGGTTATCAATTAGCCCTAATGTAGGCCACCGCGACCAAAATTTCCAGGCCCGCGGAAGTTATATTTCGAAATGCCAATGGTCACGCCATTTTTTGGTTGCCTTGCTAGCACAAAAGTATATACCGGCGCGCCCGGACGGTTACAAACCTCCATTGACTTGGAATTGAAATGACGCCGAAGATCGAAGAATTCCTGGTCCGCCATCGTCCGGAAACGCCTTGCCTGCTTTTCGATTTGGATATCCTGACGGGAAATTACAACCGGTTGCGCGCCGCCCTGCCGAGCGCCGAAATATATTACGCGGTCAAGGCCAATCCGTCGGCGCCCGTGTTGCAGACCTTGGCTGATCTCGGTTCCAAGTTTGATGCGGCCAGCTTGGCGGAAATCGATCGTTGCCTGTCGGTTGGCGCCGATCCGGCGGATATCGCGTTTGGCAATACCATCAAGAAGCAAAACGATATCGCGGCGGCATACGGGCTGGGCGTGCGCGCATTCACATTCGATAGTGCTCAGGAATTGGAAAAATTGTCGATCGCCGCGCCGGGCGCCAAAGTCGTGGCTCGCCTGTTTGTCGATAATGACGGCGCCAGATGGCCGCTCGGGGCCAAATTCGGGTGCTCGGCCGAGGCCGCGTGCGATCTTTTGATTGCCGCGGCATCGATGGGGTTGCAACCGCATGGCATTGCCTTTCACGTCGGCTCACAACAAACCGATCTGGCACGCTGGGATATTGCCATCGGCCAGGCCGCCATGATTTTCACCGAATTACGGATGCGCGGCATCGAGCTTGTATTGCTTAATATCGGCGGCGGCATTCCGGTACCATACGGTCAGGACGAGCCCGACGAAGCCGATGTTACGCACTCCATCCAGGTTTAGTTGAACCGGCATTTCGGCAACCGGTTGCCGGCGATCATGGCCGAACCGGGCCGATGTTTGAGCGCCACCGCCGGCATGGTGCGGAGCGAGGTGGTGTTGGCTACGAGGCGCGGGCAAGGCGGCGATAGGCGATGGGTTTATCTGGATATCGGCAAATTCGGCGGCTTGGCGGAAACCATCGATGAAGCCATCCTTTATCCGCTGCGTACCGGGCGGGATGGCGGAACGCCGGTGCCGACGGTTCTTGCCGGCCCCACTTGCGACGGCGCCGATGTTCTTTACCGGGATGCGGATTATCGCCTGCCGGTCGATTTGAATGCCGGCGATTGGGTCGATTTTCTTTACGCCGGTGCCTACACCGCCAGCTACGCGTCGGTCGGCTTCAACGGTTTCGGACCGCTCAAGGAATATTACATCTGAGCCAATATCCGGTTTTCAGGATTCGCGGCCCGCATGTTCGAAGTTGCTGACGATTGGGCTCAGTAAATAATCGAGTACCGTTCTAGACCCGGTTACCAAAAACACTTCCGCGAGCATGCCAGGCATGAGCGCTCCAATCGCACCGCGGCCTGCTGTTTTCTTCGGCCTATTGCGTGGCTCGATCCGCGCCTTGAAGTAGATCGATCCGGTATTTGGATCGGTAAGCTTGTCGGCCGATATTGCCGTAACCACACCTTGGATCGGACTGTATTGGCGTGAACTGAACGCCGTCAGGCGGATGCGCGCTTTCATGCCGCTATAAATGATATCGCGGTCCCTGGGGTGCACGCGCGCATCGATAACAAGCTTGTCGCCCGCCGGAACCAAACTCATCAATCTTTGACCAGGCTGAATGACGCCGCCGCGGGTGTGAATTCCCAAATCCACAATGGTGCCGTCATCGGGAGCCACAATCAGGGTCCGTTCCTGGACATCGCGGGCGGCGGCCATGCGTTCCCTGAGATCGCCGAGGCGATTTTCGATGTGCTCCAATTCGCTGGCGATTTCGTTCGACCGATTGGTCGCGGGCAAGGTGAGCTGGCTTCTAATTTCTTCCATATTGCGCTTGGCCGCTTCGACTTTAGCGGCAAATTCCGATATCTCGCCGCGCACGAACTCCGCCTTGCGCTTCAAGGCCATGAATTTGGATTTCACAACCAAGCCATCACCCAGCAGTTTCGCAAGCGGCGTGATCTCCTCATCCAGAAGCCGAAGTTGGGCGCGATTGGACGCGACCTTGCCGGAATAGCCCTTTGCCTCGCGCCGCAGCCGCTCGATGCGAAGCTTCAATATATCGGTTTGATTTTTTACATATCCCCGGCGGGCATAGAGAGCGGCGCGCTGCGCCTTGATCAATGCTCGGATTTTAGGATTGCCTTTCTGCGTCTCTATCGCGGCGGGAATTCTCAAATCAGACCAGCCGTTGCGTTCGGCTGTCAGGCGCGCCCGGGTGATCAGAGCCGAGCGCCATTGATGGGTCAGTAAATCCAATTGCGTGCGCGCCTTGGTGTCGTCGAGATAGGCCAGCACCTGTCCCTTTTCGACGCGATCACCCTCGCGCACCAGGATTTCCCGGATGATGCCGCCTTCCAAATGTTGAATATCTTTGCGGTGGCTTTCCACCGAAACCACGCCCGGCGCAATCGCGGCACCGTCCACTTCGGCGTTGGCCGNCCAAAAAAAGCCGCCGCCGATAAAGCCGATAATCAGGAGCGAGCCAAAGATTTGCCACCTCCGGACCAATAGCGCCAGGTCTGATATTTCTTTCGACCGCCGCCGATTTCGACGTAATTGAGCAAGGCGCTTGACCGCATCGCGCACCATCCGCCGATAGAGGACTTCTTCTGAAAATTTCATGATCGTGCCTCCAAAAGCCTTTCGCCCATGGGAATCCGTTCAACGTTCGGCGTATCGCTGGCGCCGTGGATGCGCAGGCGCGCATGCCCGAAGTCGCTGAACTCGGAAAGCCGGCCATTCCTGAGTTCGTAGGTCTGATCGGCTCTGACATAGATGCTTGGCCGATGCGTTGCCATCAGGACGGTCCCGCCCTGACCGGTGAATTGCTCAACCAGATGAATGAGGTCCTCGACACCGGCATTGTCCAAATTGGAATGGGGTTCATCGAGCAGCAGCAGCCGCGGATTGCCGAACATGGCGCGCGCCAGCGCCAGTCGCTGACGCATGCCGGCGGACAGGATATCGCCGTCGCCGCCAAGGGCTGTCCGGTAGCCATCGGGCAGGTGCAGAATTGCATCGTGGGTGTTCACCAGCCTGGCGGCTTCGTAAATTTGCTCCGGCTCGGCGTTGGTAAAGCGGCTGATATTCTCGGCCACCGTGCCCGGCAGGAATTCCACATGCTGCGGCACATATCCCACATGGCGGCCGCGATCTTCATCCGGCCAGCGCGACACATCGGCGCCGTCCAATCGGACGATCCCGTGGCTTGGCGCCAGGGCACCGACCAACATGCGGATCAGGCTGGTCTTGCCGGCGCCGGAAGGTCCAACCAGGGCCACGAAACGGCCCGGATTGATTTCCAGCGTAACATTGGAAAACACCGGGCGCTGGGCGGTATTCGGCGTAAAGCTCAGATTGATAGCCTCGAGCCGGCCCGTCGGACGGGGAAGCGGCATGAAAGATGTGTCGACGTTACTTGATAGGGCGCCGGCGATCCTGACAAAAGATTGCCGCGCGCCGCCCAGTTGACGCCAGGCGCTGATCAACTGNTCGACCGGCGCCAGCGCACGGGACAACAGGATCGAAGCGGCGATCATGGCGCCGGCGCTCAGCTGATGGTTGATCACCAAATGCGCGGCGCTGGCCAGCACCATGATCTGCAACCCAAGGCGGACGAAATGCGAGATGGCGATGGCAAGCCCACCACTATCACCGGCACTCTGGTGAAATTCGGATGCGCCTTCGATTTGCCGGTGCCACCATTGGCCCATTGCCTTCTCCATTCCCATGCCGATCAGCACTTCGCGCTGGCGCGTGATGGCGGTTGCCGCCCGGTATTGCCCAGCGGCGGCGCCCCGAACGCCGGGTCAGGACATCGTTGCAGTAGGCGACGGACGCCAATACCAGGGCGCCGGCCAAAGCGATCCAGCCGAGGCTCGGATGAAGAAAAAATAGGATTGCGATAAAAACTGGTGTCCAGGGCGCATCGAATACCGATAAGAGGGCATTGCCCATGAGAAGGGCTCTGAGTTTTTCAAGATCGCGGAAATTTGCGGCGAGCCGGCCGGCCTTGACGCTGCTTGCGAACAAAGGGGCCGTCAGACTGCGCTCCAACCAGGCGCCCAAGCGGACCAGCACCCGCGAGCGGGCAAGCTCGAGCCCCGCCGCGATCAAAAGCGCGCCCAAGACGCCGCCGGTTATGATAACCAGCGTCGCCTGGCTCTCGCTGGTCAGCACCCGGTCGAACAATTGAATCATATATAGTGGAACCGACAGGATTAAGAGGTTGATCGCCAGGCTGAAGGNCACGGCGCTCAGCAATACGGGCCTAGAAAGGCTTATAATGCGGCGAAAGTGTGATTTACCCGTGTTCATGCCGTGGCGCCTTTTCCCCAAGAAGCTAGAAAATGAAATCGTCGGCGCCGAGCGCGCCCGGTGAGACGGAACTGAACGTAACGCTACCGCCATCGGCGAGGGTGAGGATGGTTCCGCCCAATCCGTCGTCGGCCAATTCAAGATCGTCGAAGCCGGCATAGCCGAAGCTGCCGAGATGGATTTTGTCGCCGCCGCCACCGCCCGCCGCCGCGAAATCCGTAATCACATCGTGACCGCCGCCAGACCGCATGACGAAGCTGTCGTTGCCGGCGCCGCCCGTCAGATTGTCGTTTCCGGCCTCCCCGCTAAGCGTGTCGTCGCCGCCGCCGCCATCCAAGACATCGCGGCCCCATCCGCCCAATAAGCTGTCGGCGTTACCTTCGCCGAACAACCGGTCGTCGCCGATGTCGCCGAGCAATGCATCGCCGCCGCCGCCGCCATAGAGCGCGTCGTTGCCGAGGCTGCCGCGCAGGGTGTCGTCGCCGCCGTCACCAAAAAGAGTATCGTGATCGAAGCCGCCATCGATGTAATCGGCGCCGTCGCCGCCATTGATAACGTCGCGGCCGCTTTCACCGAACAAACGGTCATCGCCTTCATTGCCGTTTATGGTATCGCCCCTGGAACCGACGGAGAATCCGCCGACATCGCCATAGACGATATCGTTCCCGGTGCCGCCGTTGATTTCGTCGGTGCCGTCGCCGCCATATATAAGATCGGCACCGCCGGAGCCGATCAAGGTGTCATCACCGCCAAATCCCTTGATGATATCGTTGCCGATACCGCCCGCCAGTGTCTCGGCCGCGCCGCTGCCGTCGATCAAAAGGTCGGGTGTGCTGGCAAGATAATCGGCGAAAGTCCCGGTTCCGGTGAAATCGGTGCCCATGACGTAGGCGTTGCCGCCGGCTTCCAGGCGCTCCAGGGAATTGCCGGAGAAATGGCCGCTGATGCTGAGGGATCCGCCGGCATCGAAATCGAACAATAGATCGTCGCCCGAGCGTGAAACCTGGCTCACGTCGGTCCAAGGGTCGATGCCATCGAATCGCAGAATATCGTAGCCATCGAAGTCATCGATGACATCGGTTCCGGCCAGATCGCCTGTACCGATCAGATAAACGTCGCCATCCTTGCCGCCCTCCAGGCGGTCATCGCCGCTTCCGCCGGACATCGTGTCGACGCCCCAATCGCCGATCAGGGTATCGTTGCCGCCGCCGCCAATGATGGTGTCGTTGTTCCAGCCGCCATTCAGCGTGTCGGCGTCGGCGCCGCCGTCGAGATAATCGTGGCCGAAACCGCCCAGCAAGTTGTCGCCGCCGGCACCGCCGAGCAGCACATCGTTGCCGAAATTGCCGAGAAGGGTGTCGTTGCCGGTGCCGCCTTCCAAGCGATCGTGGTCAAAACCGCCATCGATATAATCGTCACCGTCTTCTCCATATAGCACGTCGTTTTTCGATTCGCCGTAAATGCGATCGTTGCCGCCGCCGCCATGGATGGTGTCGGCGCCATCCGAGACCGAAAAGCCGTTGTTGTCGCCAAAGACCAAATCGTCGCCATCGCCGCTGAAAATGGTGTCGGCGCCGTTGCCGCCGTAAATTGTGTCGGTACCGCCGAGCCCGGTCAGGATGTCGGAGCCGGAATACCCCTTCAATGTATCGTTACCGCTGCCGCCGGTAAGCGTGTCGTCGCCAGCCGTTCCTAAAACGGTTTGATCGGCATCCGGTTCGTCGGGCAGCGGCGGCGGCGTATCGTCAACGGCTTCAGATAAATCCGCGCCGACATCGGTGGAGCTCAGCGAAGCCGTGCTTGAAGAAGGCGCTGCCAAATCTAATTCGGAATAATCCTGGTGGCCGTCCTCTTCGGTAACTTCGGGAGGGCTGGATGAATCGATTGCCGTGGCCGGGGTATTGGAAGAGGTCTCATCCGCATCGGCTTCGGATATCTGCTCCGCCCCGAGAGTCGCCGATAATTGGGGGCCGTCGGGTGAAGTTGCTTCCGCCGTCGGATCCTCATTCTCGGCATGTTCTGAAATTTCCGATTCGGCGGAAAGCTGAGAGTTCGTGCCGCCGGTTTCGAAAGGCTCAAGAGGCGTCGTTGAAAAAAGATTTACAATATCATCGGTGGAATTCGCACCAACAAATTTTGTCGAATCCATGTCGTTCACCCATATATCAAACCCCAACTAAGTAATAGTTTATTAAATATTTTAATATTAGCCAAATATTTTTTATTTATTATTATTTAATTTGAATTTTATTTAATTTTTATGCTTATTATTGAAAGTAAAAAAATTTCCAATACATGGGCATATCTCAGGTGAATGGAAATGAGCACGGCCGGATTCGGCGTGCGATAGAGGCGGCATTAAGCCCCTGGCAGATACTGGCAGATGCCGAGTTTGACGAGCCAGACAAGGGTGCGTTGCAGTCTTGCCGGCTCGACATGGGGCAATGCCGCAAGAATTTCATGGACGCTCGCCTCAGGGTTGGCTTCCAGGTGACCGATAAGGAATGGCAATTCTTCCAATTCCATAAGGGTGCCGGAATAAACCAAGCCCGTTTTCAACTTGATCCTGGCAAACGATTGTTCCCAATCGAGCCCGCTCAACTTGACTCGGCCATCCATTTCCAAGGTGGTTGTAGCGAATGACTGGAACATATCGAAGGGGTCGGGATGAGTTGGGTGAAATGGCTGCTGATCGACGCGCTCGGCCAATTCCACCGCGGACATGCGGCGCTGGGTCAATTCATCCCACAATTCCTCGTAGGCGCTTATCACATGTGACCAATCATAGGTTTCCTCGGCGCGCTGTTTCGCCGCCGCCGCCATGGTCTTGCGCATTCCGTCATCATTGACCAGTTGGTACAAGGCTTGCTGCAGCGCACCCATATCCACCGATGTCGATTGCGATTGGGCGCCAAGGTAATCGCCATAGGTATTTTGCCTGGTGAAATAGCGATAGGCGATATCGCCGCCGCTGCCGGGTGGCGGCATCAGGGTTGGAACCGTATATCCGTCGACGCCGTGGCGTATCGATTCGCGGTAGCCGTTCCAATCGCTGACGATTGACGGCAGCCCGGCGGCCATTGCTTCGACCGGGGTCAGGCCGAAGCTTTCCTGAATATTGTCGGACAGCGAGCAGAAAATATCGGCGGCGGCCCAAAGACCGTCGGGAAAGGATTGATCGCCATGCCGGACGATCTGCAAGCTGGCTTTATCGAGAATGCTTGTCGCCGCCTCCTGGAACGCCGATTCATTTTCCTCGTCGTTGAAATAACCGTTCAGCAACAGCTTGACCGGCCGCAGCGAACGTTTTGCCGTTTCCTCGGCGGCGATGAACAAGGGCAGGGGGTTTGCCTTGGCCACGAAATTGAGCCGTCCGACATAGAGGATCGCAATCTCATCATCGCCGAGACCGAGCTTCTGACGCTGGTCTTTGCGAAATTCGCCGCCGGTGATCCGGGCCAAATGGCCGGTATCGACGCCAAGAGGTATGATCGGAAGTTCGATCGGGCAGTTAGGCTCCATCCCGAATTTCTCGCCAAGATAGACGCACCAAGCGTCGATGATACTCAGTACCGCCGATTGGATCGCCCGTGACGGACAGATCAACGCATCCCACTCTTGCAACGGCGCGGTCATGTAATCGCCAATCGCCCGCATGGCGGCATCCGATGCGCTGGCGTGCGCGATTCCGGTCAGGCTGTACCGGCGTTGCCCATGTTGGCGGCGGAGCCAGGCCTGACGAACCAGGCCGGGATCATAGCGAACCAGGACGCCGCTTGCCTCGATCCCGGCTTCGTCGTGCCGGTTCAAGGCGATGCATCTTGGCGAAGCGATATTCTCTTCGCCCGCATATTCGACGAAGTTTGTAAATGCCACATCGTTTGGGCAGACGCATGGGAATTGGTTCTGTTCCGCGTGCCGGAAAAAGGCTCTCAGGAACTCCCGCGTGGCGACATCAATTCCGATCGGTTTGTCGTCATCCGGCGGATGCCCATCAAAATCAATGATCGCTGGCATATTTTACGCTTCTCTATTGGGGAGAATTCCTTCGAGCGTGTGTTTCGGCCTCTGTCTGCCCGTTTGCTTTGCGATCGCCTCGCCGGGCTCGATTATCGCACCCCTCAAGTAAATGCCTTGAAGGTGATCAGGGTGAAGGTGTCCTTGATACCGGGCAGAATTTGAATACGTTCGGTGACAAAATGCCCGACATCGTCGCTGTCGTCGAGATAACATTTGAAAAGCAAGTCGAATTGACCAGACGTGGAATGCACCTCGGAAACCTGTTCGACGTTTTCGATGGCTTCCTCGGCCACCTTGTAGGCCTTTCCGAGATCGCATTTCACCTGGATGAAGATGGTCTGCATCGAGGGCTCCGTACAATTCGATCATGGAATCGAGGGCGCAAGTTTACACGAATTCCGAAGCGCCTGTATATTGGCTTGTCGCAAATTCGGGTTTCGTCAAAGTTTTACGGGAATGCTCAAAAATGCCGGTACGTGATCGCCCATGCCAGTGACCGGTTTATCGGGCTCGTTTTTTTCCTTGTCGGTCTTTTTTGCCTTGCGTTCGCGTTTCGGTTTTGCACTTTTCTTGGCTTCCTTCCGGGGGCGCTCATTTCTTGCTGCTTTTTTGGCTTCCTTTTTCACTTCGTCTTTTACTTCTTCTCTTCCTTCTTCTTTCGGGGGCTTGGCGCCGTCCTGTTCGATGACCGGTATCGGTTTGCCGATCAGTTTCTCGATGGCATCGATGTATTTTTGATCGTCACGCCAGGCGATCGTGAAGGCGCGTCCGGTGCGTCCGGCGCGTCCCGTCCGGCCGATGCGGTGGACGTAATCTTCGGCGTGAATCGGCACATCGAAATTGAACACATGGCTCATGTCTTCAATATCCAGCCCGCGCGCCGCCACATCACTGCAAACCAGGATCGCAATTTCGCCGGCCTTGAATCTTTCCATCGTCTCGGTGCGCGCCGGCTGGCTCATATCGCCGTGCAGCTTTGCCGCATTTAATTTGTGCTTCAGGAGCGATTTGCAAAGGATATCGACATCGCGTTTGCGATTGCAGAAAACCAATGCATTGCGGACCTTGTCCTGCTCGATCAGCCGGCGCAGCGCATCGCGTTTTTTCTTGTTGAGCCCCTCTAAATCGCGCTTCGTCCGATGGTCGACCATAACCAGGCCTTGGGTGATATTATCGGCCGGCGTCGCCGGTGGCGCCACGCTGATTTCCCTGGGATTCATAAGGAAGGCGTCGGCAAGCCGTCTGATTTCCGGCGGCATGGTAGCCGAGAAAAAAAGCGTCTGGCGAATTTTGGGAAGCAGCGAAACAATTTTCTCGACATCGGGGATAAAGCCCATATCGAGCATTCGGTCTGCTTCATCGATAACCAAAATCTTCACGTCGCTCAACAACAGGCCGCCGCGATCGAACAGATCGAGAAACCGTCCGGGCGTTGCGATCAGCACATCGACGCCACGGTCGAGAATTTTGACCTGTTCGTCCATCGATTCACCGCCGATGATCAGCGCCTTGGCCAGCGGATGATATTTTCCATAAGTTTCGAAGTTTTCCGCCACCTGGGCGGCAAGTTCCCGCGTCGGTTCCAGAATCAGGGTCCTCGGCATGCGCGCGCGGGCGCGTCCGGAAGTGAGGATGTCGATCATCGGCAGCGTGAACGAGGCTGTTTTCCCGGTGCCCGTTTGGGCGCAACCAAGGACGTCGCGCCCCATTAGAACGTGGGGTATGGCCTTTTCTTGAATTGGGGTCGGCTCGCTGTAACCTGCGTCACTAACCGCCTTAAGAACCTCGTTGCTAAGACCGAGGTCGTCGAAACTCATATGTGATTTTCCAAGCTGAAAAAGATCCGAGGGAGCGAATCACTATCCTCGGTGCCTTGGAAATAGGCATGTTATGTCAATTTGTCAATTGTTTGCTCCGCTAAAGCCTGATTTATTGATCTTGCTGAACAACCAACTCGGCGAAAGCCGAAGGCCGACAGGCACGTACAAAAAAAGGATATTCCGCATGACCGGACTGATCTTGCCCTACAAGGGGATATTGCCCGATATCGCCGCCGACGCCTTTATCGCGCATAATGCGACGGTAATCGGCAAGGTAAGCATCGGCGCTGGTTCCAGCATCTGGTTCAACACGGTGCTTCGCGGCGATGTGGGGACCATCACCGTCGGCGAACGCACCAATATTCAAGACGCGGTAATCGTTCATATCACCGAGGGCGAATTCGACGCCTATATCGGCAGTGACATTCTTATCGGGCATCGCGCGATCATTCATAGCGCCCGCCTCGAAGATGCATGTTTCGTCGGAATGGGGGCAACGGTTCTCGACGGCGCCGTTGTCGAAAGCGGCGCCATGGTGGCGGCGGGCGCGTTGGTCACGCCGGGCAAACGCATAAAATCCGGGGAACTTTGGGCCGGGCAGCCGGCCAAGATGATGCGCGAGTTGACCGAGGAAGAATTGGTCGGCCTGACAGGGGGGGCCAGGGGCTATTTCGAGCTAAGCCGCCAATATTTATCTGATTTGACGGTCGACGCATAACAATTTTAGGATCAGGTGTTTGCTGTACGGATGACTTGGAGTATTTTTCTGAAAATTCGTGGTTAGCAATAATGTTCGCATCCCGTTAACAAGTTTTGGTCATTCTTGCCGGATACGGTAGATTACGTATCGCAACGGCGCGAGGGGGACGAAGAAGAATATGAAGTTAAGCGGAAAATCAATAGGAGTGCGCGTGCTGCCTATTTGGAGATCGTGCGGACTGGCGAAAGCCCCGTTGACGGTCGTTACGCTTGTTTTATTCCTGGCCGGTTGCTCCGGCGTGCCCGACGCCGCTAATCCCGTCGAATGGTACAAGAGCGCTAAGAACGTTCTGACCGGTGAAGATGCTGAAAAACCTGGGGATTCGGAAAAACCCGCCAACAAGTTGGTGGCCGATAGAGACAAGCCGGCGCCGGGTGCCGAGGAATCGATTCCCAGCCTTTCCACGGTGCCGCCGCGGCCCCGGATTTCGGCGCGCGTCGAGCGGGAAAACATTTCGGGCGGGCTGGTTGCCGATCGGGAAAATGCGCGCCGTTATTCGAGCGAGGTAATCCGGCGCCAAGGAGAGGTTGATAGCCCGTCCAGGCGTCCGGCGGTTGCTCCGGCCCCGCCCCCGGCCCCGGTGCAGTTGGTCACCGAGCCGCCCAAGGTCAAGGCCAAGCCCAAACCCAAACCGCAAGTCGCGACCGTGATCAAAAAGGCCGAGGCGCCGAAACTTGCCGCGCCGAAGCCAACGCCGGCGCCCGATCCGTTGCCGGCACCGCGCGTCGCGGCGGCAACCAGCACACCAGCACCCGCGCCTGAAGCAAAGGCGCCGCCGGCGTTGCCAGCGATCAAAATCCCCGACGAAACGCCGAATGCTCCGAAATTGGCGGTTGTTAAGCCTTATGTTCCGCCGGCGGGCGTCGCCGACCTTGGAACCGTAATTATTTCCGGTTCCGGGCAAAGAACCGTGGGCGTGTCATCCGGGCAAAGGCCGCCGCCGTTCAGGTCGAGGTCGGTGACGGCTTCCGGTGGGCGCCCGCTGCCGTCTCTAAATCGCGCCGGAACGAGTGGTTCTTATCAAGTAGCGACCATACAATTTCCGAACGGGTCGGCGAAGATCGGCGCACGCGAACGAAAAATTCTTCGCCAAGTGGCGGCGCAGCACAAACGGCTCGGCGGAACCATAAGGGTCGTCGGCCATGCCAGCAGTCGAACCCGGTCTGCCGATATGGCGAAGCATAAGATGATAAACCTGCGGATATCAGCCGCGCGTGCCGATTCCATCGCCAAGGAACTGGTGAAGCTGGGCACCAAGGCCGGTGACATAAATATCGGCGCGGTATCCGATTCCGAGCCCAGATTTCATGAATATATGCCGTCGGGCGAGGCCGGAAACCGGCGCGCTGAAATTTTTATCGATTTCTAGGCGATTCGGCTGTAGAAAGTCGCGCCTGGGCTACGGTTATTGGCCGTAGACGCATTTGAATCGCGCTTTATCTGGACTGAACACGACGATGCAACAAGAATTCCATCGGATCAAAAGGCTGCCGCCCTACGTCTTCAATGAAGTCAATGCGATGAAGGCGAAGGCGCGCGCCGCCGGCGAAGATATCATCGATTTCGGCATGGGTAATCCGGACAGCCCGACGCCGGCTCATATCGTCGAAAAACTGGTCGAAACAGTCGCCGATCCGCGCACCCACCGGTATTCCGCGTCGCGTGGCATTCCCGGCCTGCGCAAGGCCATCGCCGCCTATTACGGGCGCCGCTTCGGGGTTGAAATCGATGCCGAAACCGAGGCCATCGTTACCCTCGGCTCCAAGGAAGGGCTTGCCAATCTGGCTTCCGCGATCACCAGTCCCGGCGATGTCATTCTGGTGCCCAATCCCAGCTATCCGATCCATCAGTTCGGTTTTATCATCGCCGATGGCGCGGTCCGGAATATTCCGGTGCTGCCCGACGAAGAATTTTTTAAGGCCCTTGAAAATGCGGTCATGCACAGCGTGCCGAAGCCGACGGCGGTGGTGCTTAATTATCCCAACAATCCAACCACCGCGACCGCCGATCTGGCCTTTTACGAGCGGGTTGTCGACTATTGCCGGCATCAGGGTATCTATATCCTTTCCGATCTGGCCTATGCCGAGCTTTATTTCGACGGCAATCCGCCGCCCTCGATCCTGCAGGTGCCGGGCGCCAGGGAAATCGCCGTTGAATTTACATCGATGAGCAAGACCTATTCGATGCCCGGCTGGCGCATCGGCTTTGCGACCGGCAATCAGCAACTGATTTCGGCATTGTCGCGTATCAAATCCTATTTGGACTACGGCGCCTTTACGCCGGTCCAGGTGGCGGCCACCGCGGCGCTCAATGGCCCGCAGCAATGCGTCGATGACATGCGCCAGCTTTATAAGGAGCGGCGCGACGTCTTGATCGACAGCATGGGGCAGGCGGGCTGGGATATACCGGTGCCGACATCGACGATGTTCGCCTGGGCGCCGGTGCCGCCGGCGTTCGCGCATCTCGGCTCCAATGAATTCGCCAAGCTCCTTTTGCGCGAAGCCAAAGTCGCGGTATCGCCGGGCGTTGCCTTCGGCGAGCACGGCGATGGCCATGTGCGCGTTTCGCTGGTCGAGAACCGTCAGCGTATTCGCCAGGCGGCGCGTAACGTCAAATCCTTCTTCGGGAGCTACCAACAGGTGCTCGAGGGTGCAGAGCGACGCCGGGCAGTCGTCTCTTGAACGCATCGCCGGACAGGGCGCCGCTCCGAGTCGGTATCGCCGGTCTCGGCACGGTCGGCGCCGGAACCTTTAAACTGCTAGCCGGCAACGCCGATCAATTGCGCGCCAGGTGTGGCCGGGAAATCGTGGTAACGGCGGTCAGCGCGCGCGATCAATCCAAGGACCGGGGGATCGATATTGACGGCATCCAATGGTGCGATGACGCCCTCAGCCTCGCTAAATTGGATAGTGTCGATGTGGTGGCCGAACTGATCGGCGGCTCCGACGGCATCGCCAAATCCCTGGCCGAAACGGCGATTGCCAATGGCAAGCATGTGGTAACGGCGAACAAGGCGCTGCTTGCCCACCATGGGGCAACGCTGGCCCGCGCCGCCGAGGCGGCCGGCGTCAGCCTGGCATACGAAGCTGCCGTTGCCGGCGGCATTCCCATCGTCAAGGCGATGCGCGAGGGGCTCGCCGGCAACAGGATTTCGCGGGTCTATGGGATCCTGAACGGCACCTGCAATTACATCTTGTCAGCGATGCGCGAAAGCGGCCGGGAATTTGAGGATGTATTGGCGGAAGCCCAGTCCCTGGGCTATGCCGAAGCCGACCCGGCGTTCGATATTGACGGCGTCGATGCGGCCCACAAGCTTGCCATCCTGACCAGCCTGGCGTTTGGATGCGAGGTCCAGTTCGATGCGGTCCATGTCGAAGGTATTCGTTCCGTATCGCCCTTGGATATCCGGTTCGCCGAAGAACTGGGTTACCGCATCAAGCTGCTCGGTATCGCCGGCCGGACCGATCACGGGATCGAGCAGAGGGTGCATCCCTGCATGGTGCCGATTTCGGCGCCGATCGCGCATATCGAGGATGTGTTCAACGCCGTGGTCGCCGACGGTGATTATGTCGATACCACCATGTATGAAGGGCGCGGCGCCGGCGAAGGCCCGACATCGTCGGCGGTGGTGGCGGACTTGACCGATATCGCGCGCGGCCGCTCGGTGCCGACCTTCGCCATTCCGGCCGCTGATCTGGCGCCGCTCGAGGCGGCGCCGATGTCCAGCCATGTGGGCTCCTATTACGTCCGGTTCATGGTCGTCGACCGGCCCGGCGTGTTCGCCGAAATTGCCGGCGCGCTCCGCGATCACTCGGTGTCGATGGAGGCGATCCTGCAACATGGCCGCGATCCCGGCGAAGCGGTGCCGGTCGTCCTGACCACCCACGAAACCGATGAGGCCTCGATGACCGCGACGCTAACGGCCATCCAAAAATCCGAAGCAGTGGTTGAAACACCGATGCTGATTAGAATAGAAGCCTTATAGAGCCGAACGGAAAATTTAGGGGCGTGAAGTGATGAACGGCGAGCCGGCAAAAATGGATCGTAACCTGGCGCTGGAAGCGGTGCGCGTCACCGAGGCGGCGGCCCTGGCGGCTTCCCGGCTGATGGGGCGGGGCGATGAAAAAGCCGCCGACCAGGCGGCGGTGGACGCCATGCGCCGCGCCCTCAACAGCCTGCATATCGAGGGCACCGTGCGCATCGGCGAAGGCGAGCGCGACGAAGCGCCGATGCTTTATATCGGCGAGGAAGTCGGCGCCGGCGACGGGCCGAAAATCGATATCGCCCTCGATCCGCTGGAAGGCACCACGATCACCGCCAAGGGCGGCCCCAACGCGCTCGCGGTGATCGCCATGGCGGAAGCCGGCGGCTTCCTGAACGCGCCCGACACCTACATGGATAAGATCGCCGTCGGCGGCGGCCTGCCCGACGATGTCGTCGACCTGGACGAGGATCCGAGGGTCAACCTGAAGGAACTGGCCAAGGCCAAGCAGGTCGATGTCGGCGATTTGGTCGCCTGTATTCTCGACCGGCCGCGGCACGACGAGATCATCGCCAAGACGCGCGAGGCCGGCGCCCGCATCATGCTGATCGGCGACGGCGATGTCTCGGGCGTCATCTCGACATCCGAGGTCGAGGCCGGCGTCGATATCTATATGGGCGTCGGCGGCGCCCCCGAGGGGGTGCTCGCCGCCGCCGCCCTGCGCTGCATCGGCGGCCAGATGCAGGGCCGGCTGGTGTTCCGCAACGATGATGAGCGGAGCCGCGGCTCGCGCCTCGGGATCACAGATTTCGAACGCAAATACGGCCTCCATGAGTTGGCCGGCGGCGAGGTCATGTTTGCCGCCACCGGCGTCACCTCGGGCGCCATGCTGCGCGGCGTCAGGCGGTTTGGCGCCGGCGCTTCGACCCATTCGCTGGTCATGCGCTCGAAATCGGGGACCGTCCGGTATATCGAATCGACCCACAATTTCGACCACAAGATCGGGTTCGACCCGCTCGACGAATAACCGTGGAGACGGCGCCCCGGGAAGATTTTGTGTTCGGCGTCGAGCGTTCCCTTTCGGGCAGGCGATGGCTGCAGCGCCCCGGCGATGCGCGCCTCGGCCTGGCCTTGTCGCAACAATACGGCCTGCCCGAGATCGCCGGCCGGCTCCTGGCCCAGCGCGGTGTCGATCCGGACGCGGTCGAAAGCTATCTCGATCCCAAGCTTAGCCAATTGCTTCCCGATCCATCCCACTTGAAGGACATGGACACCGCCACCGAGCGGCTCGCCGATGCCGTCGAGGCCGGCGAGGGGATTGCCGTATTCGGCGATTACGACGTCGACGGAGCAACCTCGTCGGCGCTGCTGGTTCGCTATTTCCGCGCCATCGGCGTTGCCATCGAGGTCTATATCCCGGACCGCCTGGCGGAAGGCTACGGCCCCAATATCGCGGCCCTCGAAAAGCTCAAGGCCGGCGGCGCCTCGCTGGTGATCACCGTCGATTGCGGCACCACGGCCTACGAGCCACTTGAACAAGCCGCCGCCATCGGCCTCGATATTATCGTCGCCGACCACCATGTCGCCGAGGCCGGCCTGCCCAAGGTATGCGCGCTGGTCAATCCCAACCGCCTCGACGATGACAGCCCGCATGGCCAGCTGGCCGCCATCGGCGTCACCTTTCTTCTCGCCGTCGCCCTCAACCGCAGGCTGCGTGAGCGTCGATTTTTCGATGGCGGCGAGCCGCCCGAGCCCGACTTGCGCCGCTGGCTGGACCTGGTGGCGCTCGGCACCGTCGCCGACGTGGTGCCGCTGACCGGCATCAACCGGGCGCTGGTGGTACAGGGCCTGAAAGTCCTCGCGCAGCGGCGCAATCCGGGTTTGGCGGCGTTGTCCGACAGCGCCGGTATCGACGAGGTGCCGGGCGCCTATCACCTCGGTTTTATCCTCGGCCCCAGGGTCAACGCCGTCGGCCGGGTCGGCGAGGCCGGGCTCGGCGCCCGTCTGCTCGCCACCGAAAGCGCCGACGAGGCCCGCCATATCGCCGGGCGCCTGGAAGCCTACAACCAGGAGCGCCGCGCCATCGAGGAAGCCATCCTCAGCGAAGCCATCGCCGGCATCGAACAAGACGGCGCCGGCGCC
Organism: Rhodospirillaceae bacterium; assembly: GCA_002687515.1. Lineage (GTDB taxonomy): Bacteria > Pseudomonadota > Alphaproteobacteria > Rhodospirillales > UBA2165. Next base: position 44,558 of record NZAK01000024.1, read on the forward strand.
ATGATCTTGGCGTCCGGGGCGGGCTGGCACGCCGGCGTCATCGGCATCATCGCCAGCCGCCTGAAGGACCGCTACAACCGGCCGGCCGCGGTGATCAGCATCGATGGCGACACCTGCACCGGCTCGGGGCGCTCGATCCCCGGCCTCGATCTCGGCGCCGCCATCATCGCCGCCCGCCAGAAAGGGCTGCTGATCGATGGCGGCGGCCACGCGATGGCCGCCGGCTTCACCTGCGCGGCGGATAAATTGGCCGAATTCAGCGCCTTCCTCGAGGAACGGGTGGCGCGCCACGTGGCGGCGACCGGATTGCAGCCGACCCTCAATGTCGACGGGATTTTGCGCGCCGGCGGCGCCAGCCTGGAACTGATCCGCAGCGTCCAGAAACTGGGCCCCTTCGGCAGCGGCAACGCCGAACCGCGCTTCGCTTTCTCCGGCATGCGGGTGGCAAAATCCGACGTGGTCGGCAAGGACCATGTGCGTTGCTATCTGAACGACGCCGCCGGCGGCCGCCTGACCGCCATCGCCTTCCGCAGCGCCGAGACCGAAATCGGCCAGGCCTTGCTCGACCGCGGCGGGCTGCCCCTGCATCTAGTCGGCCGCCTGCGCGAAAACATCTGGCAGGGACGCTCCAGCGTGCAGCTTCTGATCGACGATGCGGCGCATGCGCAATAACCGCCCAATCCGTAACCACCAATGCTTTCCGGTACCCTTATGAGCGCGCCGCGTTCTTCCCCGTTGCTGGTCGCCGCCATCTGCGCCGCCGAGGTGCTGACCATGTTCGGGGTCTTCACCTTTCCCGCCCTGTTGCCCGAATTTTCCGAGATTTGGCAGCTGAGCAATACCGATGCCGGCTGGATATCGGGCATCGTGCTCGGCGCCTATGCGCTCGCCGTCCCGGTCCTGGTGACCTTGACCGACCGCGTCGATGCCCGCCTGATCAATATGGGCGGTGCTCTCCTGGCGGCGCTGTCGCTGGCCGGCTTCGCCCTGTTCGCCGAGGGCTTCTGGTCGGCTTTCGCCTTGCGCGCCCTCGCCGGGGTTGCCCTGGCGGCCACCTATATGCCGGGCCTCAGGATGCTGGTCGACCGCTATCAGGGACCCCGGCAGGCGCGCATGGTGGCCTTCTATACGGCCAGCTTCAGCCTCGGATCGGCCTCGTCCTATTATCTGGCCGGGGTCATCGGCGATGCCTGGGGCTGGCGCTGGGCCTTCGCGGTTCCGGCCCTGGCCGCCGCTGGCGCCTTCCTGGCGATCCTGATCACGGTGCAAGCGAAGGCGCCGGAGCCGGCCGCCGACGACACCGCGTTCCTGGATTTCCGCCCGATCCTGCGCAACCGGGAAGTCCTCGGCTACATCATCGCCTATGGCGCCCATTCCTGGGAGCTGTTCGCCATGCGCGCCTGGATGGTGGCCTTCCTGGCCTTTTCCCTGGCCCTCAAGCCGGGCGCCGGGGCTGGCCTGCCGGCGCCGACCGAGGTCGCCGCGATCGGCGCCATCATCGCCGTCTTCGCCAGTGTTTTGGGCAACGAAGCCGCCGGCCGTTTTGGCCGCCGCCGGATGGTGATCGGCTATTTGCTGGTTTCGGCGCTGATGGCGTCGTTCCTCGGTTTCCTGGCCGGCGCCCCCTACTGGGCCCTGGTGCTCCTGTCCCTGCTCTACGCCGCCCTGGTGCAGTTGGATTCGGCGGCCCTGACGGCGGGCACCATCGAGGTTTCCGAAAGCGGCCGGCGCGGCGCCACCCTCGGGGTTCATTCCTTCGTCGGCTTCATGGGCGGCGCCTTGGGCCCGCTCGCCGTCGGCATCGTCCTCGACATCACCGGCGGCGGCGGCAATGCAATTTCCTGGGGCCTCGGTTTCGCGGCGATGGGCGTGGTCGGATTCCTCGGGCCTTTGGCGCTTGGGTTTTTGCGCAAAAGGGCATAGCCCGTGTGGGGCCAGGGGGTTCGGGGTGCTCCCCGACAAAGAATCACGGGTTGGCCAGGCGGACGTGAGACGGGCTCCGTAATCGACGCAGCCCGCATGGGGATGGCCGGGATGTGCCTCTTGGTGCAACAAATCTTCTCAAATCGACCATACCGTTTCATCACGAATCCTAACGCTTCCTACCGGAACCTACCGGTTCTACCCGCGCCATCGGCGGCGTCGGCCTGGGCCTGGTGCCTGTCCATGGTTGCCTCCACCGATAATTGTTCGTGTAATGTTCCAATACTTATTTGGCTGCAAATGGGCAGTGCGCAAGGGGGAAAAGAAAAAAAGACGGAGTTCCAGTGGCCGGGGACCCAGTCCGCTAAGGCGTGGTCGGGTCGGCCAGGCGGGCTATTCACTTGACATAGACAGGTGCCAAGCTCGACGTGCGCATGGCCAACCCGGCCATCCCCATGCGCACTGCGACGATTCGGACTTGATTTCCCCCAACGCGGCTAGTATTCCGACGCCTCGTTGCAGCACCGGCGACCCCTTCGTCTAGCCAGGTCTAGGACACCAGATTTTCATTCTGGCAACACGGGTTCGAATCCCGTAGGGGTCACCAATCTTCCCAAGGTTTTTTGCTGTAACTGCTCATATTTTTGTTTTTGTGTCCGCTCAGTGTCCGCAAGAATAGACAGTGCCTTGGCCCTTCGCTACTAGATGCAACGGTGGCCTACCGCTAAGCGTAAACCGGGAACATTCCCAAGTTCCGGTAACGTGATCATTTTGGCATTTTCGAGGACAGTCGCACCCTGATTCTCCCGCAACGGAGTAGGGCGCAATGACAGATGACACTACCAACGACATCGATGATGACGGCGGCGCGAAAAGCGGACTCCTCGCCGACTATATGGACGACGCCGAGTTTGCTCGGGAAATGGGCGTGGCGCCGCGAACCATCCAAAGGTGGGATCGTCTTGGAGAAGGTCCGCCTATAACAAGGATCGGACGAAAGAAATACCCCGCGCCGTCGAGCCGCCGCTGTACCCCAAAGGAAGCTTCACCCAAATGCGAGGCCAAATTTTCACCACCTAACTCCGACAACCGAAAGGCACGAAAATGGCAGAACCTAAGAAAGTAATTCAGGCCGATGCAGAACGCCGCGCTGTACCGCGCCCCCACAGCGCCAAGTTTGTGGGTGCTAATGACCGCGCAGTTTGAACGCGCCGAGAAGATTACGACCCGCATCCTGGAGGCCTTGGAAGCGGGCAGGACCATCACGTCGATCTGCGCGGCCAAGGGCATGCCGTCGCTGTCTACTTTCCAGCGATGGTGCCGGTCCGACCGCGAGTTCGATGACGCGATTTTCAGCGCCATGACCCGCGGGCTGTTCATCCAGTTGCACACCGTCCACGACAAGC
>NZAK01000025.1 GCA_002687515.1 Rhodospirillaceae bacterium
CTCCCGGACATCCCAAATGTCCGTGGGCGCGCCACTTGTGGTGGATCGGCACCACGGCGCGGCGCGCTCCTCGCCGGAAACCTTGCAACGCCGTCGTAGGGATGCAAATTAGATGACGCAGGCCACTAGCCTTCTGAAACACTGCCGTCTTGATCACAGTTTCCTTTGAAACTAGTTTATCAGCCATACGGAATGTATCGATTTTGGAGGCGGCGGATGGCTAGGAACGGGTTGCTGATTGACTATGAATACTGCACCGGCTGCCGGAGTTGCGAGGTGGCCTGCCAGCAGGAGCATAATTATCCGGCCGGGCAGTTCGGTATCAAAATCACCGAGCATGTGCTGGAAAATAAAAACGGGCTTTCCATTTATTACCTGCCGTTTCCGACCGATATCTGCAATCTCTGCGCCCACCGGACCAGGCACGGCGTTCAGCCTTCCTGCGTCAAACATTGCCAGGCCCGCTGCATGAGCCATGGGCCGGTAACGGAATTGGCGGCACAAATGGAAAATCAGCCGAAGACCGTGCTGTATGCGCCGAAATAGAGACCGGATAGAGGGGGAATTTGAGCTATGAGCAGGTTGAAAGAGGTGAAAATCGTCAAAACCGGCGCCTGGTCGGGCGGTCCCGGCTGTCACGGCGGCTGCGGCATCGATCTGCACATCAGGGACGGCAAGCTGGTCAAGGTCGAAGGCGACGAGGACCACCCCTTTCACCAGGGCCGGCTGTGCCCCAGGGCGCTGGCCTTGACCCAATACGCCTATCACGAGGACCGGCTGCAAACGCCCCTGAAACGCGTCGGCGAGCGGGGCTCCGGTGAATGGGCGCCGATCTCGTGGGACGAAGCCCTCGACGAATGCGAACACGAACTGCGCAAAATCCGCGACGATTACGGGGCTGAATCGGTGGTTTTCGGCCAGGGCACCGGGCGCGACGCCGGCGGGCCGCTGATCTTCATGGCCTACGCCTATGGCAGCCCCAACTGGACNCTNTTCGGNCTTTCGGGCATTTCNTGCTTCACNCCCAGGCTGGCGGCCATGCANANNGTGGCNGGCGACATCACCTTTCCCGACGCGGCGCAGTTTTCGCCCGAGCGCTACGACGATCCCGAATACACGCCGCCCGAAGTGCTGCTGCACTGGGCCAGGGGCATTCGCGGCTCGCAATGCACCGACCATTATTTTTCGGGCCATTACGTGGTCGATATGATGAAGCTGGGCACCAAGCTGATCGTCATCGATCCGCGTTTTTCCTGGGCGGCTTCGCGGGCCGAACTTTGGCTGCAAATCCGGCCCGGCACCGACGGCGCGCTGGCGCTCGGCCTGCTCAACGTGATCATCAACGAAAAGCTTTATGACACCGAATTTGTCGAGAAATGGACGCACGGTTTCGATGAGCTGAAAAAGCGGGTGCAGGACTATCCGCCGGCCAAGGTTGCGGAGATCACCTGGCTGCCGGTGGATAAGATCGTCAAGGCGGCGCGCATGTACGCCGGCGCCAGTCCGGGCGCCATCCGCTTCGGCCAGCCGATCGATTCAAACGCCGAGGCGGTCGCCACCACGCACGCGCTTAATTGCCTGTGGGCGATCACCGGCAACATCGATATCCCCGGCGGCAATATCATCTGCCGGCCGCCCTTCGGCGTTTCCCTATATCCCTATTCGACCGCCGAAGTGATCCAGCTCTACGGCGAGGAATTTATCGCCAACCTCAACAAAAAGCGGATCGGCGCCGACAAATATCCGCTGGTCAAGAATTTCCGCGCCTGGGCACTGTCGGACAGCGTCCTCGAACAGATGGAAAGCGGCGATCCCTACCCGATCAAGGGGCTCTGGCTCTACACCAACAACTTCATCGCCGGCACGGCGCAGGACCCGAAGCGCCATTACGAAGCGGTCAAGAAGCTCGACTTCAACGTCGTCGTCGACAACTTCATGACGCCGACGGCCTCGGCGATCGCCGATATCGTGCTGCCCGGACAGACCTTGGCGGAAAAGGATTCGGTGTTCAGCACCGGCGTCGTCCTCAATGCCATGCACCGCAGCGTCAAGATCGGCGATACCAAATCGGGCTGGGACATCGCCTTTGAAATGGCCAGGCGGCTCAACCCGCAGTCGGTGCCGTGGCGTACCCTGGACGAGCTGTTCACCGAACGCCTGCGCCCGGCCGGCGTGACTTTCGAGGAACTGAGCCAAAAATCCGGCATGCAGACGCCCAAGGACCATCCGTCCGGCGGCGCCCCTTACCACCGCCACGAAAAAGGCCAGCTGCGCGCCGACGGCGAGCCCGGTTTCCGCACCCCGACCGGCAAGATCGAGCTTTATTCCACCCTGTTCGAGGAATATGGCCTCGACCCACTGCCGTTTCACCAAGAGCCGGTCGAAAGCCCGATCAGCACGCCCGATATTTTTGCAGAATATCCGCTAATCCTGATCACCGGACGGCGCAAGCCGACCCTGTTCCACAGCGAACACCGGCAAATTCCGTGGCTCCGCCAGTTTGAAAACGAACCCTACGTGGAACTGCACCCGGATACGGCTTCCGGCCTCGGCGTCGAGGACGGCGAATGGGTGTGGATCGAAGGCGTGCGCGGTAAGGTCAAACGCAAGCTCAAAACGACGCCGGTGGTGCACCGGCAAATGGCGATGGCGCCGCACGGCTGGTGGTATCCGGAAAAGGAAAACAAGGCCCCGTTCCTCAACGGCATCTGGGAGGTCAACGTCAACCAGTTGATCCCGATGGGCGCGCAGGGCAAATCCGGCTTCGGCGGCGCACCCCTGAAAACCATGCTGTGCAAGATTTATCCCATGGGAATGGATCATCGGGCAAAAGACGACGCGGCGGCGGACGGGGGATAGCCGGCAAGCGGGCGGCGGCGGACCGGTGTCTTCGCTGTCCTTGACGCTTTCGGCGCCGGCCGGCAATGATTAGAGCGGTTTCTACCTATCCGGAACCGCTCAAGTTACCGGCCAAGGCTCCGGCCAACACCAACCCTCCCCAAATGATCAAGAGGGCGCCGGTAAATCGACCGAGCCGGTGGCCGGCTGGTGTGAGTTTTTCGATCAAGACGTAGAGAGCGAGGCCGGCGATCCACCAAAGGTTCATGACACCGCCGTAGAACAGCAATGCCATCAGTACCCAGCAACAGCCAAGGCAGAACAGGCCATATTCGATACCCATGCGAAACGCGCCGCCCGCGCCCGTACGCCAGCGGTGCGCGATCAGCTCGAACGGCGAGCGGCAATGACGCAGGCAGGCGTGCTTCAACGGCGTCAATTGATAAATCCCGGCGCCGATCAAAAGGGCGCCGCCGAGATCTGCGCTGCTCGTCGCCATCATCGGCGACAACAGCACCCAGCGATCCAGCCCCCATTGCAGGATTACCGCCAGTAAACTGAAACCACCCCAGGCGACAAGGTAGCCGGCGGCGAATATGGCGGTCGGCACATAGTCCTGGCCCCGATCATGGCTCTTGCGATTGATGGTGGCGAAGAAAAGAACCATTGGCGCGGCGCTTGGCAGCATCATCGCGACCATCATCACCCACCACATCGCGAACATCAGGGCAAAGTAAGCGGGCGTCCGGTCAAGAGCCATGCTGATCATCGCAGCGCCGCTTGACCTGGCTTCCATGTCGATACCGGCGCCGGCAAGGATATATAGCCATGATGCGCCGCAAACCGAGACGAGACCAATGATCACGATAATATGGTCGCGCCTCATCGCCCGTTCGAGCACCGGCGCTTTGGCGATCATCGGAATATCTGATCGTGACGGGCGGGGGAGTGAGAGGGCTCCGCCGCGCTCCGATCGCTCAACCAGTGCCATTCCAGATTACTATCCCTGCCAATTGAATGGCGCGAAGTGGCCGTTGGTCAGACCGCTTTCGTCGTCCCAATCGATGCCAAATGCGTGGATATGGCTCCGCGTCGCCTTGGCGAGCGCCAAGCGGNTGTTGGCGGGATGAGCCAGATTGTCGAGGCATATGGGCTCTTCGGGCCGTTTTCCGCCAGGGACGCCACTGATCGCCTGATCCACCGCATTTCCGATCGACAGTGAGTAGTCCATGCCGTCGGCCTGGAACTTGATCGGCAGATATTCAACGCCTTGAAATTTCTCGGTCGCCAAATCGAACCTTCCTGGCGCGCCGCCTTCCTTGCCCGATGCAATGGCGCCGAGAACTTCACGCTGTTTCACATCCGCCTTTTCATCGACGATCACGCCGAGTGTCCAGCCGCCCTCGGCCATCGGCCCCGGCGTGCGAAAGACCACGACGAAAGCGAGACCATCGAGCAAGACGTCGTCGAAGTGGCCTTTATCAATCTTAAATGCCATTGCCGCGATGCATTCGCCCCGTGTCGGGCGAGCCCGCAAAAAACTCTCGGGACAAGGACACAGATAATCACAATTGCAGGTCTCGAAATACTGACCCGATAGTTCCCAGCGTGTCTCGGCCATCGTCATTCCCCCGCTTACATAAACATTGCCGCTTCAATAGCAGCCCGAAAGACAGCGCCGAATTATAAGGATCGTCCGAATTAATGTCCATTTGGCTCGGATGGCCGCTTCGGGCTGATACCGTTGATAAAGTCTTTCAGGGCGCCGGCGCGATGATTTGCGCCCGTGCCGGCCCTTTTGAATATTCGAAGTCCCTTGAAAAAGTTCGTGGTTTGTACTATATTAATTATCTTGCTTTTTCCGGTGAATTTTAATGATCGGCTGGCTACGCCGAGCGCCGGGAATGTCCGTAAATGTCCATGAATGTAGATAAATGACCGTCATGTCCATGCCGATTCCGGGTGTCGCATACACGCATAGCGCGTATGAGGATGCCAGATTTGCCGCGGTCGGTTCAATCTCCGGCAGGCACCAGTTCGATGGTGACGCCGTCGGGGGCCTTGAGGTAGGCGATGGTGCGCCCGGGCAGGAACTCGTAGGGCTCGACCGAAAACTCGGCGCCCTTGGCCTGCAAGCCATCGCAGAATGCGATTATCTCGCCATGCACCCGGAAGCCGAAATGATCGGTGCCCCATTGATCGTGGCTGACATAATCTTCGAAGGATTTGAGATCGTTTTTGCGGCCCGGCCGCTCGCCCGGCCGTTGCCCCCGGATCACGATGATGGTGCCGCCGAAATCGACGCTGATTTGCGCCGCATTGCGGACTTGGTGGGAACCGGTGATCTCGCCGCCGAGCATATCGCGGTACCAGGCGGCGGCGGCTTCCGGATCTTCGGCGATGATATGAACGTGATCGAATTCGAGCCTCGGATCGCTCATGGCTGGCTCCCTATCTTGTTTCGGTTACAGACCGAAGACTTCGACGGCGTTGGCGCTCATGATGGCGTCGGTCTGGTCCTTGGGCAGGGCGCCGGCCAGTTCTTTCAAGCGCGGGATGTCGCAGGGCATCGGGAAATCGGTGCCGAACATCATCCTGCCCGGGCTCGATACTTCCAGGCAGAGGGCCAGCCCGCCCGGATTATAGACGATCGAATCGTAATAGATGTTCTCGAGGTAGGTGCTCGGCGGCTCGGAGATGGCCAGCTTGGCCAGGGTCTCGACGGCGAAGAACATATCGATGCGCCCGGCCACGTAGGGAAGGTAGCCGCCGGCGTGGCTGGCGATGATCTTGACGTTGGGATAGCGGTCGAAAAAACCGTCGACGATCATGCGCGCGATGGCCAGCGTGGTGTCAAACATGAAACCGAGGCCGGGCATCAGGATACGCTCGCGCCCGTAATTGCAATCCGGGGTGCCGAAAGGGGCGGTCGGGTGGACCAGGACCGGCAAGGCGAGGCGGTCCAGTTCCTGCCAGATCGGCTCGAACAGGGGATCGACCAGGTCGTATTTGCCGACATGCGCCAACACCATGACGCCGACGGCGCCGCCCGCCAAAGCCCGCTTCAATTCGATCAGCGCAGGTTCGGGATATTCCCAGGGGATCGAGGCGAACCAGCGGATGCGGTCCGGGTACGCGGTCTGGCCGGCGGCCATTTCGTCATTGGCAAGGCGCGCCGTTTCCGAGCTTACTTCCTCGCCGCCCCAAAAGACGTTGGGCGAGGTCACCGAGACGATGCCGATATCGATGCCGGTGGCATCCTGGGCTTGAATCCGCTTGTCGTAATCGAAGGCTTCGACCTCGAGCGCGCAGGCCACGGCGCCCTTCTCGATCAGATAGTCGCGATTATCGGGCTGCCTCTTCGTGTCGTAATCGGGCTTGCCGTGTTTCTCCAGCATATCGAGCCAGGCGTTGCCGAACATATGGGTGTGGATATCGATGACGGTCATCGCCGCTTCCTCCTATTTTACGCGTGCCCCCTTGCGGTGCGCGCGAACACCGGCTTTTATGGGCTTAACAATTCACATGCGGGGGGGAGAATCAATGGCCGAATTCGCTTTGCATAGCGTCGACGGGCTGCGTCCCAACGACGTGTTGCCGAGCATCGCCGATCATCATGGCGCGCCGGCGCTGCGCCTGGTTTTGACGCCCGATGCCGAAACCCCCGATTGCCCGACCTTCGCCATCGTCGAGGGGGTCGAATTCGGCGACGGTGTTATCGAGCTGGAAGTGGCCGGCGATGCCTTGCCGGACGCGCCGCCGGCGGCGCGCGGCTTTATCGGCGTCGCCTTCCGCATCAAGGACGATCTCAGCGCCTTCGAAGGCATTTATATTCGCCCCAAGAACGGCCGCGCCGGCGACCAGCTTCGGCGCAACCGCTCGTGCCAGTATTTCTCTTACCCGGATTACAAGTTCGATTATTTGCGCGAAACCGCGGCCGGCGAATACGAATCCTATGTCGATCTGGTGCCCGGCGCCTGGACCAAGATGCGCATCGAAGTGGCTGGCGAAACGGCGCGGCTCTACGTGCACGGCGCCGAGCAGCCGACCCTGGTGGTCAATGATTTGAAGCATGGAGCCGGCGCCAGGGGCGGCATCGGCCTTTATATCGACAGCGGCACCGAGGGCTTTTTCCGGGGCCTGAAGGTGACCGGGTAGGGGCGCGTGTTTGTTTATTTGCTCCGCGTAGGAGCCGGCTGGCTGGAAAGATTACGGGAATAGGAAATGCTGATCGGCGAGATTTTATCGGAAACGGCGGCGCGGGTGCCGGACAAGCCGGCCATCAAAATCGGCGGCTTTTCACAAACCTACGGGGAGCTGGAGCAAGCCGCCAACCGTTTTGCCCAGGCCCTGATCCGCGAAGGTTACGGCAAGGGCCGTAATATCGCCATCTATTCCCCCAACCAGCCCGATTATCCCGCCATCTATTTCGGCGCGGCGCGGTCGGGCGCGGTGCTCGCCCACATGTCGGCGCGCTTTTCCGTGGACGAATTGCGCCATGTCATCGCCGGCACCGATATCGAGGCGATCTTCGTCTTCGCCGGGCTGGCCGATACTTTGCTCGGCATCCGGGATGACCTTCCCGGCTTGAAGCGGATCATTGTCATCGGCGGCGATGCGCCCGCCGGCACCGAAAGCCTTGCCGATTTCATCGGCGATGCGCCGGGCGAAGCGCCGGACGTGGCGCTGACCGACGATGACGCATTCGCCATCACCTATACCGGCGGCACAACCGGATTTCCGAAAGGGGTCGTCGCCGGCCATCAATCGCGGGTCATCGGCTGCTTGCGCGCCGAGCGCGAATTCGGCATCCGCGAAGATGACGTTTTCTGCTGCTCGACGCCGCTGTTTCACATCGCCGGCCTGTTCGTCTGGTTCCAGACCGGCATCCGCATGGGCAACACCCTTGTCCTGATGCCCGCCTGGGACGCCGAGGAGTTCATGCGCCTGGTCGAAGAAGAGGGCGTGACCGCGTCATTTTTGATCCCGACCCAGATCAACGGCATCATCAGCCATCCCAATTTTTCGGCCGATAGGCTCAAGGGCTGGCGCTACGGTAATTTCGGCGGCGCCCCGAACCCGGTGGCGCAGATGGAGAAGATGTTGGAGGTGTTGCCCGATGTGATTTGGGTGGAACAATACGGGCAATCGGAATCGGGCAACCTGACCGTGCGCCCGCCCGAGTTCTGCCGCGCCAAGATAGCCAGCGCCGGGCGCGCCTTTAAGGATCTGGAAATGGCCATATTCGATGCCGAGGACAAACCGTTGCCGGCTGGCGAGATCGGCGAACTGGTCACCCGCGGCGTGCATCTGATGACCGGCTACTACAAGAACCCGGAGCAGACCGCGGAGGTGATCACCAGGGACGGCTGGATCAGGACCGGCGACGTTGGCTATATCGACGATGATGGTTTCCTGTTCCTGGTCGACCGCTCCAAGGACATGATCATATCGGGCGGCGAGAACATCTATCCCAGCGAGATCGAAAACGCCCTCTACCAGCATCCGGCGGTCAACGAATGCGCGGTGTTCGGCATTCCCGACGATTACTGGGGCGAACTGCCCGCCGCCCATGTCGTGCTGGAAGCCGGCCAAAAGGCAGAAGAGCAGGAGCTGATCGATTTCTGCCTGGAAAGCCTGGCCCGCTACAAGCGGCCGCGGATGATCAAAATCGTCGATGAATTGCCGAAGACCACGGTCGGTAAAATTCAGAAGAACGTCATCCGCGAATACTATTGGGCTGGAACCGAGCGTAAGATATGATTTATACCGATTATGGCGTCAGGTGGTGAAGCGGCAGTCCGCTTCCGCGCCGCNCCTCGTCCAGCACGATCGACGATTTGACGCTGCCCACCATCGGCAGGGTAATAATGCGCTCCATGAGAAACTCGGAAAAGGCATCGAGATCGGGAAACGCGACGCGCATTAGATAATCGGTGTCGCCGGTCAGCGAGTAGCATTCCAGGATTTGCGGGAAATCGGCGATCGCGTCCTCGAACGCCTTGGTCGGGTTCTTGGCGTGGGTGGCGAGCGAGACCTGGACGAAGGCGAAGATACCGAGACCCAGCGCGTGCCGGTCGAGTTCGGCGCGGTAGCCGGCGATGACGCCAAGCTCTTCCAGCCGCTTGACCCGGCGATGGCATTGGGACGGCGACAGGTGCACAGTTTCGGCCAGCTCGGCGTTGGAGGCGCGGGCGTTGGTCTGCAGATGGCTGGCGATGCGGATATCAGCCGCATCAAGCGATAATTGGTGCGAAATCATCGATTAATTCCCCATTTATGTGCAAAATTATTGTAAGATGTTGCCATATTTCAGGATATTTGCAAAATAATTTCCCGCCGGAAGCTGTATCCTTGCCTTCAATCATTTCCGCTTCCCCTTCGGCCAGGAGACCGCAAGCAATGACCGCAAAACTTACGCCGCCGCTTCAATACATTGACCAGGACGGAGGGGTGGCCGCCGACCTGCCGGAATTCGCGCGAGATTCCGATCAAGTGATCGGGCTTTACCGCCATATGGTCCGGGCGCGCCGCTTCGATACCAAGATGATCGCCCTGCAGCGCACCGGGCGCATTCCCGCCTATCCGCCGACCCTCGGCCAGGAAGCGACCCATGTCGGCCTGGCGGCGGCCATGGCGCCCGAGGATATGATGTTCCCGACCTACCGCGAAGCCCCCGCCCAATTGGTGCGCGGCGTCACTTTGGACGAGGTTATCCTGGTCATGGGCGGCGACGAACGCGGCAATGTTTATTCCGGGCCGAGCCACGATTTCCCGCCGGCGACGCCGATCTCCACCCAGACCACGCACGCCGTCGGCGCCGCCTATGCCTTCAAGCTGAGGGATGAGAAGCGCGCCGCCCTCGCCACCATCGGCGACGGCGGCACCTCCAGGGGCGATTTTTACGAAGCCCTGAATTTTGCCGGCGTCTGGCATGCGCCGGTGGTGTTCGTGATCATCAACAATGGCTGGGCCATATCGCTGCCGCGCGAGAAGCAAAGCGCCGCCGAACGCCTGTCGGACAAGGGCGTCGCCGCCGGGGTTCCGGGTCGCCAGGTCGACGGCAACGACGTTATCGCCGTCTACACCGCGGTATCGGACGCCTTGGAGACGGCGCGCGGCGGCGGCGGGCCGGCGCTGATCGAGGCGCTGACCCACCGCCTGACCGACCATTCCACCGCCGATGACGCCAGCCGCTACCGCGATCCGGAATTGGTCAGTGCGCAATGGAAGGAAGAGCCGCTGCTCCGCATGCGCGCCTATCTCACCGGTTTGGATGCCTGGTCCAAAGAGGACGAGGAGTCGCTGCTGGTCGAGATCGACGCCGAAATCGATGCCGCCGTGGCGGTATTCGAAGCCGGCCAGCCGCAGCCGCCGGAAGCCATGTTCGATTACATGTTTGCCGAACTGCCGGACGACCTGGCGCGGCAAAGGGCCGAGGCCCTCGAAAGTCTGGCCAAGGAGGAGGCGCATCATGGCTGAAGTCACACTGGTCGGCGCCGTCACCCAGGCCTTGGGCCGGGCCATGGAAGAAGACGATTTGGCGGTTATCCTGGGCGAGGATGTGGGCGTCAACGGCGGCGTTTTCCGGGCCACCGACGGCTTGCTCGCCCGCTTCGGGGCGGAGCGGGTTATCGATTCGCCGCTTGCCGAAGCCGGCATCGCCGGCACCGCCATCGGCATGGCCGGCGCCGGTCTCCACCCGATCGCGGAATTTCAATTCATGGGCTTCCTCTATGCCGGGCTGGATCAGATCATCAGCCACGCGGCGCGGCTTCGCAACCGGACGCGCGGGCGGCTTAGTTGCCCGGCGGTGTTCCGCGCCCCCTATGGCGGCGGCATCCACGGGCCCGAGCACCATTCGGAAAGCACCGAAGCGATGTTGGCGCATATTCCGGGCCTCCGCGTGGTCATTCCATCCTCGCCGGTGCGCGCCTATGGGCTGTTGCTGGCCGCCATCCGCGATCCCGATCCGGTGGTGTTCCTCGAGCCCAAGCGCATCTACCGGACGGTCAAGCAAGACGTGCCCGACGATGGCCAGGCGCTGCCGCTGGATATGGCATTCACCCTTCGCGAAGGCAGCGACATCACCCTCATTACCTGGGGGGCGATGGTCACCGAAACCATGGCCGCCGCCAATGCCCTGGCGGCCGCCGGCATCGAGGCCGAGGTCATCGATGTCGCCACCTTGACGCCGTTGGATGAGGCCACAATCCTCGCCTCGGTGGAAAAGACGGGCCGCTGCGTGATTATCCACGAAGCCGCCTATACCGGCGGGTTCGGCGCCGAAATCGCCGCCCGCATCGCCGAAAAATCCCTGATGAGCCTGATGGCACCGGTGGTCCGGGTCACCGGCTACGATACCGTCATACCGGCGGCGCGCACCGAACACCGATACCTGATATCGGAGCGGCGCATCATCGAAGCCGCGCGCCGGGCGGTGGCATTCCCCGACGAGCCGGCCGAGGAACAATTCGATACAGGTGATAATGAGCGGGGAGCCGCATGATGAAAGTGTTCGAACTGCCCGATCTGGGCGAAGGATTGCAGGAAGCCGAGGTGATCGCCTGGCATGTCGGCGAGGGTGACAATGTGGTCGCCGACCAGCCCCTGGTTTCGGTGGAAACCGACAAGGCGGTGGTCGAGGTGCCGGCGCCCTGGCCGGGCCGCATCGCCAAATTGATGGCAAGCGCCGGCGAAATCGTCGCCGTCGGCGCCGGATTGGTGGAATATGACGAAGGCGAAAAAATCGATGCCGGCGCGGTGGTCGGTGAGATCCGGCCGAAATCAGGGCCGGTGGTCGAGGCAACGGCGGTCGAGGTGGAGCGCGCCGGCGCCGGTCTCAAGGCGCCGCCCGCGGTGCGCGCCCTGGCCCGCAATCTGGGTGTCGATCTGGCCATGGTTACGGCCACCGGGCGCGGCAACGTGGTGACCAAGGCCGATGTCGAGCGCGCCGCCGCCGATATCGCCGATGCCGAGCCGCTGGAGCCGCTCCGCGGTGTGCGCCGGGCGATGGCGCGGCGCATGGCCCAATCCAACGCCGAGGTGGCGGCGACCACCATCATGGAAGACGCCGATGTCGAGGATTGGGGCGAAGGGCAGGATTTTTCCCTGCGCCTGATCCGCGCCATGGTCGCCGGTTGTGAAGACGCGCCGACCCTGAATGCCTGGTTCGACAGCAACGAAAACGGCATCCGCATCCACCGCAAGGTCGACCTCGGTTTCGCCGTCAACACCGATGCCGGGCTGTTCGTTCCGGTGCTGTGCGATGTGGCGGCGAGGAGCCCGGAAGATCTGCGCCAAGGTCTCGACCGGCTGCGCGCCGATGTCGAGGCGCGCACCGTCCCCGCCGAGGAATTGCGCGGTGCCACCATCACCCTGACCAATGCCGGTCCCCTATTGGGCCGCTATACGACGCCGATGGTGACGCCGCCGCAGGTGGCCATCCTCGGCGTCTGCCGGGCGCGCCCCGAAGCGGTCGCCCACAATGGCGAAGTGGCGGTGCGCCGGATCATGCCTTTGTCCTTGACCTTCGATCACCGCGCCGTCTCCGGCGCCGAGGCCTCGGGTTTCCTGGCCGGGGTGATCGAGGATTTGCAGAAGCCGGAATAGGCGGAAGCTTGTATCAAACCGCGCCCATTACACGGGTCATAAATTGAACGATTTCGTTCGAGTTCCAGACGGCCGCAAAAGCACCGACTGCCACCGCGCTTGCCCAGAACATGGCGAGTTTCACGGCCCGTTTACGCCGCTGAATTCGCCGCACCGCCGCCAATTTCATTTGGCGCTGCCGGCGCATCCGGATACGCCGGCCACGGGATTCCGCTTCGTCTTCCAGTTGCCGTCGCCCCTCGATGAGCTTTTCTTCGTTTATTCTTGATATATATGTGTCTGCTATGGGGGCATGGGGCGATAGACTGTTCATAACGTCACCTCGGATTTGTCTTAGTCGTTAAGCCTGATTGTATCCCCGAGTTCCGGTGCTTTTTTAACCGCTTATGATGCAAATATACGCGATTGCCGGAAATCGCACAGTGATGCCCATCACACGTCTTGATTGCCGGTGGCCGCTTCGGCGTCAGCTCAAGATTGCAGTTTTCCCGAGAAATCTATTCGGCCGGCGATTCTTCCGCCGCCGCCAGGCAAATTGACAGACCTCCAACCATATCCATAATCTTAACCTAAAGGGGTAAACTTATAATCAGGGAGGCTGGCGTGCGCTTCAACTTTTTTCATCTGATGCCCTATGACGTGTTTCCCGAAAGGGTCGAGCAATGGCCGGTCGACAACAGCGAGTTTGACGCCGAAATCGCGCGCCGGCTGTATCAGGAATATATGGATACCATGGTCTATGCCGAGGAATGCGGTTGGGATTCCATCGGCTGCAACGAGCATCATTTCAGCCCCTACGGCTTGATGTCCAATTGCAATTTGATCGGCGCCGCCCTTATTCAGCGGACCAGCCGGGTCAAGATCGCCATGTTCGGCAATCTGGTGCCGCTCCTGAATCCGATCCGGGTGGCCGAGGAATATGCGATGCTCGATGTCATCTCGGGCGGCCGTCTGATGACCGGTTTCATGCGCGGCATCCCTCACGAATATATCGCCTATGGCATCGCGCCCGATGAATCGCGCCCACGCCTGGCCGAAGCCACCCAGTTGATCCGCAAGGCCTGGACCGAACCGGCGCCGTTCGGTTGGGAAGGCGAATATTACAAATTCCGCGCCGTCTCCTTGTGGCCGAAACCGATGCAGAAACCGCACCCGCCGATCATGTATTCCGGCAGCAATCCCGATTCGGCGCGCGTCGCGGCGCGTAACGGGATGATGCTGGGCATGGTTTTTATTCCAAATCTGGAAGCCGGGCGCAGCGTCATCGACGCCTATATCGATGAAGCCAGGATATGCGGCTGGGAGCCGGGTCCCGAACATATCCTTTGCGGCTTTCATACCTGCATCGCCGAAAGCGACGAAGCGGCGCGCGAAAATCTGGCGCGCGGCGTCAAATATTTCATGTCGATCCTGATGTCGCCGCAGCGCGAAGCGCAACAGATCGTGGTGCAGAAATCGCGCTATTTCGGCACCGACGGCAGCGGCGAATATTTCCTGCAACGCCTCAATCATGCCGGGACGCGCACCATCGAGGGCGCCATCGAGGACGGCACCGTCATCTGCGGCACGCCGGAAACCGCGGTCAAGCAGATCAAGCGCATCCATGCCGAGCTGGGCTGCGGCTGGATCAACACCAACATGAAGATCGGCAATATTCCCAACGACGTGGTGCGGCGCGGCATGGAATTGTTCCGAGATCACGTCCATGCCGAGGTGCGCGACCTGGCCAAAACCCCGGACACCATGCCGGTGATGGCCATGGTCGGCGAATGAGATGAGGGAGGAAGCAAGGTGATGTTCGAGAGGAAAACAGCCGAGCTTGGCGCCGGTAGGCTCGACTATTATGTCGGCGGCAAGGCGAAATCGGACAGCGAAGGCTCGCCTCACCTGCCGGTGGTCATGCTGCACGGCGCGATCGGGCACCTGGAGACCGAGGCGCACCGCCTTTTGGCCGCGGGCCGGCGCCTTTATATGCCGATCACTCCGGGCCACGACGGCACCGCCCACCTGCCCGGCATCGATAGCATGGAGACGCTGGCCGCCTTGATCGCCGAGTTCGCGGGCGCCGAGCTCGGCGGGCGCTGCGATCTGATCGGGTTTTCCTTCGGCGGCTGGCAGGCATGCTGGGTCGCGGTCAATCATCCCGAAATTGTCGAACTTCTGGTGCTCGCCGGAAGCGCCGGTTTCCGGCCCGGCGGCAAGGGCGGCATGCCGGGCAGCCAGCGGGAATTGCTGCGTCAGTTGTACGCCTACCCTGATAAACTGCCTGAAAATACACGCACCCCGGAAATGATGCAGGCCAACCTGGAAAACATTTTCCACTACGATCTGCGCGAACCCCTGGATCAGCCGCTGGTCGACCGCTTGGGCGAAATCCAGGCGCTGACGCTTATCCTGCACGGCACGCTGGAAAAGATCATCCCGATCGAGACCTGCCGCATATTGAGCCAGGCTATTCCGCGCCATTACCTGGTGTATCTCTATGATGCGGCGCATGTGCTCTACGCCGACCAGCCCGAACGGTTTGCCAGCGTGGTTGCCGATTTCCTGGACCGCGGTGTCGGTTTTATCGTCAACCAGGATTTGAATTCCGCCGCCGAATAGGAGGGGCCACCGTGGCAGAAGGCATGTTGACCAGAAAGGCGGCGCTGGCATCGGGCGCCGCGCTTGTGGCGCTGATGCAGGGCAAATAGACTGATCGATGCACCGATAGGGGAGGTAGCAATATGGCGGGTAGCGATATCAAGATCACATCTTCAGAAGGCGGTGATTTCGACGCCTATCTGGCGGCGCCGGCGTCCGGCGGAGGGCCCGGCGTGGTGATCGTGCCGGCGGTGCTCGGGGTCAACGAAGGCATCCGTAAATTCGCCGACGATCTGGCGGCCAACGGCTGCCTGGTTGCCGCCATCGATCCCTTCTGGCGCACCGATCCCGGCCCCGCCGGTCCCGGCGATGCCGATCCCGACCGGGCGGCCAAACGCGCCAGGCCGCGCATCAAACTGATCGAACAGGGCGTCGCCGATGTCGCCGATGCGCTGGCCGATCTCAAATCGCGCCCCGAATGCAACGGGCGCACGGCGGTTGTCGGTTTCTGTTACGGCGGCGCCTATGCGGTCCTGGGGACGACGCGGCTCGGCTGCGATGCCGGCATTTCCTATCACGGCACCAAGGTCGAGACCTATTTCGACGAGCTCGAACTGGACAGCGGCGGCGCCATCGTCAGCCTGCATTGGGGCGATCTCGACCATGCCGCGCCGCCCCACTGCCAGGAGGGGGCGCGCCAATTGGACGCCAAGATGCCGAACCTGGATGTCATCATCTATCCCGGCGTCAAGCATGGCTACATGATGTCCAGCGCCGCCGCCTACGACCAGCCATCTTATGACACCTCCTGGGCGCGCACCCTCGAGATTCTGACCGGGCTCCGGGACCAGCCGCAACGGGGCGCGGCCTGACCCAGCCGCTTGCCGTATGAGCGAACCCGGCCCCGGGGCCATCTTATTTCGCCGCGTTCCTTGCTGCCGAAGCGTCCAACGGGAAGAACTTGCCGAGCCAGTCGGTGATGATGTCTTCGGCCCGGCTGTCGTCTTCGGAAAACAGGAAATGGTCCACCTCGGAAAGGAAGTGGCAATCGGTCGGCGTACCGGCGCGCTCCAATAGGGCGACGGATTCGCTGGACGGCGTCACCGAATCATCCGTCGGGTGCAACATCAGAAGCGGCCGCGGCGCAATCTTGCCGACCATATCCTCGGGCCGGAAATCGAAAATGCTGGTGGCGGTTTCCACATCGAACTCCATCAGCGACAATTCATCCAGATTGCCGCGCAGGTGCGGCGGGATGGGTACGATGTCGAAGCGGGGAACCATCATTTTCTCGCCGGCCGCCACTTTCTTGCGGCCCTCTTCCAGCATGGAGTTAAACTTTTCCCACTTTTCCGGCGGCGGATGCTGGATTTTGGCCTTGCGCGCGCCGCTGCCCCAGCCGCCCGACGAGATGACCGCGGCGACGCGCGCGTCATCGCCGCCGGTATAGATCGAAACGGCGGCGCCGAAGCTGGCGCCGATCAGCGCAATGCGGCTTTGATCCACTTCCGGCCGGGTTTCCAGATAATCGATGGCCCGCTTGGCGACGGCCACCTGTTCCAGGCAGATCAGCCGGCCGCGATCGCCGCCGCTGTCACCGCAACCGGGCATGTCGATGCGCAGCGTGATATAGCCGCGCTCGTACAATATCCGCGCCAGCGCCGGGCTGGACCCGGAATGCTTGGTCGATCCGAAACCATGCAGAACCGCAAATGCAGGCCGGCTTTCCAGCTCCGATCCGTTTCCCGGAATATCCAGGATGCCGGCAATCTCGATGCCGTTCCAATCGAATGCAATGCGTTCATCCATCGTTGTTTCCTCCCTTGGCCTAAAGCCATTATGACCGCATCCGCCGGCGGCTGCCATCTTGGCACCTCGATATCCGGGATCTTCCCACCCGGGCGGGGCCAGTTATGCGAATCGTTTTCAACTGCGACACCCAAAAACAGCATGGACATGACGGTCATTTATGGACATTCATGGACATCCGCGGACATTTGAACCACGAAGACGGTGCGACGTTGAGACGGTAGGGGCGGGTTTCAAACCCGCCCCTACGGCATCTGGTATTGCCTCACTGCCTCATTGCCTCGGTCGTGATCTTTCTTTCGTGCGACACTTTTTAGCGAAAAATCGTATATGGTTTTATAGGGATTCATAGGGATTCATGTGGTTTTTCAGGCGGTAAAAGCTGCGATTCGGACGCCCCCGTCCGCCGCCGGGGAGCGCTTGAAATTCCTTTATTCTCAATGTCGGAATTGAAAGAACAATATAGAACAGAAAAGGAACTTTGTCAAGGAACGCCACTTCGGTGACAGTCTGCTTATTGGCGGATTATTGGACGCTTTCCGAGCGGCACCTCTTTGACCAGTCATCGGCCCCTCATAAAATATCTCAAAAAACATGACGCGTTGCCATAAGGCATCAAGGCAATCACAAATTCGGCCACGAAAACGATGACTTTCACTTTTGGCTGAGCACGTAACCTTCCGATCCGGCCGTCTCGCCGAATTAAGTAGGATCAAATCGAGCGAGGTGCATGGACTGACGGCCAATCGGCCAACCATGCCAACCCCGATTGGCCTGCGCCCCCCTCTTTCCCCTTGAATTATCCGCACCCTCGGGCAAGTCTTGGCCCTACCCGGTAACAGGCCGGGAATCTGGATGGAGGGCATCATGGACGATCGGGCGGCGGCGAATTTCTTGAAGGAAAACAACGCCAGGCATTACTGGCATCCGATGGCGGACCCGAAGCAGATGGAGGCGAATCCGCCCTTGATCCTGGCCGGCGGCGAGGGGCTCTATATCTGGGACGTCGACGGCACGCGCTACCTGGACCTGATGGGCGGGCTTTGGAACGTCAATGTCGGCCATGGCCGCGACGAGATCAAGCAGGCGATCATCGCGCAGTTGGATAAGCTCTCCTACCACAATACCTTCAACGGCCTCGCCAATCCGCCCTCCATCGAGCTGTCGGCCAAGCTGACGCAGTTGCTGGCGCCCGAAGGCATGAATAAGGTGATGTTCGGTTCCGGCGGCTCCGATGCCAACGAAACCGCCTTCAAGATTGCCCGCCAATTTTGGAAGGTGATGGAGCAGCCCGACAAGGTGAAGTTCATATCTTTAAGGAACGGCTATCACGGCATGCAGTTCGGGGCCCTGTCGGCGAGCGGCGGCATGGTCTGGCGGCGCGCCTACGAACCGTTGATGCCGGGCTTTTACCAGATAGACAATCCTGATCCTTACCGCAATCCCTGGACCGACGACCCGCACGAACTGGGCCGCATCTGCGCCGCCATATTGGACCGGGAAATCAAGCATCAGGGGGCCGGCACCGTCGCCGCCTTCATCGCCGAGCCGATCCAGGGCGCCGGCGGCATGATCATCCCGCCCGAGAACTATTGGCCGCTGGTGCGCGAGGTTTGCGACAAGCACGACGTGCTGCTGATCGCCGACGAGGTGGTGACCGGCTTCGGCCGCACCGGCGCCATGTTCGGTTCCCGCGGCTGGGGCGTGAAGCCCGATATCATCAGCCTCGCCAAGGGCATCAATTCGGGCTATGTGCCGCTCGGCGCCACCGTCTTCAACGAACGCATCGCCGAAGCCTGGACCCGGGACCATCCGCTGGCCGCCATCATGCACGGCTATACCTATGCCGGCCATCCGCTGGCCTGCGCCGCCGCCTGCGCCAACATCGATATCGTGGTCAACGAGAACCTCACCGACAACGCAGCCAAGGTCGGCAAGCATTTCCTGAACCGATTGCTGGAATTGAAGGACCGGCATGAAGTTATCGGCGACGTGCGCGGCCGTGGGCTGATGCTGGCCATCGAATTCGTCAAGGATCGGGAAACCAAGGAGCCGTTCGCGCCCGACGATCCGTTCATCACCGGCCTCGGCCCGCGCTGCCTGGAACGCGGCGTGCTGGTCCGCACGCAAGCGCACCGTGTGGTCCTGTCGCCGCCGCTGACCTTCACCGAGGACGCCGCCGACGAAGCCGCTGATGCTCTCGACGGCGCTCTCGATGGCGCGCTGTCTGAATAGGCGCGGTTTCATGGCGAAGCAAAAGCGGCCCAATGTGGTCCTGATCATGACCGACAACCAGCCCGCCGACTTGCTGGGCTGTTACGGCAACGACGAAATGCGTTCGCCGCGCCTGGACCAAATGGCGGCCGATGGCATCCGCTTCGATAACGCCTATTGCCCCAACGCCATGTGCTCGCCGTCCCGGGCCTCGGTCTGGACCGGGCGCATGCCCTGCCAGCACGGCGTCCATACCTGGCTCGACGACCGGCTGATGGGTCGGTGGCCGGCCGGCTGGAACGCGGTCGCCGAATTCGACACCCTGCCGGAAATCCTCAAACGCAACGGCTACGCGACGGCGATGATCGGCAAGTATCATTTGGGCGCTTTCAACGAGGCGCAGAACGGCATCGATCACTGGATCACCATGGCGCGCGGCCATACCCTGGATTTCCACGGCAATGAGATGACCGTCAACGGCGACAGCTTCGTCTATAACGGCCATTCGGTGGATTTCTTCACCGAACAGGCGGTGGACTATATCGGCGGGCGCGCCGGCAAAGACCAGCCGTTCCTATTGCTGCTGCCCTATAACGGGCCTTATGGACATTGGCCGTCGATCAAGGGCCGCGCCGGGCACCGCTTCGGCGATCTCTATGACTTGACGCCGATGCATTCGGTGCCGCGCGAGGGCATCGCTAAGGAAGCCATCGAGCTTTACGAAATGAACAAGGAATTCATGCCCAAGGACAAGGGCGGGCCCGATTTCAGCGCGCTTTTGCAGATCCCCAACGACCTGACCTCCTTGCGCAACTACTATTCGCAGATGAGTCTGATCGACGATGGCGTCGGCCAGGTTCTGGATGCGCTGGAAAGGGGCGGGCTCGACGGCGACACCATCGTCGTGTTCACCGCCGATCACGGTTTTTCCCTCGGCCATCATGGTTTCTGGGGGCACGGGCAGGCGACCTGGCCGTCCAACATGTTCCGCGTCGCCTACAACATTCCGCTTCTGGTGCGGGCGCCGGGGGCTATTCAGCCGGGCCAAGGCAGCCAGCACCTGGTGAGCAGCATGGACCTGTTCGCGACCATCTTGGATTATCTCGGCCTAACCAGCGAAACCGACATGGCCGGCGTGCCGGCGCGCAGCTTCGCGCCCGAACTGACCGGCGATGCATTGGACTGGGACGACGTGGTGTTCCTGGAGCAAGAGGAAAGCCGCGCCATGCGCACGCCGGAATGGCTCTACGTGAAGCGTTTCAAGGGCAGCAATGCCTATCCCCTGGAAGACGAGCTTTACGATTTTGAGAATGACCCCGATGAGCGCCGCAACCTGGCGGGCGATGGGGACTACGCGAAAGTGCGCCAAGACCTGGACGCCCGGCTCGACGCTTTCTTCGCGCGTTATGCCGATCCCCGCTTCGATCTCTGGCGGGGCGGCGCTGCGAAATCCAACTCGTCGCGGCCGTGGCTGTGGCGGGATGCCTGGGGCGCCGATTGGGAGACCGTTACATGACGGGTACCGGTTTTGTCTGCGACGAGCGCTATTTCTGGATCGAGCAGGGGCCGTCGGTTCCCCTCGGCCGCTTCGATCAGCCGCTCGACGCCTGGGACAGCCCGGCGGGCAAGCGGCGCATGCTGGGTCTCTTGGATAGCAGCGGCCTCCTCGGCCAATTGACCCCGATTGCGCCGCGCATGGCGGAGGAAGAAGAGCTGACCCGCTTCCACGACCCTGGTTATGTGGCCCGCGTGAAGCGTTTAAGCGAAGAGGTTATTGCCAAGGCGGCGGAAATCGCGGGGCTGTAAATCGGTGACCATGTAAATCGGTGACAGTTTACTTTTTAAAAAGTAAACTGTCACCGATTTAACCGTCCCGGATCAATCCTCGGTACGGGTCAGCGAATAGCGTCCGTCGGCTGCTATGCAATCAGCTTCGGGCAAGCCCAGTTCCTTGCGCACCATGTTGGTGCCGAGCACCAGGGATATCATCTTGTAGCGGGCGTGGCGGCGGCTCATGCCTTCGCGGCCCATGCCGCAATCGGAACAGAGGATAAGGCGTTCCGCCGGGATATGCTTGAGGGCGCCCCGGATGACGTCGGCGATTTCTTCCGGCCGCTCGACCTGCAACGAGTGGTGGTCGATCACACCCAAGCCGATTTTCTTGTCGCTGATCTCGTTGCCGATGGCTTCGATGTCGATATGCCCGGACGAGCAGGATTCAAAGGTAATGACATCGGCGTCCACCTTGTTGAGATGTTCCAGCGAGGGCTTATAGCTCTGGATTTCGAGGAACATGCGCTGCTGCGCGGGGTTGCCCCAGCAGGTGTGGCACCAGACCTCGGTCTTGTCGCGCAATCCCTTGACGGTGTTGTTGAACACATCCACCAGTTCGGGCATGTCGAGCTTGCCGAACACCGGCCCGCGCGCCGGAACCATGTGGATTTGCGGCTCTTCCATCTGAATCACCGGGCAGCCGGCATCGGCCAGGTCCTGCAATTCCTCGCCCAAGGCGTCGGACAGCGCCATGATCCGTTCGACCGGGTCTTTATAATATTTATCGTCGACGGCGGCGCCCAAAAGCTCGGCGGTGATGGTGCCGAACTTGACCGGCTTTTTGGTCATCCGCTGGGCCGTCTTCCACATCGCCGCATATTGCAGATCGCCCGGTCCGACGGGGCCGATGATGGCGGGCATCACCCGGGCTTCCAGGTAATCATGCAAAATGTGGCCCGGCGGGAAGCCGATGCCGCCGGCGCGCCAGACGGCGGCTTCCGGGTTTTTGCGATCGAACCCTTCCATGTGAAAGAGCGGATAGCTGGTCCAGCTTTGGCCGCCGACTTCCTCGTCGTAATGGGCGTCGCCGTCGGTGCAGATATCGAGCCCGGCGGCTTCCTGGTCGCGCAGATGGACGCCGACCGCATCGGTATATTGTTCCCGCCACGGGGCATCGACCATCGCCTCGAGGAAGTTTTTCCCGCCCAGTTTGGCGGTATGCCAGGCGGGCCTGGGCAGCGAGCCGATGATGGTGGTCGGCAGGACCATGTCGCCGGTGGTTTTCAGCATTTTTACGCCTCCCAAAATATATTCATTGCTGCATCCTAATCCTTGCCGGATATGGGTTCAAAGCAATATCGCGCCGCTGAATGGGCGATCGGCCGCCTCAGCCGACCGTCGCGCGCACCTCCTTGAGGACGCCGTCGCGGTCGACATGGTTGCGCAGGACGAACAGCTCCTGTTCGCTGGGCGGCGCCGTTTCGGGCACCTCGTCCGGCACCACCAGTTCGCAGCCGGTGTTGGCGATCACCGTTTCCCTGTCGTATCCCGGATGCACCGATTTCAGACGAAGCTGGTGATTATCCTCGGTGAAATCGAGGACCGCGATCGGCGTGAACAGGAGCTGCGGGCCCTCGGTTTCGCGGCCGATCACCTCGGCCCTTGAATTGCCGCCGGCGAGCCAGCCGGGCCCCGATATGTAATCGACGCGATCGACCAGAACCCGCGCCGCATGGTGCATGATGTAGAGGTAGGGCCGTTTCAGCGTGCCGGTCCAGATGGTGCCGACGGTGCCCGGCCCGCGCAATTTCAGGTTTTCGTGCGGGCCGATGCCGATCATGTTGATATTGCCGAACTTGTCGATCTGCAAGCCGCCGTTGAAGCCCCAGTCCCACTTGCCGGTGGCCCCCATATCGACCACATCGAGCATGTTCTTCTTGCCGGTCGAGCCGAGCGCGGCGCGGGGATCGGCCGACGAGGTGGGCAAGCGGTCGAAGGTCGGGTTGAGGCCGCTGGCGCCGCCGGCGAACCACCAAAGATTGGGCGCCACGGTCAGCACCGCGAGCCGCGCCGCCGCCATCGGCACCACGGCGGCGGCGCCGACACCGCCGAGGCAGCCGTCTTCGGCCTCGAGGGCCCGCGCCATGGCGACGGCCATCAATTCGGCCATCGAATAATCATCGGTTCCTGGATGCGCCGCTTCGGCCATGTCAGTCGTTCGCTTTCCTCTGATGGTCACGCATTTTTCTGAAGTTCGAACAGGGCGCCGAGATCGACTTCGTTCAGATAATCCTGGTGGGCGGCTGGGTTGCGCACGAAGCGGTCCAAATATTCATCGGTCCGGCCACCGTGCACCGCCTCGAAATAGGTTTTCAAATGCGCCTCGTCGGTGCCGTAGAATTGCGGCGAGGCTGTCGGATGGGCGCCGTAGGGAACCTGAACGACCGCATCGACCATGTGGCCGGGCAGGCTGACGCGATCCACATCGCGGCGCGTCGCATCGACCGATACCAGGCGCTCGGTCGAGACCACGACATAATCGGCGGCCATCGCCTTATCCAATTCCTGATTATTGCCGCCCCAGAATTGGGCGTTGCCCTGTTGGTCGGCGGCTTGCGCGTGCAGGATGCAGACATCCGCTTTAAGCGCCGGTATGGCATAGACCTCTTCGCCGCTGAACGGGTCGGTGACTTTTTTGAGCATCGGGTTGAGGCGCGGCAGATCGGTGCCTTCGTAGACGCCCTTGTTGACCGGAATAAAGGGATAGCCGCCCGCCGCGGCGCGCGTGCCGAGCATGACGAAGGGCTCGTCGCCTTCGATCACATTTATCGTGCCGGCCTCGGCGGCGGCGCGGAAGGCCGGCGCGAAACCGAGCGTTTCGAAGCCGATATAGCAAAGATAGAAGGTATCGACGCAGCCCGCCGCAATCAGCATATCGGCGGCGATCGAGGTGGTGACCGGCGGAATGATGCTCAAGCCGCCGGCACCGGCCCGGATGGCGGCGCGGATCAGCGCCATCGGCGAATTCACCGAATGCGACCCGGCCAACGACACCACCTTGCGCTCGGCGATCATGGCGCCGGCCCGGTCAAGCGATACGACCTTGTCTTGTATTGCCGCCATCAGCCTCCCCAACGGCATAATTATTCCGGTGTAACGGCTTTGCATTTCGACGCCTATTGATACGATACTGTATTGATTCATTCAACGACCGCACGTTACCATCGGTCCGTGCAATTGGCGCCGGGCCTTCGTGGCATGGCGGACATGATTGCCAACATGAACTGGCCGGGTCAAAAAGGGGAGGATCGATTGCAGCAATTAAACCGTTCGGATTTATCCGGGCTCGATGATCACGACGACATATCGGCGGCGGTCGACGACATGCACGTGATCGATTTTCTGTCCTACCGGCTATCCATGTTGTGCCGGGTTCTGGACCGGGACGTCGATATGCGCAACGTCCAGGAATACAAGATCGGCCTGACCGAGGTGCGGCTGCTGAGCTATCTCTGCGCCAACTCGCCGACCACGGTGCGGGCCATCGCCGGTAACATGCATCTGGACAAGGCCCAGGTAAGCCGGGCGGCGGCGGCGCTCAAGGAGATGGGGCTGGTGAGCCGCAAATCCGATCCCGATGACAAGCGCAGCGCGACCTTCGATGTTACCGAGGCGGGCCGTACCTATTACGACCAAAGGCTCGAAATCGCGCGCCGCGGCCAGAAGGAATTATTGTCCCAACTGGATGCCGATGAATACCGGGTGGTGAGCGGGGTTATCGATAAAATGCTCGCCTATGCAGTGGATAAAACGGCCAAGGACAAGAAGTGCTGACCAATGGGCTTGATCGCGCGCCCGGGCGGGCTTGCCCGCAATGCTGATCGGCGATCTTGTCAGCGCCAATGCGCGGCGTATTCCGGGCTCCGAAGCGCTTGTATTCGAAGACCGGCGCGTTGATTGGGCGGGGCTGAATGGGCGCGTCAACCGCCTCGCCAACGGGCTGATCGGCCTCGGCGTCCGCCCCGGCGACCGCGTCGCCTATATCCTCGGCAACAGCATCGAATTGGCGGAACTTTATTTCGCCATCGCCAAGGCGGGCGGCATTTCCATCGGTATCATGCCAAGCTCGGTGGGGCGCGAAATTTCCTATATCGTGAACGACGTGGGTGCCAAGATCGTCGTCACCGGCCATGAATCACTGGCCGAAGTGACCCAGATATCCGGTGAGCTGGCTTCGCTCGAAACGCCTATTGTTATTGGCGGAGGAGGGGGCGGCGGCATGGATTACGAGGCGCTGATATCCGGCGCGCCCGATACCGAACCGGATGTCGCCGTCGATCCGGACGCCGTGTTCGCCATCAAGTACACCACCGGCACCACCGGTTTTCCCAAGGGATGCATGCGCACCCACCGGCAATATTTGACCAATATACTGGTTTATCTGGCCAAGGTTCCCCACTACGCCTCGGACATCGCGCTGATCGCCATGCCGATCTCGGCCGGGCTCGGCATCCATATGATGACGACCCATGCCTGTGCCGGTATTGCCACCGTTATCCGGCCCAAATTCGATGTCGAGGATTTGTTCGAATGGATCGCGGCTGAGCGGGTGACCATGACCTACGGTATTCTGTCGCTGTTCGACCGCATCGCCGACCATCCGGACCTGGCCAAGGCCGACCTCTCCTCATTGCGTCTTCTGACCGGCACCAGCGCCACCGGCGATTCGCGCCCCGGCATGGGGCGCATCAAGGCCAACCCCACCTTCAAGGGCGGTTTCGTCAACGCCTACGGGTCCACCGAAACGGGTGGCTATGTATCCTATATGCTGCCGCACGAGGTCGAGGCGGCGCTGCAAAACCCGGGCAAGCCCGACCGCATGAACTCGCTCGGCACCGAAGCGCCGTTGTTCCGCATCGAGGCGGTGGACGAAGACATGAAGCCGGTGCCCGCCGGTGAATTCGGCGAGATGATGGTCAGCGGCCCGTCGCTGCTCGAAGGCTATTGGAACCGACCCGAGGATACGGCGGCGGTCCTGAAGGATGGCTGGCTGGTTACCGGCGACGTGATCACCAAGGACGCGGACGGCTATATCTGGCTGTCGGGCCGCAAGCGCGACATGATCAAGACCGGCGGCGTCAACGTCTATCCGGTCGAGATCGAAGCCATTTTGAGCGAGCATCCGAAAGTCGATCTGATCGCCGTGGTCGGGGTGCCGGACGCCAAATGGGGCGAAAAAGTGGTCGCCTGCGCCGTCGCCCAAGACGGTTGCAGCCCCCGCGAACTGATCGATTTCTGCGCCGGCAAGCTGGCCGGCTTCAAGAAACCCAAGGCGGTCTATTTCTTCGATGAGCTGCCGACCAACGATGTCGGCAAGCTGGTCAAGAAGGACATCGCCGAGCTGGCCATCGAACGCGCCGCCGCCACAGGTGATTAGCAAGCGATAAGAGGCGCGTTTGGCCTCCTGCATAAACAGGTGCCAAGTATGACGCCCGCGTGGCCGAGCCCGCTCCGCCGAAGCGGCTGCGCAGGCCGGGCCCGGCCAACCCCAGGCGGGCTGCTTCCTCTTAGTTGCGACCCTCCGGCGCCGTGATGTCGCGGATGCCGTCGCCCATCATGTTGATGGCGATGGCCAGGAAAAAGAGGCAGATACCGGGGATGGTCACCAGATAGGGTTTGAAGAACATGAAGTTGCGGCCCTCGGCGATCAGGTTGCCCCAGGTCGGCGTCGGCGGCTGAATGCCGAGGCCGAGGAACGACAGCGTCGCCTCGATCAAGATGGCGATGGCCATTTCCAGGGTCAGGATAACGATGATCTGGTTCATCACATTGGGCAGGATTTCGCCGAAGATGATGCGCGGCACCGAACAGCCGACAGCTTCCGCGGCGGTCACGAATTCCTGCGCCCGGATCTGCTGGGTCACGGTTCGAAGCACGATGGCGTAGCGGTCCCAGAACAAAAATGCGAGCACCAGCACCAGGACAAATACCTCACCGCCGAACACGGCGACCAGCGACAAGGCGACGACCAGGCCGGGCAGAGCCAGCTTGGAATTGATCAGATACATGACGACGGCGTCGACGCGGCCGCCGAAATAGCCGCCGACCATGCCGATGATCGATCCGATGCAGGCGGCGATCAGCGGCGCGACGATGCCGACGATCATCGAGACGCGGGCGCCGTGAATGACCCGGCTGAGATAGTCGCGGCCGAAGGCGTCGGTGCCCAGCGGATTGATCCAGGTGCTGTCCTTGCCCCAGATCGGGTTGATCAGGCGCCGCGAAATATTCTGATCGAAGGGATCGAAGGGGGCGATGAAATCGGCGAATACGGCAACAATGAAAACCGCAAACACCACCGCCGAGCCGATCAGGAAACCCGGGTGCGAGCGCGCCCGGCGTTTCATCAATTCATAGGGCGTCGGGGAATAGACCTCGAAGATATCGACCTGTTCGGCGTCGGCGGCGGGCGTGCCATCAATTGCGGCGGATGCTTGCTCGCTGGCTGTCATGACCGCCTTCCTAGCTCAGCCGGATGCGCGGATCGAGCTGCGCGTTGATCAGGTCCGACAGCAAGGTCAAACCGATATAGATGACGGAAACAAACAGGACCACCGATTGCAGCACCGGGAAATCCTGCCGGATGATCGCCTGGAAGGCTTCGAAGCCGAGCCCGTTGAGGGCGAAGATGGTTTCCACCACGACCGTGCCGCCAAGGAGGAAGCCGAAGGTGACCATGGTGATCGACACCACCGGCAGGATGGCGTTGCGCAAGGCGTGTTTCAAGATAACCATGCGCGCCGGCAGGCCCTTGGCGTAGGCGGCGCGGATATAATCGGACTGCATCACCTCGGCCATGCCGGTGCGCGTCAGGCGCATGATCTGCGGCAGGGTTGAAAGCGCGATGGTGACGGTCGGCATGACGAAATGCATGAGCGTATCCTGGCCCGATATGGGCAGCCAGCGCAGCTTCACGCCGAACAATAGGATCAGCATCAGCCCCAACCAGAAATTGGGGATCGCCTGGCCGAAGACGGCGAGCACAAGGGACGCCCGGTCGACGCCCGTATTCTGGTAAACGGCGGCAATGATCCCGAGCGGCACGGCGATAATGATGCCGAGAGCCAGCGCCAGGACCGCCAGTTTCGCGGTCGTCGGCACGGCGCCCTTCAAGATGTCGAAAACCGGCTCGTTGGAGAAGATGGAATCCCCGAGATCGCCGCTCAATGCGCTTCCCGCCCAGTCGAAATATTGGATGTAGAGTGGCCGGTCCAGACCATAGGCCTTGGCAACCTGGGCGATTTCTTCTTCGGTGGCGTCGTCGCCCGCCAGTTCCGCCGCCAGATCGCCGGACAGCCGCAAAAGGCTGAAGGCGATGATCGATACCGTAATCGTCACCAATATGGCGATGAACAGGCGGTTGATGAAATAATTGATCATGCCGCGGCCTCTCTGCTGGACGTTATTTCCCCGTCTTCAGACGGTTCATTGTTATCCATGTTCTTAACACAGCTTCAACCCTGAAAAAAAGCCGCATCGTGGACGCCTTGGCCGCTGAATACCGGTTTCGCCTATTGTCGTCGCCTGGCCGGCATCGGTAATTTGGGTCTGTTTATCTGTGCAGGTTGGTATAATGGGCGCCGGCGCCGAGGTGGGCGTACTAGTTATATGAATTGACCCAGCAATCCAATTTTCGTTTTTTTATTTTGCCGCAAATGCGATTGGCGGTACGCCGGTTCTGGTATTCGCCGACGATGACGCGCACCACGGTTTGCCCAGTTTTCGGAATTTTGTAGTACCAGTAATTGACGCCCAATTGAGAAAAAATTTTGGGGGCGGCTGGCAGTATGACCGAGTTATAAGCCGTCAAGGCGGCGTCGAATGAACTGAAGGCGCCGATTTGAACCCCAAACTTTTTCGGATGCGGCGGGCTCGGATAACTTGGGTCAGTCGTGACCGGTTTTTTTGCCGGTTGATAATCGAAAAACGCTGAAATTTCTCGACGTTTCATCTTTTCTGCTTCTGACAGATTCGCCGTTTTCACGGCATCAGATTTAGTTTCCACGGCATCGGGTTTTAATGACTTCGCGGCCGGTTTTTCAGCAATCTCCTGTTTCTTTGTCGGGGTGGGTTTTTTTTCGGCCAATTTCAATGGCGGCGCTTTACTATAAGATACCAGTTCCGCCCGCATGAACCTTAATAGGCGTTGTCGCTGCCGAATAACATAATGTCCCAATGACGGTGAATAATTAAAGGTTTCAAAGAACCCATCGCGCCGGCAGAAAATTTTGAAGGTCCAGAATTTTCCGGCGCGAACTTCGACCGTCTCTGTTCCCACCACTTCACAAGTCTGCACAATTTGTTTGGGTTTTTCTCCCGATACGCGCTTCTTCACGATGAACCGCGAATAATTATCATCTTTCAAGGGAAACAACGAATAAGCGCCCGGCGCGTAGTTCCTTTCCAAATCGTAGACTTTTACAGGTAATAAGTGGGGATGCCGGCTGCTCGTCCATTCCCTTCCCCGGTGGCCAACCCAGGTTATGCGTGACGGCGTAACCTTGAGGACCGTCTCTGTTACTAGGTATACACCAGAAGCAAATACAAAACTGTCGCCGACATTATAAACGGGCAATTGGGCGACTGGCTGCGGAGCCAGATGAGCATTATAGCGAGCATCACCGGCAAAAGTGCCTAAGTTATCGTTCGTAAAGCCGCAGGACGCCAATAGAAGGCAAAGAACAACCGAAAATATAGTGCGCCGCCGCCATAGGCAAGATACTGTAAATCTTGATTTCAAGGCAAATTCTTCCCAGGATTTCCACATTTTTTAGACTAAATATTCCCAGATATTTAGCCTAATTAATTCAATTAGGAGAATATATCTATTTTTGTACTATTTTGTTGGATTGTCCAGATTTTTACAGTTGTATTCAATCGGCTATTTGCAGTGACTTGTCCGTTAGTATCCTAAACCACTTCGTCCTCGATCCCGTTGCTCAACGTTCCGATGTTTTCCACCTCGACCTCGACCACGTCGCCGGGCTGCAGCCAGATCGGCGGATCGAAGCGGGCGCCGGCGCCGGTCGGCGTGCCCGACGCGATCACGTCGCCGGGGTTGAGCTGGTAGAAGACCGACAGATAGCTGAGGATGTAGGCGAAATCGAAAAGGATGTTTGCGGTGCTGTCCTTTTGCCGGACCTCGCCGTTGACCCGGGTTTCGAGGGTGATGTTGTTGAAATCGGCGAACTCGTCCTCGGTCACCATCCAGGGGCCGTAGGCGCCGGAATTGGCGAAGTTCTTGCCCTGCGTCACGTTGAAGGTGCCATGCCGGAGCCAGTCGCGGATGGTGCCTTCGTTGAGGCAGGATAGCCCGGCGATGTGCTCGCGGATGTTTTCCGGTTTGATGCGCCGGCCAGCCTTGCCGATGATGATGGCGATTTCGCCCTCGTAATCCAGTTGCTCCGATTCGGGCGGCCGCATCAGCGGCTGGCCGTGGGCCGTCATCGAGCCCGGCCAGCGCATGAAGACGCTGGGATAGTTGGGCTTGTCGGGCACGTTGTCGTATTCGGCGGCGCGGTTGCCGTAATTGACGCCGATGCAGATGATCTTTTCCGGAACGGTGATCGGCTTCAAAAGGCTCACCTCGGCGAGCCCATGATCAGGCTCGGCGCCGGCGGCCAGGTCCATGGCCTCGGCCAGCTTGCCGGCGCGCAGCACGTTGATCAGGCGCGGATGCGGCGTCATCTTGCGCGGCCCCAGATCGATAACCCCCTCATCGCCGGGCGCGCCGGTGACGACACCGAAACTTTCCTTGCCGCCGATTTCAAAGCTCGCGAATTTCATTGCTTTCCGTTCCCTTATTTGCCGCCGCCGGGCCTTCCTTGCCGGTGCGCCGATTGGCGGTGTATGTTTTGCCATAATTCAGGCGGAGGAAACGCGAAATGCCGGGCGATGTCAAAGGCGCCGGCGCGACAAAAATGGACGTCGCCGGCTAGGTGCGAAATACCATGTCCCTCTATTACCTCCAGAAAGTGATCTACCAGTTGAACCGCGATCCGCACGTGCGCGCCCGCTACGAGGCGGATTTCGACGATCTGCTCAGCGATTACGATTTGACCGATGATGAACTCAGCGCCCTGAAGGAGCCGGATATCGGGCTGCTTTACGTGCTCGGCGTCAACGGCCAGCTGCTTATGCATTACGCGGCGCTCCGCGGCTATGAATGGGACCAATATATCGAGGCCATGCGCGAAGGCGTGAAAAGCCACGGCCAGGTGCGTGCCGGCCTCTATGCCATGGCGGAGGACTGATCATGCCATTGGTTTTCGCCGGCGCCTGCAGCCACGCGCCGGGTATCACCGGACGCGCCGAGCGCGCCGATCCCAAGCTGCGCGATGAATTTTACGCCGCCTTCGATCGTATGCGCCAGGCCATCGAGGACGCCGGAACGGATGCGCTGATGGTGGTCGGCGCCGAGCATTTCGCCAATTTCTTCATGGACAACATGCCCGCCTACTGCATCGGCATGGGCGATTATTACGAAGGCCCGATCGAGGATCCCGACTGGCTCGGCATCCAGCCGGTGAAGGTGCCCGGCAACCGCGACCTGTCGGAACGTCTGGTCAAATCGCTGCTCCATGACATCGACGTCGCCTATGCCGAGGAATGGAAGTTCGACCACGGCATCATCGTGCCCCTGAATTTCCTGACCCCCAATTACGATCTCGACATCATTCCGGTCAACATCAACTGCCAGGGACCGCCCCTGACGCCGTTGCACCGGGCTTACGAATTTGGCCGCGCCCTTCGGCGCGCCTGCGATGCCCAGCCGGAACGCATCGCCATGGTCGGCACCGGCGGCATCTCCCACTGGCCGGCAACCCCGGATTCAGGCAGGATCGACGAGGCTTGGGACCGGGAATTCCTGGGTAGATTCCTCGGCAACCGGCGCGAGGAACTGATCGCATATACGGACCAGGAAACCTACCGCGACGGCGGCCAGGGCGGTTTCGAGATCAGAACCTTCGTTGCCGTCGCCGGCGCTACCGAAGGGGCGACGGGCGAATTGTGGTACTATGCCCCGATTCCAATTTTCGCCGTCGGCTGCACGGTGGCGGTGATGAATGTGGAACAAGCGGCGGTGAACGGATAACAACCGACGACATAAGGGGAGGGGATTTTGGAAGACGCCGGGACTTACGACTACATCATTGTCGGCGCCGGTTCGGCGGGCTGCGTGCTGGCCAACCGGCTGAGCGAAGATCCCGATAACAAGGTCCTGCTTTTGGAAGCCGGGGTGCGCGATTCGCATCCCTATTTTCCGGTTCCGCTGGCCATGCGCTTCGTATCGCGCAATCCAAAATATCTTTGGGATCTCGAAACCGAGCCCGAACCCCACTGCAACAACCGGCGCATCCGCCCGCCGAGGGGCCGCGTGCTCGGTGGCTCCTCCTCGATCAATGCCATGATCTATGCCCGCGGCCATCCGCTGGACTACGACCAATGGCGGCAGATGGGGCTCGGCGGCTGGGGCTATGCCGACGTGCTGCCCTATTTCAAACGCTCCGAGGGCAGCTGGCGCGGCGACAGCAAACACCACGGCGCCGCCGGCGAATTGAAGGTCACGCGGCCCACCATCCCGGAAAAATTCAACGCCCTCTTTACGGCGTCGGCGGAAAAAGTGGGCTTCCCGGCGACGCCGGATTATAACGGCGCCGAACCCGAAGGCATTTGCCCGCCCGACCGCACGATCGGCGATGGCCGCCGCTCGTCCACCTCGCGCGTCTTTCTGCGCCCCGCCGAAAAGCGGCCGAACGTCACCGTCGAGACCGGCGCCCTGGCGCACCGTGTTCTGGTCGAACAGGGCCGCACCGCCGGCGTTCAGTTCGGCCAGGGCGGGCGCCTGCGTACGGCGCGCGCCAACCGCGAGGTTATCTTATCCGGTGGCAGCTACAATTCGCCGCAACTGCTTTTGCTTTCCGGCATCGGCCCGGCGGACGAATTGAAGGAAGTCGGCATCGAACCGGTTCTGGATTTGCCAAGCGTCGGTAAGAATTTGCAGGATCACGTCAACGCCTTCGTGACCTTCGATTTGTCCAAACCGATCTCCCTGATTCCGATGCTGCGGGTCGATAAGATCATGTTCAACATGGTCCGCTGGGGTCTCTTTCACACCGGGCCGATGGCCAACTTTCCGTCCTCCTCGGTCGGGTTCCTGCGCGTCATGCCGGAAAGCGAGCGCCCCGATATCGAACTGATCGCGGTCCCCATCTGGCAGGAAGCCGGCATGTGGTTCCCGCTCATCAGGAACCATGTCGGTCACAAGTTCACGGTGCGCTGCGCCGTCCTGCATCCGCGCAGCAAGGGCTATGTCGGGCTTAGATCCGCCGATCCCGAGGTGCCGCCGAAAATTCAATGGAATCTGTTCCAGGACGGCCACGATCTCGCCACCTTGCGCGAAGGGGTGAAGGCGATCCGTTCGATATTTGACCAGCCGCCGCTTAAAGAGGTGAATGCCGGGGAAGACAGCCCCGGTCCGGCCCATGGCGACGACGCCGGGATCGAGGAATGGCTGCGCGGCAACTGCCAGACGGCGCAGCACCCCGCCGGCACCTGCCGCATGGGCGCCAACCAGGATTCGGTTGTCGACGAACAATTGCGGGTGCGAGGGCTGGACGGATTGCGCGTCGCCGATTGTTCGGTGATGCCCGACGTGGTCGGCGGCAACACCAATGCGCCGACCATCATGATTGCTGAAAAGGCATCCGATATGATCTTGGGGCGCGATCCACTGCCGGCGGCCGAACAGAGGATAACGGATTTATGATTTACGATTCCGAGAAAGGTGATTTTTCCATCGCGCTGACCGGCGATACCATGCTCAGCCGGCGGCTGACGCCGTTTACCGAAAAGCCGTATCTGGCGATCAAGGATATTCTGAAGGACGCCGATGCGGCGTTCACGAATCTTGAGGGCACGGTGCGGGCGCCCGCCGACGGAACGCAAGATCCGACCGAAGGCACGCCGATGACCATCCAGCCGGCGCTGCTCGAGGATCTGAAATGGCTCGGCGTCAATATGGTGTCGACGGCCAACAACCACGTCACCGATTTCGGCCAGGACGGATTGCTGGCCAGCCTCGGTCACGTGGAAGCCGCTGGCCTGGTGCATAGCGGCTCGGGCGCGCATCTGACGGCGGCGCAAAAGCCCGGCTATCTGGACACGCCGGGCGGGCGCGTCGCCCTGTTGTCGGCTAATTCATTTTTCCTGCCCTGGAACCGGGCCTCCACCCACGGGCCGGATTTGAAGGGCCGGCCCGGGGTCAACATCATCGGCTATAACGAGACTTATACCGTGCCGGAAGACGCGTTCGCGAATTTGAACGCCATTAAGGGGGGGCTCGGGTTGGATAGGGATCAGGCGCGCCGCCGTCGAGGCTTCTTCAGCGACAAGGAGGTGGGCGGCACCGGCAAGTCGGAATTGACGTTCCTCGGCAAGAAATTCGTGCCCGGCGCCGGTTTCGCTGTCGATAACAGCATCAATGGAGCGGATGAGGCCGATAATCTGCGCTGGATCAGCGAAGCCAGGCGGCAGGCCGATTGGGTGGTGTTTTCGCTGCATTGCCACGCCTTCAGCCGGCGCGGCAGCGAGACGGCTGAAAACAATGCGGAGATGCAGGAACTGGCCGATTTTGCCCGCGCCTTCGCCCGCCGCGCCATCGATGCCGGTGTCGATGTCTTCGTCTGCCACGGCCCGCACATATCGCTGGGCGTCGAGGTCTATGAAGGCAAGCCGATTTTTTACAGCCTCGGCAATTTCATTTTCCAGAACGATACGGTTACCTCGGTGCCGGTGGAATCGTTCGGCCGCTTCGATCTGGGCCATGACGCGACGCCCGCCGATTTCCTGGATGCCCGCTCGGCCGGCGGCAAAAAAGGCTTCGGCGCGCATCTCAACTATTGGCACTCGATCTTTTCCGTCTGCCGCTTCGCCGGCGGCGGCTTGAACGCGGTCGAGCTTTATCCCCTCGATCTCGGCTTCGGCCTGTCCCGGTCCCAGCGCGGCCGCCCCGTGATCGCCGGCGGCGGTATGGCCAAAGAGGTTTTGGAGCGCACCCGGGCATTGTCCGAATTCTACGGAACCCAAATCGAAATCCGGGACGGCGTCGGTTATCTGGTTATCTAAAAT
Source organism: Rhodospirillaceae bacterium (assembly GCA_002687515.1). Classification (GTDB taxonomy): domain Bacteria; phylum Pseudomonadota; class Alphaproteobacteria; order Rhodospirillales; family UBA2165. The sequence goes on from NZAK01000025.1 coordinate 35,020, forward strand.
CGATGGTTCTTGAGCGGGCCGGCGCCATCGATAATTTAAAAAATGTACAACAGTATGATATTTGTATTTTTTGCAGGAAATTTATAACGCATTGATAATAAATAATAATCATAATAATCTTGTAAAATAGTAAATTCATCGCTTGCGTAAATAATCAAAAATGTACTACATTTTCGGTTATGAGCACCGCCAGCGAAATAGCCTACCGGGAAGTGCGCGGCGATATTCTCGGCGCCGTTTTTCCGCCCGGGCACCAGTTGAAAGAGGTCGATCTGGCCGAGCGTTTCGGGGTCAGCCGGACGCCGGTGCGCCAAGCGCTTCGCGCCCTCGCCGACGACGGCCTGGTTACGGTGCGCCCCAATGGCCGTACCTATGTGTCCGAGGTGAACCGCGCCCAGTTCGAGGAAACCTTCGATGTGGTGGTGATGCTGGAAAGCCACAGCGCCGGGCTAGCCGCCCAGCATATCGGCGATGCCGACATCGCCCGCCTGGAAGCGATCGAAGTGGAGCGCGTCGGCGTTGCCTCTACCGACCGCAAGGCCGATCACCGCGTCTTCATCGATCTCAATTCCGAATTTCACCGGATCATCCACCGCGCCTCGAACAACGATAAGGTCATGGACCTGGTGATGCGGGTGGTCGATTTTCCCAACAACATCTACACCAAGTTCGGCCAGATCAATTCCAGCCATAACCCCAAGTCGCTGGCCCAGCATCAGCAGATTATCGAGGCATTGAAGGCGCGCGACCGTGAATGGACGGTGCTGGAAATGCGCGCCCATGCGGAATCGGTGCGCCGCTCGTACCGTACCTTGTGGGAGGAAAACGCCGGCCTGGAGTAGGCGCCGGAACGATTTTTAGCCGTAACGGGGAGATGCAGATGGCCCAGTTCATTAAACCGCCGAGCGTCGAGCGCAATGCCAACGCCCGCGCGCCGCTGGTCGCCATCGTCAGCTTTGATGCCGGCGGTCCGGTCACCACCCATATTGTCATCGACGACGGCCGCAAACGCCGCACCGTCACCTATGACGCCAGCCATGACCCGGTGGCGGGACTGGCCATCATCGGCATGCGCGCCGACACCGGCCACCAGATCGAAGTGTCGGCGGTGGACGCCGCCGGCGATGCGATGGGGCCGGTGACCTTGGCCTACCGGACGCCGCCGCTGCCCGAGGGCAATGCCGAAATACCCAATTTCACGCTGGTGACTTCGATGCCGGACCAGATGCAGCCCGGCTTTACCATCGTCTCTATCCGCCGCGGCGCGCCCAACCGGGCCATCTGGTCGACGCCCAGGCAATTTAAGTTCATGACCGGCTGGTCGATGCTGGTCGCCTTCGACGAGGAAGGCGAAGTGGTCTGGTATTACATCGCCGATGCCCGCATTGCCGGCGTGCATAGGCTGGAGAACGGCAACCTCTTTTATCACCACGTCGATTTCCGCTCCATCGAGATGGATATGACCGGCCGTGTGATCCGCCAGTTCTACGCCGATAAAAGGCCCTTCGGCGCCATCGACGATCCAAGCGCCATCCCCATCGATGCCCAGAGCCTGCACCACCAGCCGCACCAAATGCCGAACGGAAATTTCCTGGCGCTGACCGCCAATGCGCGCGATATCGAAAACTATTACACTAGCGAGACCGACCCGGACGCGCCGCGCAAGACGCAGCCCGTGGTCGGCGACAATATCGTCGAATTCAACGCCGCCGGCGAGGTGGTGTGGAACTGGAACACCTTCGATCATCTGGATGTCTATCGCTGGTGCTACCATCTGCTCGAGGTCTATTGGCACACGCGCGGCTTTCCCGATCACTTGGATTGGACCCACGGCAACGGCGTTACCTACGATGCCAATGACGACAGCGTCATCGTCTCGCTGCGCCATCAGGACGCGATCATCAAGATCGACAAGGCATCGCGCGAAATTAAATGGATACTGGGCGATCCCAAGGGTTGGGGCACTGCATTCAAACCTAAGCTTTTGAAGCCGGCGCACGATCTGCGCTGGCACTATCACGGCCATAACCCGCGCGTCACCAGCGACGGCACCATCGTCATGTACGACAACGGCATCGTCCGCGCCATTCCGTTCGATCCGCCGGCCGAGCCGCACCAATGTTTCGCCCGCGCCATCGAGTACGAGGTCGACGAGGACAAGATGGAGGTGGCTGAGGTCTGGACCTCGTCCGACGACGAGGATCCGGAACGGGTCATTTCCTGGGCCATGGGCGACGCCCACCGGCTTCAAAACGACAACATGCTGGTGATCGATTCCCTCTGCCTGCCGAACCGGGAGCAGCTCAACCGCCGGGTCAAGCTGCAAGATCTGACCTGGAACGAGTGGAACCGCGCCGAATGGCACCCCAGCGATTTTCCCTATTGGGCGCGTATCCGCGAGTTGAAGCGCAACGACGCCCGCGACGTGGTGTTCGAACTGCATATGGACGATCCCTACGACATCGTCCGTTGGGAATGTTTCGGCGGCGCCCGCGTCGCCGGACTTTACCCGGCGGGCGTCAAGGAAGGCTGAATTAAATCGTTTAAAACCAAGGAGGTGCAATATGCGTATAATTAAATACCTAGCCGCCGGTGTGGCGGCGGCGGCGTTGGCGGCGTCACTCAGCTCCAGCGCCGATGCACAGTATTTCAAGGGCAAGACCATCGAGTTTATCGTGCCGACAGCCGCCGGCGGCGGGCTCGGACGCAACGCGCTTCGGTTTGCCAATTTCTATAAGAAGTTCATCGCCGGCAAACCCAACGTGATCGTCAAATTCATCCCCGGCGGTGGCGGCCAGAAGGGCATCAACTTCGTCTATAACCGCGGCAAGAAGGACGGCACCCAGCTCACTTGGGGTCCGTTTAACGTCGCCGGGATCATCGCCGGCCTGCCCGGCATCCGCTATGATCCGGAAAAATTCGAGATCATCGGAACCACCGGTGATGCCTTTGTTACCATCGCCAGCGCCGGATTGGGCTCGGGCCTCAAGAACCCGGTTGATCTTGTTAAGTCCGGTACCTTCAAATCGGGCGGGCGGATTCCAGGCGGCGCGCTCGGCATGTTCTCGGTCATGGGCTTCGATCTGTTGGGCGTCGATTACCGGCACATCACCGGCTACCGCAATCAGCCCAAATTGAAGGCGGCCCTGATGGCGCGGGAAATCGACACCATCACCACCGGCTCGCCCGGCTTCTTCGCCTTTTACAAGGACGATCTTTTGAAAAAAGGCACGGCGAAGGCGCTTTATTACCACCCGCCCTTCGATGTCAAGGCCGGCAAGGACGCGCCGGTGGCCGATGCCTATTAGAGCACCATGGACAGCTTCACCGCGTTCTACAAAAAGGTGAAGGGCAAGGCGCCGAGCGGGCCGAAGTTCGACGCCTACCGCTGGTATGCGAGCAATTCCATGTATGCCAACTGGGTGGCGGCGCCTCCGGGCACCAACAAAGAGGCCGTCGCCGAACTGCGCCGCGCCTACCGGGCAACCTGGGCCGACAAGAAAACCCAAGCGTCGTTCATCAAGGCGTGGGGCTCGCTCGGACGCATCCTCTACGGCCAGGAAGCGGGGCCGCTGTTGAAGAGCTTTCGAAAAATTTCGCCCGAAGCCCTGGCCTACCTGAAGCAGGCCATGGGCATCGGTAAAATGACCAAGGGTAAAAAGAAAAAGTAACCGCCCAATCAGTGTGCTCCCCCCCCTTCCGGCTCCGCGCATGCGGGGCCGGACTTTTATTTAGAGCATTAATAATGCTCTAAAGCTCGGCGGCGGGCAGGGCCGGCCGGCCGCAGATTATGTCGGCGGCTTTTTCGGCGATCATCATGGCGCAGGCATTGAGGTTGCCGCCGACCAGATCGGGCATCACCGAGGCATCGGCGACGCGCAAGGATTGGACGCCGCGCACGCGAAGCTCGGCATCCACCACCGAGGCATGGTCGGCGCCCATGCGGCAGGTGCAGGCCGGATGAAAGACGGTCATCGCCGTTGCGCGGATGAAGGCGTCGATCTCGTCGTCGCTCGCAACCTCGGCGCCCGGCAGGATCTCTTCGCCCCTGATATGATCGAAGGCCGGCTGGCCGACCAGGTTGCGCGACACCTTGAAGGCCTGGCGCATGGCTTCGCGGTCGGCTTCCGAGCCAAGGAAATTATTGACGAAGCGTATTGGCGTCATCGGGTCAGCCGAGGCCAGCCGTACCTCGCCCCGCGCTTCCGGGCGCAAATGACAGGCGGTGATGGCGATGGCATCGGGCCCCGGCGGGCGTAACAGCGGCAGCCATTCTCTTGCGTCGCGGGAATATGGGCGGAAGAAGAATTGCAGATCGGGCATTTCCAGCCCTGCGCGGCTTTTGACGAATGCGGTGGAGAAGCCTATGGGCAGGGTCGCCGGTCCGTTGCGAAACAGCCAGGCGCGCGCCATGTTGAGGGTCAGCCTATCGAGACGTAGCTGGCGCTGAAATTCCGAAGTCTGGGTGCGCCGGAATTCAAGGGTGATGGCGGGATGATCCTGCAAATTGCCGCCTACGCTTGGCAGATCGGCAACGATATTGATGCCATGCTCGTTCAAATGCGCCGCCGGGCCGATGCCCGAAAGCATCAAAAGCTGCGGCGAATTATAGGCGCCGCCGGCCACAATCACTTCGCCTTTGGCGGCGGCGTTTCTGGTTTGCCCATCTTGGGTGAATTCAATACCGGCGGCGCGTGTGCCATCCATCAGTATCCGCGACGCCTGGGCGCCGGTGATCAACTTCAAATTAGACCGTTTCAGGGCTGGGCGCAGGAGTGCGACGGCCGAGTTGGAACGCCGTCCGCCGCCGATATTATATTGCAGGCGGGCGGCACCTTCCTGTTCGGCGCCGTTATAGTCCTCGGCGACGCCATATCCGGCGCTGCGCGCCGCATCGAACCAGTTATCCATGAGCGGGTCGGTGGTCGGATTTGGCTGGGTCTGCATTGGGCCTTCGCCGCCGTGATATTTGTCCGCGCCGCCAGCGAATTTTTCCGTGCGCTTGAAATATGGCAGCACCNGGTCATAGGACCATTCGGCCATGCCCATCTGCGCCCAGCGGTCGAAATCGCCCCGGTGGCCGCGCACATAGGCGGTCATGTTGATGGCGCCGGAACCGCCGACCACCTTGCCGCGCGGATGGTAGAGCCGGCGCCCGTCCATGTGCGGTTCCGGTTCCGACATGTAGGACCAGTTGAGCGACGGCAAGTTCCAGACCTTGGCGACGCCCATCGGGATATGGATCAAGGGGTTGGAGTCGGTTGGCCCGGCTTCCAGAACCAGAACACGGGTGCCCGCGTCCTCGCTCAGCCGCGCCGCCAGGATCGAGCCCGCCGAGCCGGCGCCGACGACGATGTAATCGAATTCTCCAATCAATGTGCTATTGGAAGGATCTGCCATGCCCTTATCCGCCCCCTATTTTTTTTAGGACCATAAGGCGGCGCGCGCGCTTTGTCATGTCCCGGCGCGGCCGCATAAAATTCCACCTTTACCTGCCGCCGCCAACGTGTAGAAATCCAAGTCAAAGCAATCATAATTAAGGGAAACAGCAGGCAACAGGAGGCGCAAGTGAAATTCGGCATCGGACAACCGGTCCCGCGCAAGGAAGACCCACGGCTGCTGACCGGCAAGGGCCGCTTCGTGGATGATATGGAACTGGCGCGCATGGTCCACGGATATGTTCTGCGCTCGCCGCACGCCCATGCCCGCATCAACGGCATCAATACCGATAAAGCCAAGGCGGCGCCGGGGGTGCTGATCGTGCTCACCGGCGTCGATTACGGCGCCGACGGGCTCGGCGAAATCCATTGCCATTTCCCGGTGCCTATGTTGGCCGGCGATCCCACCGGCTCGCCCTTCCCGGCGCTGGTTTCGGGCATGGTTAAATGTGTCGGCGCGCCGGTTGCCTATGTGGTCGCCGAAACCCTGGCGGGCGCGAAAGACGCCGCCGAGATGATTGAAATCGACTACGAACAGTTGCCGGCCATCGTCGATGCGGAGCAAGCCATGGCCCCCGGCGCGGCATGCGTCTGGGAACATGCCGATGACAATGTGTCCTTTACCTTCGCCATGGGCGATCCCGGTCCCGTCGATGCGGCCATNGATGCCGCCCATCATGTCGCCAAGGCGCGGCTGGTCAATAACCGGGTCACCACCGCGTCGATGGAGCCGCGCGGCAATGTCGCCGACTATGACGCGGGCACCGGCAAATACACTTTATATAACAGCGGTCAGGCGCCGCACGTCCTGCGCCAAAGCCTGGCCCAGGATATATTCAAGGTACCGGAAACCCAGATCAGGGTGATTGCCCTGGATGTGGGCGGCGGCTTCGGCATGAAGGGCGCCATATACCCCGAGGACATACTGGCTCTTTGGGCGGCGTCCAAGGTCGAACGGCCGGTCAAATGGATCGGCGAGCGGCTGGAATCATTCGTCTCCGACAGCCAAGGCCGCGATCAGGTGGTCAACGCGGAAATGGCCTTCGATGCCGACGGCCGGATCACCGCGCTGCGCATCGATTCAGATTACAATGTGGGGGCGTACCTCACCGAAGTGGCGTTCATTTCGCCGATGTTCCAGGCGCTGGTGGCGTCCGGCGTCTATGCCATACCGGCGATCCGCGCGGTGACCCGGTCGGTCTTCACCCATACCGTATCGACGGCCCCCTACCGGGGCGCGGGAAGGCCCGAGGCGACTTATATATTGGAGCGGATGATCGACATCGCCGCCGCCGAAATGGGCAAGGACCCGGTCGAGCTTAGGCGCATCAATCTGGTCACGGCGGAGCAGATGCCCTACCAGACGGCGCTGATGCACGCCTATGACAGCGGCGAGTTCGACGTGGTCATGGAAAACACCCTGGCCGCCGCCGATTGGTCCGGGTTCGAAGCGCGCCGGAAAGAATCCGAAGCCCGCGGATATTTGCGCGGGCGCGGCGTTGCCTGCTTCATGGAAGTCGTCACCATCTTCAACGACCGCATGGAAATCCGTTTCGATCCATCCGGCTCGGTGACCGTTGTCGCCGGCACACTCTCGCACGGGCAGGGGCACGAAACCACCTACGCCCAAATGCTGTGCGAGTTTTTGGGGGTCGAGTTCGAATCGGTGCGCCTTTTGCAAGGCGATACCGACGCGGTTTCCATCGGGCGCGGCACCTATGCCTCACGCTCGATGACCATCGGCGGATCGGCGCTCCGCGTTGCCGCCGACCGCCTGATCGAAAAGGGCAAGGAATTCGCCGCCCATCTCCTGGAGGCCGCCGCCGCCGATATCGAGTTCGAGGACGGCACCTTCAGCGTCACCGGCACCGATAAATCGATCGGCATCGTCGATGTGGCGAAGGCGTCTTACGAGCCGATGTTCTGGCCGCCGCATCTGGAGGTTGGGCTGGAAGCGTTCGGCGAGTTCAATCCCGGCCAGGGCAATTTCCCCAATGGCTGCCAAGTCGCCGAGGTTGAGATCGATCCCGATACCGGCGAAGTCCGCCTCGACCGCCTGTTTGTCGACCACGATGTCGGCACGGTCATCAATCCCTTATTGCTGGAAGGCCAGATCCATGGCGGGCTGGCGCAGGGCATCGGCCAGGCGTTGCACGAAGACATTGTCTATGAAGACGGCACCGGACAGCTCTTAAGCGCGTCGTTCATGGATTACCGGATGCCGCGCGCCGGTGATTTCCCCAACTTCGTTGTCGATGTGCATCCGATCCCGACCGACAGCAATCCGCTTGGCGTCAAGGGCGGCGGTGAATCCGGAACCACCGGCGCGCCGTCGGCGGTGATGAACGCCGTCGCCGATGCGCTGGCATCGAAGGGCGCCGGCCCGATCGACATGCCGGCAACCCCGGAAAAAGTCTGGCGCTCCCTGAACGCCGGCTGAGAGTGGGCGGCGCTGGTCAGGCCGCCGGTCTCAAATATTCGGTAAGCATCCAGATACCGATGCCGATGAAGCCGATCCCGGCGATGGCTTTCAGCGGAATAAAGGTAAGGTAGCGCGCGCCCAACGCACCCAGGCCTACGGCGACCGCCGTCGAGGTTACCAGCGCGCCGGCGGCGGCGATAAATACGGCCACCGGGTGGTGGGACCGGTCCGCGGCAAAAAGCAGCGTCGCCAATTGTGTCTTGTCGCCCAATTCGGCGATGAAGATAGCGGTGAAAATGGCAATCAGTTGAGACATCCAGTACTTCCTTCCGTGCATTCCAGCATAAGCGTGGCCGCGCGCTCGATCCCAGCCTAACCCAGAACTTCAATAACGATTTGCCGGAACTCGTCATCGCTCGGCAGCAGCGGCGCCGATTTGTTGAAATGGCTGTCGATGGTGACTTGGCTAATGGTATCCAGGTCTTCGCCCTGGTAGCCCATTTCGCGCACCGTTTTCGGCATGCCGATGCGTTGGTTCAGGGCCTCGATGCCGGCCGCGATACCGGTGCCGGCATCGAGGCCCATGGCTTGGTGAATAGGCGCCAGCTTGTCATCGATGCGCCCATCGTAGAAGCGCATCACCGCCGGCGCCGCCACCGTCACCAGGGTGCCGTGATGCAGCGGTGAGTCGCCGAAGGCGTTGGCCAGGGCGTGGATCGGGCCGAGGCCCATATAGATGGCCATGCCGCCCTCCAGCGCCGCCATCTGCATTTCGAAGCGGGCCTCGCGGTCATTGCCGTCGGCGACGGCGCGCTCGATATAGGTAACGACGCGGCGGATGGCGTCGAGGGCGATGGCTTCGGCCGGCGGATTGAACTGGTTCGATACAAACCCCTCGATGGCGTGGCCGATCGCATCCATGCCGGTCGCCGCGGTCAGCCGCGGCGGCAGGGTCCGGGTCAGATCCGGATCGCAAATGGCGGTATCGGGCTTCACATGCGGGCTGCGGATGCCGAGGCTGTGGGCGTTGGTTTCCGGATGGATGCCGCCGCCGTAGGTAATCTCGGCGCCGGTGCCGGCCGTCGTCGGGATGGTGATGTAGGGCGCCACATTCTCGGTGATCTTCCCGGCGTCCAAAAGGTAATCGAGGATCGGCCCCGGATGGGTGGCGGCGACGCGCAGCGCTTTCCCGGAATCCAGCACCGAGCCGCCGCCGAGGCCGACGATGCCGTCGCAATCATTGGCCCGGTAGGCTTCGAGGGCGCGCTCGACCCCGGCCACCGTCGGATTTTCCGGTATCTCGTCGAACAGGGCAAACTCGTTACGCCCGTCGAGGGCCCTCCGCACCGCCTCGAAGACACCATGCTCGACCAGGCCCTGGTCGGTGATGATCAGCGGCCGTTTTATGCCGAGGCTTTCCAACTCAGCCGCCAGCGCCTCGACAGCGCCGAAATCGAATATGATTTTTGGAAAACTGTGTAGGACGTTCATGGTTATCTCCGGGCGTTCTCTCGATCCTGAAAAATAGGTGTGATATCATTCGGCGGCTTGACGGGCATCATCGCCGTTTCGGAATGCCGCGCGCAAGGCCTCGGCGTCCCGTTCCGCATCATCCATGGCGGCGCGTTTGACATGGCCGTAACCACGGACCTGATCGTAATTGGCGATCAGCGCCAGCGCCGCGTCATAATTGTCAGATGTAAGCCCGGCGGTGATTTCCTCGACCAGCGTTTCGAAGGTGCCGCGCAGCCGCCGTTCGCGGCGGCGCTCGGCAAGATAGCCGAAGGGATCGAAGGGCGTTGCGCGCAGGAATTTTAGCCGCGCCAGCACCTTGAACGCGCCGCCCATCCAGGCACCGAATTGCAGTTTTCGCGGCGCCCCCGATACCCGGTCCCTGGGCGCCAACAGCGGCGGCGCCAAATGGTAGCCGAGGCGGTATTTGCCGGTGAAGCGGGTTTCCAGCGATTGCCGGAAGCGTCCGTCGGTGTAAAGGCGCGCCACCTCGTATTCATCCTTGTAGGCCATCAGGCGGTAGAGGTTGCGGGCCGCCGCCCGGCCCAATTCCTGGCGCCCCGGCGCCGCCTCTTTCTCGCGTCCGAGCAAGCGGTCCATGCGTTCCAGATAGCGCGCCGCGTAGCCCCTGTTCTGATAGGCCGCCAGGTCGCGGCCATTGGCGGCGATGAAGGCGCTGAGGCTGGTTTCGGCTGGCGGCCTGTCCTGGTCACCCGAGCCGGTCAATTCGGCGATGCGCGCCGGATCGGCTGCCGCCACCCGGCCCCAGGCGAAAGAACGCAAATTGTCTTCGACGGCGACATCGTTCAAACGGATGGCGGCGGCTATCGATGCTTGGGATATGGGCAGCAGGCCTTTTTGGTAGGCGAAACCGAGCACAAAGATATTGGCGGTGATGGTATCGCCGAGAAGGCGCGTAGCCATATGCGTGGCGTTGACGAAATCGACGCGGTCGCGGCCAAGCTTGGCCTGGATGACATTGGTGTATCCATCTCGGTTCAAATCCATGTCGGGATTTTCGGCGAAGGCCGCCAGCGGCACCATATGATCGTTGATGACGGCGCGGCTGCGCTCGCCATCCATCGCCGTGATCGCTTCACTGCCGGCCGCCACCACCATGTCGAAGCCGACGATAAGATCAGCGCCCCCGGTTCCGATGCGGGTGCCGAGATTGCTGTCCGGATCCTGCGACAGGCGCACATGGCTCATCACCGCGCCGTTCTTTTGGCTGACGCCGGTCTGGTCGAGGACGCTGCAGCCGAGCCCATCCAGGTGCGCGGCGGTGCCAAGCAGCGCGGCCGAGGTGATCACCCCGGTGCCGCCGATGCCGGTCAACAGGATGCTGAAATTGCCGGCAACCGCCGCCGCTTCGGGATCGGCCAATCCGGCCGCCGGGTCGCCATCGAATTCAGCCTTGGTGTCCATGCGGCGCAGTTCGCCGCCATGCACGGAAACGAAGCTCGGGCAAAATCCCTCGGCGCAGGAATAGTCCTTGTTGCACGATGATTGATCCACCTCGCGCTTGCGCCCCAATGGCGTTTCGGCGGGCAGTATTGCGACGCAGTTGGAAACCGTGCTGCAATCGCCGCAGCCCTCGCAGACATCTTCGTTGATGAAGATGCGGCGCGGCGGATCGGGAAACCGGCCGCGCTTGCGCCGCCGGCGTTTTTCGGCGGCGCAGGTCTGGTCGTAGACGATGGCGGTGACGCCGGGAACATCGCGAAGCTCGATCTGCAACCGTTCCAGTTCGCGCCGGTGATGAATTTTGGCGCCCGGCGCCCAGGTGACGGCGCCCGAGTATTTGCCGGGCTCGTCGGTGACCACGGCGATGCGCTTTACCCCCTCGGCCCAAAGCTGGTGGGTGATGTCCCAGGGCATCAGGCTGCCGTCCAGCGGCTGGCCGCCGGTCAGCGCGACGGCGTCGTTGTACAGGATCTTGTAGGTGATGTTGACACCGGCGGCGACGGCGGCGCGGATGGCCATCAGGCCGGAATGGTAATAGGTGCCGTCGCCGATATTCTGGAACACATGCTTGGCGCTGGTGAACGGCGCCTGGCCGATCCAGGTGCCGCCTTCGCCGCCCATGTGGGTGTAGGCGCCGGCGCCCCGGTCCATGAAGATGGCGAGGGTGTGGCAGCCGATGCCGGACAGCGCCCGGCTGCCTTCCGGCAACCGGGTCGAGGTGTTGTGCGGGCAGCCGGCGCAGAACCAGGGGGTGCGTTCCGGCGGCGCGGCGGGCAGGTTGCTGGCTTGGGTGCGCGCCGCAATTCGCGCGGCAGCGGCGCCCAGGCAGTTTTCGCCATTATCGTCCAGAAACCGGTTGGCGATGATTTGCGCGACGATGCTGCCCGACAGCTCGCCATGCTCCGGCACCAGCGGCTCGCCGGCTTCGTCGGTCTTGCCGAGCAGGCGCGGCCGCTCAGGCCCGTCCAGCCGATAAAGGGCACGCGCCAACTGGTCTTCGATCAGATTGCGCTTTTCCTCGATGACCAGGATTTCATCGAACCCCGCCGCCCAGGCGCCGATGCGGCTCGGCTCCATCGGCCAGGTCATGGCCAGCTTGAACACCGAGATGCCGAGGCCGGCGCGCATCGCATCGCTCAGTCCCAACTCCTCGAAGGCCTGGCAGACATCGAGCCAGGCCTTGCCGGCGGCGACGATGCCGAGCCGCTTCATTGGCGCCGCATGGGTTTCCCGGTCGAGCCCGTTTTCGCGGACGAACGCCTGCGCCGCCTTCAGCTTGACCTTGATCATGCGCGCTTCCTGGGCCTTCGGCGCGTCGGGCCAGCGGATATGGACGCCGTCTTCGGGGAACCGGAAATCTTCCGGCAGTACCGGTTTGACCCGGTCCGGATCGATGCCGATCGAGGCGCCGCTTTCGATGATATCGTTGACGCATTTCATCGCCGCCCAGGCGCCCGAAAAGCGGGACATGGCAAAACCGTAGAGCCCGTAATCGATGAATTCTTGGACCGAAGCCGGATAGAGGACCGGGATCATCGCCGCCACCAGCGCCTGTTCCGATTGGTGCGCGGTGGTCGAGGAGACGGCGCCGTGGTCGTCGCCGGTCAGCACCAGGACGCCGCCGTTGGGCGCGGTGCCGGCATAGTTGCCGTGCTTGAAGGCGTCGCCCGAGCGGTCGACGCCGGGGCCCTTGCCGTACCAGATGGCGAAGACGCCGTCATATTTTGCCGCTTCCGTCATGCCGGTCTGCTGGGTGCCCCAACAGGCGGTCGCCGCCATGTCCTCGTTGACGCCCGGCTGAAACTTGATGTGGTGTTCGTCGAGATGCGCGGCCGCGCGCCAAAGGGCGATGTCGTAGCCGCCGAGCGGCGAGCCGCGATAGCCGGAAATATAGCCCGCCGTGTTGAGGCCCAGCGCCTGGTCCATCTGCCGCTGCATCAAGGGCAGGCGGGCGAGGGCCTGGGCCCCGGTAATGTAGATGCGCCCCGAGCTTGCCGTGAACTTGGTGTCGAGGGTCAGCGCGGCGGCGCCGGGCTGGTCAGCCGTATCCGGCACGATCCATCACCTCGCACCGCCCGCTATGAGGATCGTCTCGACCAGGACGCCGCCCGCCTCGTCGTTTTCAATGTTGAGGTGATCGCGTGTTTCAATCTGCATGGAAATGCCTCCCTAGCATTATATTAGCACTCAAAATCAGGGGTTGGACAGGCTCGGAATGGGGGAGGCGAGACCGGCGAAAAAAAAGGCGGCCCCGGAAGGCCGCCTTTCTCTCCGCATTGATCCGGAATTACTTGATCTTGTAGTCGATCGGGAAGGAATGCCCCTTCGCCTTGGTCATGGCGATGAAGTCGTTCATCATCGCCGCCATGTTGACCTTCTTCTTGGCCTTGACGGCGTTGGCGCGCTGCTGCGGCCAATTGGCCAATTTCTGTGCCCAAGCTTTTTTTGCGGCCGGCGCGATCTTGACGATCTTGATACCGGCTTCCTTCAGCTTTTTGATGCCCCATTCATGGTCGTCAAAAGAGGCTTTCGAAGCGGTTTTGCCATAGACGATGCCTTCTTCGTCAATGATTTTGAGGACCTCGGGCGGCAGGCGCTTACGGGTCCTGTTGTTGATCGTCAACATGATCTGCACCACGGCACCGAAGTCGGTCAGGGTGTACTGGCCGCCCCTGGACGCTTCATGCAGTTTCAATTTATAGTCGGTATCGGGGAACAGGATGATACCTTCGCCGACGCCGGTCTGCATCTGTTGCGGCGCCTTGGGGATGGTGGTGCGCACCGGAATGCCCGCCACAACCCAGGGAAGGTTCGGACCGGCGGCCAAAATCTTGCGGTTTTTCAGGTCAGAGAACTTTGACCATTGGAACGCGGTCAGGAGGCCATAATTGTTGAACCCGGTAACCCCGATCACGGTCTGGTTATAGCGGCCGGACAGGTCTTTTTTAATGTCCGGATGCTTGGCGATCAGGCTTTTGAAAATTTCCCGATTGACGATGGCGTTCGGGTGATGGAACGGAACGTAATAGGTCAGGTTGAGGGCCAAGGCTTTGTCGTCGTCGAAGCAGACGCACCAGCCGCCAACATCGAGGCGCCCGTCCTGGACCCCTTCGAGGGTGTCGAAAACATTCACCACGGTGCCGGTGTAATGTTCCTTGAACTTGATTTTGTAACTGGTTTCCGCGGCAACGCGCCTGACCACATTAGGCGCAAAGGTTTTGCCCATGTGTTTGACATAGGTAATAAACGGCGGATGGCCGGAACCGATGCGCAGGGTGATGTCCTTGCCCTTGATGGTCACGGCGTCGGCCGCGCCCGAAACGGCGATAGCGGCGGCTGCCGTAACGCCAAGCAAGCCTAGATGCTTGAAATACTGTTTCACTGCGTGCTCCTCCCAGTGGGTTACGAATTGAGTTAAATCTAACTTAGAAGTCTTATAATAAGAATTCGTGGCTGAACCTAGTATCGAGGCCTTTGCCGTGTCAAGGCATTGGCCGAGGGTGGCCGATCAAACCTCCGTTACGTCCTCCAATAATTTGAAATAACGAACGGATCACATCATCTTGGACGGCAGCCAGGTGGCGACCTCCGGCGTTGACCAGATGATCAGCATGACAAACAGCATTAAAATCCAATACGGCACCGAGCCCTTGAATATTTCCGATAGCTGTACCGATTGATCGTCGACCGACCCTTTCACCGTATAAACCAAAAGCCCGAAGGGCGGCGTTAGAAGCCCGGCTTCAATAACCAAGATACCGAAAATACCGAAAGCGATGGGGTCGAAAAACGGCGCTGTCAGGGGTGCGAATATGGGCACCGTTATCAGGATGATGGAAATGGAATCGAGGATCATGCCAAGGATCAGCCAGATCACGATAATCACCAGCATGATGCCGATTTCGCCGAGCTGGTAGGTGTGGAAGGTTTCGCGGATCAGTTCCGACATGCCGGCGACTTCCATAAACTTGGCGTACATGTTGGCGGTCAGCAGCAAGAACATGACCGGCGCCGCGGTTCTGCCTGTATTGATGAGGGTCTCGGCAATTTGCCGGTGGCGCATGCCTTTCAGTATCCCCAGCCCCATGGCGCCGGCGGCGCCGACGCCGGCTGCTTCGGACGGCGTGAACAAGCCGCCCCAGATGCCGCCAAGGACAAGCAGGATCAAACCCCCGATGCCAAATCCGCTGGCGATTTCAGCCACGGTCAGGTCCTCGTCGAGAGTGCCTTCGACCGGTTTCGGCGCCAACTCCGGTTTCAAGGTGGCCGCCACGGAAATATATATCATGTAGAAAATTGCCAGTATCAGACCGGGAATAGCACCGGCGATAAACAACTCGGCAATGGATTTTTCGGTGATGATACCCCAGACGATCAATAGCACGCTCGGTGGTATGATCATGCCCAGGCAAGCGCTGCCGGCAACCGACCCCAAGGCAAAGGTGCGATTGTAGCCGTGCAGGCGCATCTGCGGATAGGCAATACGGCTGAACGCGGCGGCGGCGGCGATGCTAACCCCGGTGACGGCGGCGAAGACGGCATTGCCGGCGACGGTGGCCACCGCCAGGCGGCCCGGTATGGCCTTCAATCCGTGATTTATAAGGTTGTACAGATCCTTGGCGGCGCCCGATCGATTGACGAAGTCGCCGAGCAGCATGAATAGCGGGATGGCGGCGAAAACCTCGCTGCGCAAATATTCATAGGCGACACTGCCGACGCCGCGAAGGGCAATATCGACGCCACCTTCCCAATCGCCGTCGGCGCCGCCGAAGATAAGTATATTTCCGATCAATGCGGTGATTCCGAAGGCGAAACCGATATGCACGCCGACCAAGATACCGGCAAACATCAGGATGAACATTCCAATGAGGATGGTATTTTGATCAAGTTCCATTATGTCTATCCGTTGCCGCTCGGCTTGACGTCAAGCGCAGAATGTTTCCCTGAATTATTCGCCGATGCTTTCCGGATCGGGCCCGTGAATTTCTTGCGGCCGGACCAGCGATTCGTATGCCAATAAAGCGCACACCGCCATGCCCAGAAAACTGGCCAGGACGACGAGCGAGCGGATCGGATATACCGGGATCGAAATAACGCCGGAGCCCTCCAATTCCAGGATTTCCCATGATTCGATCATGTTCGGCCAACTGCCGACGGTAATTGCGAAGAAAAGTAAAAACGCCAGGATGTATGAAAATGCGTCGATCAGCCCCTTGCCGCGGATGCCGGCACGATCAAACATGATGGTGGTGCGCAGCGAGGAGCGCTGCATGATCGACAGCGGCAATTGCAGGAACAGGATCGAGAGCACCGAGTTGGAAACGATCTCGTTGGTTCCATGAAACGGCACCCCGAAGGCTTCGCGGCCAACGACGTCATATAGTATCAGAGCCGCAATGGCGAACAGCCAGGCGCCCGAGATGGTATTCAAAATATGTGCGAAGAGCGAAACAATGCGTTCGGTAAATGACCTGTTTTCACCTTGCGTCGACATGCCTCACCGTTCCCTCTGTTAATTGCAACCGCCAAGAAACGGCTAACGCAGTCATCATGCGCGGTTAATTATTGCCCCGTGATCCCGCCGCTCTAGCAAATTATGACCCGGTCCGTAAAATGATATTTTCGAGAGATCGGGAATATTTACGCGAGAGGATTGACAGTTTGCTCGGGTGGGAATTCACTTGCACCAATGCAATTGCCCATGGAGCAGGAGGAACATCATGGCGAAAGACGGAAAAGTCATCATCACCTGCGCGGTCACCGGTTCGATCCACACACCGAGCATGTCGGAATACTTGCCGATTACGCCCAGCGAGATTGCCGAGGACGCAATCGCCGCCGCCGCGGCCGGCGCCTCGATCCTGCATCTGCACGCGCGCAATCCCGAAGACGGCAGCCCGACCGGGGCGGCGGACGCGTTCATGGAGTTCCTGCCGCGCATCAAGCAATCGACCGACGCGGTGTGCAACATTACCACCGGCGGCGGCCACGGCATGACCCTCGAGGAACGCTGCGCCGGCGCGCTGCGCGCCTCGCCGGAAATGACATCCCTCAATATGGGTTCGATGAATTTCGGCCTGTTCCCGATCCTCGACAAGCCCTTCGATTGGAAACATGATTGGGAGCCGGCCTATCTGGAAATGACCCGCGACTTCATTTTCCGCAATACCTTCAAGGATATCGAATGGGTGTTGAAGGAGCTCGGCGAGGGCCACGGCGTCCGCTTCGAGTTCGAATGCTACGACGTGGGCCACCTCTACAACCTCGCCCACTTCGTCGACCGGGGGTTGGTCAAGCCACCTTTCTTCGTGCAGACCATCTTCGGTATCTTGGGCGGCATCGGCGCCGACATCGAGAACCTCACCCATATGCGGCGCATCGCCAACAAACTGTTCGGCGAGGAAAATTACGAATGGTCGATCCTCGCCGCCGGCCGCCACCAGATGAGCTTCGTCACCACCGGCGCCATCCTCGGCGGCAATATCCGGGTCGGGCTCGAAGACAGCCTCTATCTCGGCAAGGGCGAAATGGCCAAATCCAACGCTGAACAGGTGGCCAAGATCAGGCGTATCATCGAGGATCTGTCGCTCGAGGTGGCGACCCCCGCCGAGGCCCGCCAGCGCCTGGCCCTCAAGGGCGGCGACCAGGTCGGGTTTTAGGCCCACGGGCGCAGCCCGGCTGGGGATGGCCGGGTCCGGCCTGCGCAGCCGAAGCGGCAGCTTCGGCGGAGCATGCTCGGCCAGCCGGGCGTACCGCTTGGCACCTGTCTGTGAAGAGGCGTCGATCTAGGCACCGGGTTTATATCAATCCCCCTCCTCCTCGGCCTCCCGCTTCTCCGCCGCGGCGCGGGCCAGCGCGTCGGCCACATTCTTTATGGCGCCGTCCCAATCGAGCGGCGCCGGCTGGCGAAACAGGCGCATGGTGGGATACCAGGGGCTGTCGTCGCGGCGCAGCAGCCAGCGCCAATNGGGGGCGAACGGCAGCAAGGTCCAGACCGGCAGGGCGAGGGCGCCGGCAAGATGGGCGATGGCGGTATCGGCGGTGATCAGCAAATCCAGCTGTTGCAGGACGTCGGCGGTGTGCGCGAAATCGGTCAGTTCCGAGCCGACATCGCGCACCAGGCGCCCCAATTCGCTGGCCGCGATGTCCTTTGCCGCATCGCCGGTTTGCAGGCTGAAAACAATCAGCCCCGGAATTTCGAACAATGGCGCCAGATGGTCCAGGGTGAANGATCGGGTCCGGTTCTTCTGGTGCTCCCGGCTTCCGGCCCAGACGATGCCGATGCGGAATACCTGTTTCGGGATGGTGAATTCGGTGCCCTCGGGTGGTGCCAGGTAGGGGCAATCGGCGGGGATGGTGTCGAGCGAGGTGCCGAACAGCTTCGGGAGATCCATCACCGGCACATGCGCGTCAAAGTCCGGCGCCGGCGCATCCTGATCGACTATTTTCTGGGTCCCTTCCAATGTGCCGAACAATCTGATCAGGGATTTATGGCAGCGAAGGATGACCGTTGCGCCGCGCGCCGCGAGCATCGGAATGTAACGGGCGTTTTGGATGGTGTCGCCGATGCCTTGTTCGCCGTAGACCAGGATGGTCTTGCCCGCCGGGTCGGAGCCGTCCCAGGCCGACCCCGGTAGGTCTGGCACCGGGTTGACCTTGCGCCGGTGGTGCCATTCATATTCCTCGAACCCGGCGGCCAGATTGCCGGCCAGCAAATTGGCGCGGGCCACGCCGAGATGGGCATCCAAATTGTCGCCGTCTTGGGCCAGCGCATGATTGAACAGCTCCATCGCCCTCGGGATATCGCCGAGGCTGATCAAGCTCTGGCCGAGGCCGGAGAGATAATCGGCGGATTTTGGTTGCAGCCCGACGGCGCGCTTGAGGCAGCCGGCGGCCGCATCGTGCTCGCCGCAGGTTTCCAGCGCCAGGCCCAGGTTATAAAGGGTCTGCGCGTTGTCGGCATTGAGGGCGATCGAGCGGCGGTAACAGGCGACGGCGGCCCGGTGCTCTTCCAGGTACCAATGGGCGACGCCGAGGTTGGTGTGCAGTTCCGCCTGAAACGGGTGCAGGACCAGCGCCTTGGTGCAGACCTCGGCGGCTTCGCGGTTGCGCCCCAAGCCGTTTAGCGCCAATGCCAGATTGGTGGCGGCACCCAGATAGCCGGGGTTCAGTTCAAGCACCTTCCGGTAGCGGGTGATGGCGGCTTCGGCATCGCCGGCATCGCGCAGCGCGTTGCCCAGATTGTAATTGAGATCGGCGTTATCGGGATGCAGCCCGGCGCCGCGCGTCAGGATCTCCAGCGCTTCGCCGCCCCGCCCGCCGGCACGCATGGCGACGCCCAGGCTGGAGAGCGCGGTGGCATCTTCCGGGCTGGTTTCGAGGACCGCCTGGTAAGCAACGATAGCTTCGTCGAAGCGGCCATCCTGGTGCAAGCGGACGGCATCGCTCAATTGCTCGCTGATTTCCGTTCGCGCGTCAGGTTTGTCATCGGCGGTATCTGGCAATTCCGCCATCGGCACCCCATGTGAATCGTTTGTCGATGAGTCAATATTGGCTCCTTTTTTGCCAAGATGACAACCACAAGCGGCGCCACGCGAAGGTCAAATATTTTACGATTTTGAAACCGATCCATGCTAAATTCCAAAATAATCGACAATAATCACACCGGGCCCAAGCCATGAAACGATTTTGGATTTCCGTTGCCGTCTTCGTTGCCGTTGCATTGGGAGGGTGGGCGTTTGTCGCCAATTTTGATGCCCTGTTCAGCCCCGATGAAAAGGTCAAGAAAAGCAAACGCACGGCGCAGAAATCTTCGTCGAAAAAAGGCGGCCACGGGGTCAAGATCGGCACCGGAGATCGCACCAAATCGGGCGCCGCGCGGGCGCCGTCGAGCGGCACCGCCGAGACCGGTGCGGGCGGCGGCGGCGGCCAGGCAGAGCCCTTATCTCCCGGCGCCGGCATCGATTTCGAAATTGGCGAGATCGTGGTCGCCGACCCGCCACCCGGCTTTGCCGCCGCCGCCGCCCTATTGAACTTCGCCACCTTGGACACCGCCAACCTCGGTGCCCTCGGCATGATTGTTCTGCGCATGCAGGTGCCACCCGGGCAATCGGTTCCGGCCGCCCTTGCGACGGTTGCCGGTCAGTTCCCGGGCATCGCCGCCGATGCCAATCATCTTTACGAGCTGGCTCAAAACCAAAGCGCGAGCGCCGCCAAACCCGACAAGCGGCCCCTTTACCCGACGCCGGAGGAACGCGGCCAAAGCTGGGCCCTGTGGGCGGCCGAATGGAAGAACAGTTCCGCCATTTGCGGCGCCGGCGCGCGCCTCGGCATGATCGATACCAGCGTCGATACCCGCCATCCGGCCTTGCGCGGGCAAAAGGTGACCTTCCGCAGCTTCCACAATCCGAAGCGCAAACAAGGGCCGTCCGGGCACGGCACCGCCATCGCCGCGATGATGGTCGGCAAGCTGGGCCGTGGTTGGGGCGGGCTTTTGCCCGGCGCCCAATTGCTGGCGGCGAACATTTTTGAACGCATGCCCAATGGCCGCCTGCGCGGCAACGTCTTTGCCATGTTGCGCGGCGTCGACTGGCTGGTCGGCGAGAAAGTTCAGATCATCAATCTGAGCATCGCCGGCAAAAAGAACAAGATCGTGCAGAAGGCGGTCCGGCGGGCATCGTTGAAGAAGGTTATTCTGATCGCGGCGGCCGGCAATTGGGGGCGCCGCGACCGGCCGGCCTACCCGGCGGCCTATGGCAGCGTCATCGCCGTGACTGCCGTCGATTCCAATTTCCGCATCTACCGCATGGCCAACATGGGCGCCTATGTGGACTTCGCCATGCCCGGGGTCGAGGCCTGGACGGCGGCGCCCGGCGGCGGCGGCCGCTACCAAAGCGGCACCTCGTTCGCGGCGCCGTTCATTTCCGCCTTGGCGGGTTATGAGATCGCCAAGGACAAGAAAAGCGTGAACAGCCAAACCTTAAAAAAAAGGCTGGCCGAGCGGGCCCGCGACCTGGGCCAGCCCGGCAAGGATGACGTGTTCGGCTGGGGCTTTGTCGAGCGCGGCCCCGAATGCACCTGATTAATCCTTGAATTCATTGCGTTATTTGAGCCGATGACGGGTATTCCACCGGTAAAATTTAGTTAAAATTTTATTTAAATTTTCCGTGCCTATCCGCTTAACGCCCATACCCACAACATGTAGGATGCTGCCACTCTCCCGAATATAACCCCGCCCTGGTCGGCGCGGTCG
>NZAK01000026.1 GCA_002687515.1 Rhodospirillaceae bacterium
GGTGGATTGGCACCACGTCGCGGCGCGCTCCTCGCCGGAAACCTTGCAACGCCGTCGTAGGAGTGCAAATTAGATGACGCAGGTCACTAGGCCCAGGAGACAACGCGATGAAGGAATGCTCGAAATCGATCATGCGCCGGCTGCGCGATCCCAATTTCGCCAACCGGTATTTCGCCGGCAGCGGCCTCGATATCGGGGGTGCGCCCGACCCCCTCGGCCTCTATGTGGAACTGTTCCCGCGGATGCGCGGGGTGCGCACCTTCGACAGAGAAGATGGCGACGCCCAGGCTTTGGATGGGATCGAGGATGGAGCCATGGATTTCGTCCATTCCAGCCACTGTTTGGAGCATATGGCCGATCCCACCGAGGCGCTTCAAAACTGGTTCCGCGCCACCCGCGAAGGCGGCCATCTGATCGTCACCGTGCCGGACGAGGACCTTTATGAACAGGGCCAGTTCCCAAGCACCTGGAACGGCGACCACAAGCATACCTTCACCATCTTCAAGACGCATTCGTGGTCGGATAAATCGATCAATCTGGTGGATTTGATCCAGGGTCTCGGCGCAGCCGCCGAGGTTGCCCGGCTGAACCTGTTGGACGAAGGTTTCCGGCACACGCTGCCGCGCTTCGATCAAACCATGACCCCGATCGGCGAGTGCGGCATCGAATTCGTGATCCGCAGGCGAACGAATGAGGAACTTGAAGCCGGCGGACGCAAACCGCCGGCGGGGGTAGTCAGCCCGATGGAATTCGCCCTCTTGACCGGATTCCAGCCTGATTAGATCTACCGGTCGGCGATACGCCTGCGTAATACCCTTAGCCGCTGGCTGCCCTTCTTAAGCTGCAACCGGCTGATACGCGTTTTCAGTTTTTCCAATTCTTTTCCGGGATCGATGTCGGCGCGATAGGCCATCGCTTTGGCCGCTTGCCGCGCCGCGAGAGAGAACCAAACGTAAGCACTGACCAGATCACGATCGATCCCCCAGCCTTTCTCGTACATGGCGCCGAGCACGCTTTGCGCCCCGGCGTGACCCTGCATGGCCGCCTTTTTGAACCAGTCGACGGCCGCGCCGAAATCATTTTCGACGCCGCGGCCGTTGAAATACAACGCGCCCAGCGCATATTGCGCTTCGTCGTAGCCCGACCTGACGGCGGCGTTGCGGTACCACCCGGCGGCGCGCGCGAAATTCTGCGCAACCCCCGATCCCGCCGCATAGAGGCGCCCGATGGCCAGCTGGGCCGGCGCATGACCTTGCCTGGCGGCGCGTTCCAGCCACTTGGCCGCCGCCCTCGGGTTTGCCGCGCCGGTCAACCCGTCGCGATAGATGACGCCGATCGCGAATTGGGTTTCTGGATCGCCGCGCTCGGCCCTTGGCAAATTCTGTTGCAGCCGCTCGGTGGCGGCCACCACCCGGGGATCGACCTTTTCGATGAACAAGCCGCCGAACAGGAACCAGCCCAAAAACGCAAATATCAAAAGGATGAATGGCGCGGATACGATGACCCACTTGGTGGGAATAAAGCGCCAAATGGCAATCAGCCAGAATTTCATATTCGGATCGTACCGGGTTCTAGTCCGCCCTGAGGCTCCGGTGGTCTAACGCGGCGGCGGCGCGGCAGAGGGTATATGGCCGACCGTCGGCTGCCGCTCGCCGTGCGGCGCCGGCACGGCAAAGCAATTCACCCGGCCGAGCGACCGGTAACAATAAACCTCGTCAACGGTGCCAACCTCGTCTTCCTCGCAATAGGTCATGCCAAGGTTCTTGCGGATCGTCGAACAGTTTTTGCCGGTACTGAAGGAAATGAAATGATCGGTGATCGTTTTGTCGGTGCCAAGCACCGAAAGGCCCTCGACGCCGGCCAGCGGCGGCACCACCGCCGGTGCTCCGGCAACCGCCGTGCAACCGGCCAAGGCCAATAGGACAACAATGATGTGAAACGCCCGCAAACCCAATACTCCGGTTTATCCATCCGCGTCTCGGGAACAATCCCGCGCGGATATTCTAGCAGATCAATATAGGCGCATCTTGTTTAAGAAGGAATTAATGAATTTATTCTTTTAATTCAATGGGTTATAGATTAGCAGCTGTTGGATTTGCCTTGCCCCATGCGGCGGGCTATTTTAGCGCGCCGTTTCGGGCCGGTGCGCGCGGAAATGTGCGCCAAGCAAATTTATAAGGAAGCCCCATGGCTGAACGCGATCTGGAACAGGACAGTCTATTCAAGGAAATAGACGAAGATCTGCGCCAGGAACATTACGCCAAGCTTTGGAAGAAGTACGGCAATTTCGTTATCGGCGCCGCCATTCTGTTCGTCCTGGCGGTCGGCGGCCATCAGGCGTGGAAGGCTTACGATTTAAGCCAACGTACTAAAAGCAGTAATCTTCTTGTCGGCGCCCTCAAGGCCGCCCGCACCGGCAAGACCGAGGAAGCCGGCGCCATCCTCGCCAAACTGGCCGACGAAGGCACCGCCGGCTATGCCCTTTTGGCCCGCTTTAACCAAGCCGCGCTGCTGGCGAAATCCTCCGGACCAGCCGCCGCCGCGGAGGCCTATGGAAAAATTTCGGATGACGGCGAAGTCGACCCCCTGTTTCGCGACCTGGCGACGGTTCTATCGGTGCTGCACGATATCGACCGGGGCGATGCCGGGCAGTTGAGCGGCCGGCTGATCCCGCTGCTGCGGACCTCGAACCCGTGGCGGCATAGCGCCAAGGAACTGACCGCTTTACTGGCGCGTAAATCGGGCGATATGAAGCGCGCCCGAGCGCTGTTCCGCGAATTGACCGACGATGGCAGCGCGCCCCCCGGGATCAGGGCGCGGGCGGCCGAAATGTCGGCGATATTGGGCGGCTGAAGATGCGCACCAGCTCTGCAAAACCGATCGGGACGGTTATATCCTTGTTGTTTTCGGCTATCGCCCTGGCCGGTTGCGGCACCTTTTTCGGGACGCCGGAAAGTCCGCCGCTGCCCGGCAAACGCATATCGATCCTGATTCACCAGCAAACGCTGTCCGCCGATGCCAACGCCAAGGGGCAGGAAATCCTGTTGCCGGCGCCGGCCCCCAATTCATCATGGCCGCAAGCCGGCGGCTTCGCCAACCACGCCATGCATCACATGCAGGTGGGCACCGATTTGAAGCGCATCTGGTCGGAATCGGTGGGCGAAGGCAACACCGATTCCGAAAAAATAACCTCGCCGCCGATCATCGGAGGCGGAAGCGTATTCGTAATCGATTCGGAATCCGTTCTCGGCGCTTTCGATGCAAAAACGGGCGATGAGTTATGGCGGGTGGAACTGCCGCCGGAAGCAGAGGATGACGGATTCTTCGGCGGCGGCCTGGCTTTTGAAGCGGGCCGCGTCTACGCCACCACCGGGTTTGGCGAGGTGATCGCGCTTGAGGCGAAAACCGGCAAGATCATTTGGCGCCGCGGCCTGGCGGCGCCGATGCGCATTGCGCCGACGGTCCGTGATAACCGGGTCTATGCGGTGACCGTAACCAACAAGCTGTTTGCGCTGGATGGCGATACCGGCGAGACCATTTGGACCCATGCCGGGATCGAAGAGGCGACCAATCTTCTCGGCGGCGGCAGCCCGGCGGTCGATGCCGGTGTCATCGTGGTCGCCTATTCGTCGGGCGAGATTTTTGCGCTGCGCATCGAAAACGGCCAGGAACTGTGGAGCGATTCCTTAAGCGACGCCCGCCGCATCCAGGGCGCCATCTCGATATCGGCGATCCGCGGCAGGCCGGTGATCGACCGTGGCCTGGTCTTCGCCGTCTCGAACTCAGGGCTCCTGGTCGCTATTAACCTGCGCACCGGGCGGCGGCTATGGGACCGCAATGTGGGCAGCATCGAAAGCCCTTGGATCGCCGGCGATTACCTGTTCGTGCTATCCAACGAATCCGAACTGATTGCCGTCAACCGGCGCAACGGCCAGATTAATTGGGTGACCGGATTGCCGCAATGGGAAGACCCCGAGGACAAGGATGGCCGCATCGATTGGACCGGCCCGATCCTGGTCAGCGACCGGCTGATCCTGGCCAATACCCTTGGCGAGGCCTATTCCGTTTCGCCCTATACCGGGCGCGTCCTCGGCAAGGTGGATTTATCCGACAGCGTGTCGATCACGCCGATCGTCGCCCAAAACACGCTTTACATGCTGACCGACGACGCCGAGCTCGTCGCCTACCGTTAACCGGGCGCAAGCCGTGGGCGCGCCTTTCACCATCGCCATCGTCGGCCGCCCGAATGTCGGCAAATCGACCCTTTTTAACCGGCTGGCCGGCAAAAAGCTGGCCATCGTCGACGATACGCCGGGCATCACCCGCGACCGGCGCCAGGGTCCGGGCCGGCTCGGCGATCTCGACCTCGAACTTATCGACACCGCCGGTTTCGAAGAGGCAAGCGGCGAAAGTCTGGAAGCGCGCATGCGCGAACAAACCAATCGCGCGGTCAGGGACGCCGACCTGGTGCTGTTCCTGATCGATGCGCGCGCCGGCGTTACCCCGCTCGACCAGCATTTCGCCAATTGGCTGCGCGCCAAGGACACGCCGGTGCTGCTTCTCGCCAATAAGTGCGAGGGCCGGGCCGGCGAGCCGGGGCGGCTGGAAGCCTATCGCCTCGGCCTCGGCGAACCGATCGCCTTTTCCGCCGAGCACGGCGACGGGCTGAGCGAGCTTTATAGCGCGATCCAGCCTTTCGCCGACGCGGCGGCCGAGGCACTGGCAGATATTGATGCCGCCGACGAAGACGGATCGGCGCCGATGCAGTTGGCCATCGTCGGCCGCCCCAATGTCGGCAAATCCACCCTCCTCAACCGATTGGTCGGCGAAGAGCGCATGCTCACCGGCCCCGAAGCCGGCATCACCCGCGACGCCATCGCCGTCGAATGGTCCTTCGAGGGCCGGCCGATCCGCTTGATCGACACCGCCGGGCTGCGCCGCCGGGCGCGCGTTTCCGACAAGGTCGAGCATCTTTCGGCGGAGGATTCGGCGCGCGCCATTCAGTACGCGCAGCTGGTCGTCCTGGTGCTCGACGGCGAGGTGATGCTCGAACGCCAGGACCTGACCATCGCCCGCCGGATTATCGATGAAGGCCGCGTCCTGGTCATCGCCGTCAATAAATGGGACGCGGTCAAGGACAAGAAGGCCAAGCGCCGCGATCTCGAAGACCGGCTTGAGAAATCGCTGCCGCAAATCCGCGGCGTTCCGGTGGTCACATTGTCGGCGCTGACCGGCAGGGGCCTGGACAAGCTGTTGCCGACCGCGTTCCGCTATTTCGACGTCTGGAACCGGCGCGTGCCAACCGCCCAGCTCAACCGCTGGCTCGAAGAGATGGAGCAGCGCCATCCGCCGCCCCTGGTGCAGGGCCGGCGCATCCGGCTCCGCTACATGACCCAGGCGAAAACCCGCCCGCCCACCTTCGTCTTGTTTTCCAGCCGCGGCACAGCGCTGCCGGAAGACTACCGCCGCTATCTGGTGAACGGTATCAGGGACAGCTTCGATCTGGCCGGCATTCCCTTGCGCCTCAATGTGCGTTCCGGCAAGAACCCTTATGCCGAGGAATGAGCTGATCTCCCGTCAAATCAAATCTGAGATGGCGATCCTTCGATGCTCTTGAAAATAAAAGAAATAATTCGCCTCCGGTTACCTGCGACTTCCCTGGGGTAGCAACCGGGGTAGCGAAATGGCCATTTTCGGTTGCAGCCAGTCGCTCATCCAGTCCGCCCAAGATGCGGTTTTTTGTTCCCCGGTAAAGCCAGTTTGGCTATCATCAGGTCCGAATTTGGAAGTCATCCGGGGAATGTCGATTAACATGCCTGCAGTATCGCCGCTGACTCGGATGAGAGCCGCAAGGGAGGCCCGGTCATGGATCAGATCACATGGCACGACACCTATGCGTTGGGGTTTGAGCCGCTTGATGACGACCACCGCGGATTATTCGATATCCTGAACAAGATCATCGTCGCGCTGCAAAGCGACGACTGGGAGACCTGCCGGCAATTGGCCAAGAATTTCGTCCTGGCGCTCCGCCGTCACTACCCCCGGGAAGAACAGTTCCTGAATAAAATCGGCTACTCTAAGGTGGAGCAGCATGCCGTACACCACCGGCAAATGCTGGCGCGGGCCGAGAAATTCGTTGCCCAATTCGATAAAGCACCGGACCGCGATCTTTTGGAGCGGTCGCTGCAGGACATCATTTCTTCGCTGCTGGACGATGTCCGGGGCGGAGATTTAAACTTCCGCACGGACCTGCTGGAGAAGGGACTCGACAAGGCGCTCGCCGAGCGGAGCCTGCAATCCATCTGGCTGTAAGGTGTTAGGTGCGGGGGTTCGAGACAGACCTTCGATCCTCCTCAGGATGAGGTTGTTATATATATCAAAGACTTAGACCTCATGCTGAGGAGCGAGCGCGGCGAGCGTCTCGAAGTAGGAGATCGGCGTTTTAAAGGTTTAACAGGGTCCTATTAGGTGATGCCGAAGACGCTACGGGCGGTCAACTCGTAGAACTTCTCGGGATTCTTGACCTTGACGCCGGCCGCCTGATCGACCTGCTGCTTGCATTCCTCGTACGGGTAATCGACGGCGAACATGAGCCGATCCTCGCCGGCAACTTCCTCGACGAAACGCACCGCCGGGTCCCAGTTATGGCCGGAGCTGGACATCCAGATATTCTCGAGGAAATATTCGCTGGGCAGCCGCTTGGCTGTCCAGAACGGATAGGCGTCGGTGGCGTTGCGGCCGCGCGACGATATGCGGTCGAAACGGTCGAGCCAGAACGGCAAGCCTTCGCCCAGATGCCCGAGCACGACCCTCAAATTGGGAAAATCGTCAAATACTCCGGAGACGATCATGCGCAACGCATGTACCGCGGTTTCGGTCTGAAACCCCCACATGGAGCCTTCCAGGTGGCGCTCGAACATGGGCGCCATCATCGCCGGCGCCGCCGGCCTGGGATGAATATAGAGGGGCGTGTCCAGCGCCTCGGCGGCCTCTAATATGGGCCGGTATGCGATGGCGTCGAGATATTCACCCTTGGTGTGGGAATTGATCATCACCCCCTTGAGCCCGAGCCCGAGGGCCCGCTCGATCTCCAGCGCCGCGGTTTTCGGCGCTAGCGGCTGGATGGCGGCGAGCCCGGCGAAGCGGGGGGGATGCGCCTTCACCGCCTCGGCCAGGATATCGTTGGCTTCCGCCGCCAGGGCGTTGCCGGTATCGGCATCGAACACCTGGACACCGGGCGAGGTGATGGCGATGAGCTGCATATCGATGCCGTTGGCGTCCATCTCACCGACGCGTATATCGCCAAGATCGACCAGCCGCTCGGCGACCTGTGCGCCCCAGCCCCGGTTGGTGTTAATCAGGCGGCCGAGATGCTGGATCATGCCGGGCTCCCCCGGCGCGCCATCGGCGATCATCGCGCGCCACGCATCGATCAACGATTCTGTCGCAAAGGCTTCTTCTATGGCAATTTTTTTCACCTGCGATCTCCCTGTTCCGATGGCCCGCAAGGGCCAAGCTTTTATCGCTCGCGCAGCATACCATATTCGCCGGCGTTGCCGCGAAATCGCCGGTAATTTCGGGCCCGCACGTTTCCCCTCAGCCGGTGGTCAAAACGGCGGCGCCGCGCAATTTCCCTTCGCGCAGCCGGGTCAGCGCTTCGTTGGCCTCGGCCAGCGGGAAGGTTTCGACCTCGGTCCGCACCGGCACGCTTGGCGCCAGGGCCAGGAATTCCTCGCCATCGGCGCGGGTCAGGTTGGCGACCGAGCGCAGCGTCCGTTCCCGCCACAAAAGTTCATACGGGAATGACGGTATGTCGCTCATATGGATGCCGGCGCAGACCACCGTGCCGGCCGGTGCGATGGCTTTCAGCGCCGCCGGCACCAAGGCGCCTACGGGAGCGAAGATGATCGCCGCGTCCAGTTCTTCCGGCGCTTCGGTTTCCGACGATCCGGCCCACGCCGCGCCTAACGTGCGCGCGAATTCCTGGCCGGCGTCGTCGCCGCTACGGGTGAAGGCGAACACCCGCCGCCCCTGATAGCGGGCCACCTGAACGGCGATGTGCGCCGCCGCGCCGAAGCCATAAAGTCCGAGCCGCTCGCCGTCGCCCGCCATGCCAAGCGCCCGATAGCCGATCAGCCCGGCGCACAACAGCGGCGCCGCCTCGGCATCGCCATAAATATCGGAAATCGGAAAGCAATAGCGCTGATCGGCGATCGCGTAATCGGCATAGCCGCCGTCGATGGTGTAGCCGGTGAAGCGGGCGTTTTCGCACAAATTCTCGTGCCCGGCGCGGCAGAAGCGGCAGTCGCCGCAGGTGAAGCCGAGCCAGGGCACGCCGACGCGGTCGCCGATATTGTAACGTTCGACGTTGGCGCCCAATTCGGCCACGGCGCCGATGATTTCATGGCCNGGAACGATCGGCAGCTTGGGCTCGGTCAATTCGCCGTCGACAACATGCAGATCGGTGCGGCAGACGCCGCAGGCGCGGACCTCGATCAATATCTCTTCCGGCCCCGGCGCGCCCTTGGGCGTTTCGGCAAGGACCAGGGGCGAGCCCGGTTTTTCAAGCCTCATGGCGCGCATCGGCTCTCCTTGGGCGCCGCTCAGGCCGCCTCGCTGCGCCAGCGGGCCATGCTTTCCAGGGCGCGCGGCTGCTCCGCCCCCAGCACCTCGGTCAATTCGCGCATGCTGGTCAGGTTGTGGATGGTGCGAAACTCGTCGACATGCGGCAGGATGGCGCGGATACCCACCGATTTTGGCTCGAAGCCTTCATAGCGCAGCAGCGGATTGAGCCAAATCAGCCGCCGGCAGGATTTGTGCAACCGTTCCATTTCCAGGGCCAGGCCGGCCCCCTCGTCCCTGTCCAGGCCGTCCGAGATCAGCACCACCACGGCGCCCTGGGTCAGCACCCGGCGCGACCAGTCCATATTGAAGGCGCGCAAGCTGAGGCCGATGCGGGTGCCGCCGGACCAATCCTCGACCACATCGCCAACCTTTTCCAACGCCGCGTCGACATCCTTGTAGCGCAGATAGCGGGTGACGTTGGTCAGGCGGGTGCCGAACAGGAAGGTGTGCACCCGGTCGCGGTCGTTGGTGATGGCGTGCATGAAATGCAGCATCATGCGCGAATAGCGCTCCATCGAGCCCGATATATCGCAGATGATGACCAGCGGCGGATGCCGGGTCCGCCGCTTGCGCTTCATCAGCGGGATAAAGTCGCTGCCGGAACGCAGCGCCGCGCGCAAAGAGCGGCGCATATCGACGCGCGCCCCCGATGTATAGGCGCGGTAGCGGCGGGTCGGCACCTGCATGATGGGAAGGCGCATGCGCTGGATCGCTTCCAGCGCATCGCGGATTTCGTCGGTNGACATTTTTTCGAAATCCTTGTCGCCGAGAACCTCGCCGGCGCTCCAGGTCAAGGCCGCATCGAAGGTGATTTCCTCTTCCGCCTCCTCGCCCTCGCCGCCGTCCTGGCCGGGGTTCAAGGCCTCGGCCAGGCGCCGCGATATTTCCTCGGCGTCCTCTAGCGCCTGCGCGCCGCCGGCATCGGGCAGCATGATCTGCATCATCCGCTCCAGGATATCGGGGTTGCGCCAGAAGATATGAAAGGCCTGGTCGAACAGCTCGCGCTGGTCGCGCCGGTTGACGAAGACCGCATGCAGGGTCCAGTAAAAATCTTGGCGGCTGCCGAGCCCGACGGCCTGCACCGCGCGCAGGGCCTCGAGCACCTGGCCGGGGCCGATGGGCAGGCCGGCGCGGCGCAGCACGCGCCCGAAATGCATGATATTTTCGGTCAACAGCCCGCCCGGCCCACTTTTGTCCAATTCGGCCTCGTCCAATTCGGCCTTGTCCAATTCGGGCTCGCTCAGCGCCTGGGTCGGAGTTTCCTGGCCGGTGTCGCTCATCTTCCCGTCAATCCTGGCCGGCCCTCAGGCGGCGCCGGCGGCGGCGATTTCCGACTTCACCTCGTTGAGGATGCGCATCGCCTCGCTGCCCTCGATCTTCTGGATATCGTCCTGGTATTTCAACAGCGTGCCGAGCGTGTCGTTGATCGTTTCCGGATCCAGCGACAGGCTGTCGAGCTGGGTCAGGGCGTGCGCCCAATCGATGGTTTCGGCGACGCCGGGCAGCTTAAAGAGATCCATCTCGCGCAGCTTGTGGACGAAGCCGACGACCTCCTGCGACAGGCTTTCGGCGGCCTCCGGCGCCTTGACTTTAAGGATTTCCGCTTCGCGCGCGGCACTCGGATAATCGACCCAATGGTAGAAACAGCGCCGCTTGAGGGCATCGTGAATCTCGCGCGTGCGGTTGGAGGTGATGATCACTATCGGCGGTGTTTCGGCGGCGATGGTGCCGAGCTCGGGGATGGTCACCTGGAAATCCGAAAGCACTTCCAGAAGATACGCCTCGAACGGCTCGTCGGTACGGTCCAATTCGTCGATCAGCAGCACCGGCGCGCCGGCGGTGTCGGGCTCCAGCGCCTGCAACAGTGGCCGCTTGATCAGGAAGGTATCGCTGAAGAGGTCCGATTCCAAAGTCTCGCGGTCACGGTCGCCGGCGGCTTCCGACATGCGGATTTCGACCATCTGGCGGGAATAATTCCATTCGTAGACGGCGGTGGTGACATCCAGCCCTTCGTAGCATTGCAGGCGCAGCAGTCGCCGCCCCAGGGTTTGCGCCAGCACCTTGCCGATCTCGGTCTTGCCGACGCCGGCCTCGCCTTCCAGGAACAGGGGCCGGCCGAGGCTCAACGACAGGTAAAGCGCCGTCGCCATGCTGCGGTTGGGCAGGTAGTCGCCGGAGCGGAGCAACTGTTCGGTTTCGTCCACCGAGGTGGGAATGGCGGTCATCGGGACTTGGTTCCTCTGCTTAAGGGCCTAAGGGATTGACGGCAAAGCATAGAAAACACCAACCCTACTGTCCATGCCCCGCGCGCACCGCCCTTTGGCAACGTGCGGGCCGGCGGTGCCGGGTCCGCATTTTTCGGACCATATAGGGCTAGGAGGATGGCCAAAATCACCGAATTGACTTATGTTCGACGGATTCGTGAAATCGTATTGGATAACTGGGAGGATATACAATGCATAGATTTAGCAAACAGGTAGCGCACGGGCTCGCCGCCGGGGCCATGGTTGGCGCCGCGCTCGCCTTCACCGGCGTGGCCGGCTCGGGCACCGCGGCGGCGGCCGGAAAAGATTTGAAAATGGCCTTTTTCCCGAGCCCCAGGCATCCGCTCTGGGGCAAGATGATGATGCCCTGGGCCAAGGATCTCGAGAAGGCCAATCCGAACATCAAGGTCAAGGGCTTTCCCGGCAGCCAGATCGGCGGCAGCCCGCCGGGCGCCTTCAAGCGCGTGATCAACGGCATCTCCGATATCGAACTGCATCTGCCGGGCTATACCTCGACCGTGTTCCCGCGCACCCTGGTCATGGAAATCCCGTTGCAGCACGCCTCGCCGACGGCGGCAACGCGGGCCTTTTGGCGCATTTACGACAAGCATATCGCGTCCGAATATAAACGGGTGAAGCTGCTTGCCGCCTTCGCCACCGACGTGCCGGCGGTGATGACCAACAAGATCGTGCGGACGCCGTCGGACCTCAAGGGCATGAAGCTGCGCACGCCGTCGCGCAACCAGGCCGCGATCATCAAGGGCCTCGGCGCGATCCCGGTCGCCATGCCGATGACCCAAACCTACAGCGGCATTCAAAAAGGCGTGGTCGACGGCGCCATCGTCGGCATTTCGGTCGTCAACAGCTTCAAGATCGGTGAGGTCGCGGACAAGTACATCGTCGATCTTCCGTTCGGTTATTCGCCGATCATTATCGCCATGAACAGGAAGGCATATGACGGACTGTCCAAGGGCGAGCGCGCCTATATCGACGCCAACAGCGGTTTGAAATACAGCCTGGTCGGCGGCACCAGTTACGAGCGCGCGCGCATAGGCGCCTTGAAGACCATCGAAAAACGCAAGAATACGAGCGTCACGACGGTCACCGCGGACGAGCGCAAGAAATGGGTCGCCAAACTTGAGGGCGTCGTCGCGGGCTGGGTCGCCGAATTCGAGAAACAGGGACTGCCCTACCGGCAGATCTTGAACGACTATTTGAAAAAATAGGAATTGGTGACCCGGGAAGACTCCAGGATCGCCCGCGCCACGGGCGTGGTCGTGACCGCCATGGCTTATGCCGCCGGCGCCGTTCTATTGGTGCTGATGGTGGTCACCACCGCCGACGTGGCCGGGCGCTATTTTTTCAACGAGCCCTTGACCGGGGTTTTCGATCTCACCCATTTCGCGGTGCTGATCATGGTCTTTTTAGGCCTGGCCTATTGCGGCTACAAGGGCGGCCACGTGGCGATCGAGCTTCTCTACGACAAACTCGCCCGCCCGGTCGCCAAGGTTCTCGACAGGCTGGTCAACGCCGTCGGCGCGGCGCTTTTCCTGACCATCGCCTGGCGCTCGATCATTCAATCGATCGACGTGATGGAATTCGGCGAAGCCTCGCAGCTTCTGCTCATCCCCTATTACCCTTTTTATTGGCTGGTGGCGTTCGGATGCGTCGCCTTCGCCCTGGTAATGATTTTGCATATCTTTATTCCGGAGCCGCGGGCGGACTGATCCCATGACCCCCACCTTGATCGGCGTGTCCGCCATTGCCGGATTGTTCTTGCTGATTTTCCTGCGCGTGCCCATCGGTATTGCGCTGGCCATCGCCGGCGTCGCCGGTTATTCCCAGCTCAACGGCTTCGGCCCGACCTTGGCGCTGTTGGGCAGCGTCCCCTTTGAAATCGCCTATAACTACGATCTCAGCATCATCGCGCTGTTCGTGCTGATGGGCAATTTCGCCATGGTTTCGGGCATGAGCCGCGATCTCTACGCGATGGCGCGCAGCCTGGTCGGGCATTGGCCCGGCGGCCTGGCTTCGGCGACCGTGGTCGGATGCGCCGGCTTCGCCGCGGTATCGGGATCGAGCCTCGCCTCGGCGGTCACCATGGGGCGCGTGGCGTTGCCGGAAATGGAGCGTTACAACTACTCGCCGAGGCTCGCCACCGGCTGCGTCGCCGCCGGCGGCACGCTCGGCATCCTCATCCCGCCGAGCACCGGGTTCATCATCTACGCCCTGTTGACCGAGGAATCGATCGGCCAATTGTTCCTCGCCGGCGTCCTGCCGGGCATCCTGCTGACGGCGCTGTTCATGCTCACCATCGCGCTGATGACGCGCCGCGATCCGGAAATCGGCCCTGCCGCGCCAAGGATGAACTGGGCCGAGCGGCGGCAATCGCTGGCCCGCTCGGTCTGGCTGATCGGCATCGTGGTGGTCGTCCTCGGCGGCATCTATGTCGGCGTCTTCACGCCGGTCGAAGCCGCCGCCATCGGCGCCTTCCTCACCTTCATCCTGACCCTGTTGCGCAAGAAACTGAGCTTCGACACCCTCAAATTCTGCACCATCGAGACGATCAAGACCTTCGCCATGGTCTATCTGATCGTGATCGGCGCCTTTTTGTTCAGCCCCTTCCTCGCCCTGACCGAAATTCCGAAAAACCTGGCGGTTTTCGTGGGCGGGCTCGGACTCGCGCCGCTGGTGGTGCTGCTGCTCATCGTGCTTGGCTACATCATCCTGGGCACCTTTCTCGAAGGCATCGCGATCATGGTGCTGTCGATCCCCATCGTGTTCCCGATGATCCTCGATCTCGGCTTCGATCCGATTTGGTTCGGGGCGTTGCTGGTGGTGGTTCTGGAAATGAGCCTGATCAGCCCGCCCCTGGGGCTCAACGTTTTCGTCGTCAAGGGCATCGCCGAGGGCGTGCCGATGAGCGAAATTTTCAAGGGCATCATACCTTTCTGGGGCGCCATGCTGGTCTGCGCGGCGTTCCTGATCGCCTTTCCCAAGATCGCGCTTTTGCTCCCCGAAACCATGATGCGCTAGCGCATTATCCGGCCAGATCACGGTACGGCCGATGGGTATAATATTTCGGCCGCGTGTCGATGCGGACGTGCAGCCAGGCGATGCCGAGGCCGCTGGTGCTCAGCCATGAGGGGCGGTCGGAAAGCTGTTCCGAGAGCCTTTCGCCGATGGTGCGCCAGAAGGCGTGTTGCAGCGCCATCGGCGCGCTACGGGCAAAAGCGGCCAGGTGCGGATGTGCCAATTGCGGATAGGCGAGCGGCGGTCCCGGCGCGATCAGGAGCGCGTCACGTCCGAGGTTCCAGAAGGCCGCAATGCCCGCCGCGCCGTCCCTCATAAAATGTTCCGAAAACGCAGTCGTGTCGGGGCGCATGGCGGCCAGGGCCGGGCTGTCGGCAATGATGAATTCAAATTGGCGCGCCAGCGTCGCCTTTGTGACCGGCGGCGTTTCCCAGAAATAGGCGTCATAGGGCGCATCGGCCAGGAGGGTGACGAAAAAGCTGCGGAAATCCTCGTCGCCGCGCCAGCCTTCCACCGCCTCGCCATAACTCAGCGCTTCACCGTCGCCGAGCACGATCACCCGGCGGACGCGGCCGTGCTCCAGTTCCTCGATCCGCGTGACCCAATTCATAGGGGCCAGACTATAGCGTGCGATAGCGCCTGAGCATATGCACGTGCTTGCATGCGGCGCATCGGATATCATCCGTCCCGAAGCAATTCGGAGAGGAAGTAACAAATGGCAGACACGGCGTCATCGGTACAATCCCATTACGCGGCGGAAGATCTGGTCGCGCGAATCTTGGGCGTTCTCCGCGAGGAAGGATATGACACCGATTCGTTAAGCGTCGAAACCCTGAACCTGACCGACCAGTTGCATGACGGCGGCCTGGGCGCGACCCAGGCGCAGGCCGACCTGGCCGGCGTTTCAGAAGGATTAAGGGTCCTCGACGCCGGTTGCGGCATCGGCGGCGCGGCGCGCTATCTGGCGCACGCCCACGGCTGCCAGGTGCAGGCCATCGACCTGACCCGGGAATTTGTCGATGCCGCCATCGCCCTGACCGAGCTTTGCGGGCTAAGCGATAGAATCACCTTCCGCCAGGGAAGCGTTACCGACCTGCCCTTTGACGATCAAAGCTTTGATCTGGTGTGGAGCCAGAATGTCAGCATGAACGTCGAGGACAAGGCAAAACTGTTTGCCGAAGCCTATCGCGTGCTTGTACCGGGGGGACGCTTCGCCCTCAGCCATATCACCGCCGGGCCGGGCGGCGAGCCCTACTATCCGCTCCCTTGGGCGCGGCGGGCCGATTACAGTTTCCTCGGCAGCGAAAAGGAGATACTGGACCGGCTCGCCGGCGCCGGATTCAGAATTCTCGAAATCCGCGATGAAATCATCGCCCCCGGCGGCGGCCGCCCGCCGAAACCGCTGGCCGGGTCGGTGGTCATGGGAGCCGACATGCGCGAGCGGGCGATCAACAGCAAACGCTCGACAGAGGAGCGGCGGATCAAGGACATGCTTGTCCTTGCCGAGCGCCCCGCCTGATCAATCGCCCTCCCAGCGCGCCAGCCGCGCATAGAGAAATTGCTGCAGAACGGCGGCGGCGATGGCGGTGACGAAAACAGCGGTCAGCGAAATCAAATCGGCGACGGCGGCGACGGCCAGCGGCAGCAGCGCCGCCGGCGAAGCGAGGCTGTTGAAATAACCGGAATAGGCCGGCCGCCGGTCATCGGGTGATATTTCCAGAAGATAGCCGAGAAAGCCGATGGCCATGCCATTGACCAGGGCGCCGACGAAAAAAAACAGGACGGCGAAGGCGGCCAGCAGAAGGGCTGGCGGCAATTCGCCCCCGGCGGCCAGAATGGCAACGGCGCCCGCCGGCGGTATCATGCGCAGCCAGCCGACGCCGCGCAGCAGGGTCAGTTTTCCGCGGGCATCGCCGATGCGGCCCCACAAGGGGTTGGAGGCCAGCGAGCCCGCCGTCTGGGCGCCCAGAAGAATGCCCAGATCCTCGATGCCGAGGCCGCCCGAGGTGGCGGCAACCACATAAAACGGCAGCGCCAGGAGGGTCGCGCCGCTCAGCCAGTGGCTGTAGAGGAACAGGCGAAAGCGGCCATCGGTGCGCAAGACCAAAACACCGTCTTTCAGGAATTGGCCAAATTTGCCGTCTATTACAGGCAAAGTGGAAGTTGACGCCGATGCTTTCGGCGCCGGCGGCTCGCCCACCGAGACGAAACTGGCCGACGAGATGAACATAAGCACCGACGCCAGGGCGAAGATCAGCGCAAAGGCGGTCAGCGGCGTTTGCGTCGCCAGCGCCCGGTGCACCAGGGAAGCGGCGCCGAGGGCCAGCACGCCGCCGCCGAAGAAACGCCAAGCCAGCATGCGGCTGCGCGCGCCGGGCGCTATGGCGCGGCCGACGATATCGTTGTAGGGGACGGCGACGATACCGCTGACGAAGGCGTAAAGGGTCCAGAGCGCCAGGAAGCCGGCGGCCAGCCACGGCCCCGCCGGTTCGGTTGCCAGCGCCAGCAGAAGCGCGATCAAGGCAATGCAGCCGGCCCGCCCGAAGGCGCCGACGGCATAGAAGGGCAAACGCCGCTGGGCGCGCTGGGCGAGATAGCCGATGATGATCTGCGGCAATAGCCAGCCGAGGCGCAAGATAGCGGTGGTCGCCCCGACCGCATAGACATTGCCGGTCAGATGATTGACCAGGCCGGCCACGATGGTTGCCGAATCGACCGCCGACGAGCCGGCCTGAAAGGTGGCGCCGGCGCCGGCGATTTTCCAGAAGACGGCGCCGCCCGCCCTATCGCGTGCATCAGCTGCCGGCATTGCCCGATCGCCTCAAGTGTCCTTTTGCGTCTTCCAACTGGGGATATAGGTGGCCGGCATCTCGCCGCCGGCGGCGCGGCGGGCCAGGGCCTGGTCCACCGTTTCCGCCTCCGCCGCCAGTTTCAGGCCGAGCTTCCGGTCGGTCGGGCACGGCCCCATCAGGTCCGGCGGCGGCAGCGTCGAGGCCGGGTAATGGGCGATGCCCAGGCTCTCATTGACCTTCTTCTTGGGATCGATGTTGGGCCGGTTGGCGCCCTTCGCCGTGACCACGTAATTATTGGGATCATAGCGGAACGAGCGTTCGCCGATGACTTCCAGGTCCAACCACCATTTTTTCGCGTCCACCGGATTGCCGTTGCCGAGCACGTCATCGAGCCAGATGGCGATCGGCGGCAGGAAGGGTTTCATCCACATGGCGTTGATGCCGAGCCAGCTTCCGAGANGGTGCAGGAGCGGGCCGTCCCAGGTGGTGTCCTTGCTCAGGGGGCAGACCTTGACGCAGCGCCCGCAGGCCGATCCCTTGATGTTGGTGGCCCGGTACATGGTGCAGCGTTCGCTATCCGGTTTCCAGGTCTCGTAGCCGTTGAAGATGACCTTACCGCCATAGGGGATCGCCTGGCAGGGACACTCGCGCGCGCATTTAAAGCATTTGGAACAAAATTTCTGCACCCCGAAATCGATCGGCTTGTCCGGCGCCAGCGGCATATCGGTGGTCAGCACCGCCGTCTTGAAGCGCATGCCGAGGAACGGGTTGATGGCGCTTTCGCCGATCCGGCTCTGTTCGCCGAGCCCCGTATGCAGGACCAGCGGCACATGCAGAACGTCGCTGTCGAGGCTGGTATGGGCGCGCGCCGGATAGCCCATTTCCCTGATATGGGCGGCCATCACGCCGGTAACTTCGGCGCCGCGCAAATAGGCGCGCATCGATTGCGAACCGGATATCCAGTCGTTGCCGCTGGCGCCCAAAAAGGTTTCGTAGCCCTGATCGATGAGCACCACCAGGGCGTATTTGTGGTAGGGCTCGATCGGCTTGCCGCGCTTGTCGTGGGAGTACCAGCAATGGTCGGGAATCTCGCAAATGCCGGTGATCGCCGATCCCATATAATGGCTGAGCGCCTTCAGGGCCTTGGCGTTGGTTTCGGCGTCTTGGCTGCTTGGCGCCGCTTTCGCCGCGGTCTGGCCGTCCTGCATCGGCTTCAAGGCCCACATCGGGCGGATCAGGCCTTGGCTGACCGGGTGTTTCTGCGACCAGCGGGGGGCTTCGCGCGCCGCCTTTTCCGAAAGGTCGCCGAGCGCCGTCCGCACATACATGTTGGCCCGGCTGGGCACGCGCGGCACCTCGTCTTCGAAGATGTGGGTGGTCGGCGCATCGACGCGCCGCAAGCTTTCGACCGGATATGGCCCGAGATGCGACGGCCGGCGGCGGCGGCGCCAACGCTCGAGCCCGGATACGGCGCCCGAGGCCCCGAGATAATAATTCAGATCGCGGCCGTTCCTGGCCGATGCGTGCAACGGCAGATCGGCGTTCAATGCATAATCCGTGGTAACCGCCGCCAGGGCGAAGCGGTCATCGAGGTAGGGGTTAACGACGCCTTCCCCTTCCCTGA
The DNA here is from genome assembly GCA_002687515.1 of Rhodospirillaceae bacterium. Taxonomy (GTDB): domain Bacteria; phylum Pseudomonadota; class Alphaproteobacteria; order Rhodospirillales; family UBA2165. The sequence goes on from NZAK01000026.1 coordinate 18,339, forward strand.
GCGCCAGGCCGGCAAGCACCGCCAGCTTATCGAGGCCGACATCGGTGGCGCCGGTCCAATGGGCGCTGGTCGCGAAGCCCATCGCCGAGATTTGGCCGCCGATGTTGATGGCGATTTCGGCGGCGCGCAAACTGGCCAGCAGGTGTTCGTTACGGTTGACCCAGCCGGCGGCCGGATTACCGGCGTCGATGGCATCGGAATATTCCACCGCCACCACCACCGCATGGCCATGAGGATCAGTGGCGGGATCTGCGCCGCCGTTCAACCAGGCGTCATTCAGCCATGCATTTGGGGGTATTTCGCAAACCGCGATCTGCGAGGCATCGAGGAAATAGCCGGCGCCCTTGATATCGCGGCTGCGCAGTGCAAGGTCATCCGGCACCGGCGCCTTCTTGGCGAACGGTTCCGGGCAGCGCAATTCTTGGTAAGCCGTGAGATGATCGAGCACCGCGCGCACCAGCGGCGCAGCGGCATCAGTGAATACCAGCGCCGGGTCGCGTGCCGGGACCGCCGCCTCGGCGGCGGCGGCCGAGGCATCCCGGCGCAGCCGTTCAAGAGGATAAGGACCAAGCTCGATGCGGCGGGTGCGGCGGTTCATGCCCAACATGAAACTTAAATAGCAGAGCTTACCCTAGGCGCAAGCCTCGACCGCGCGCCCGGCCATGACGCCGACCAGGTGCGCCCGGTAATCGGCGGCGGCGTGGATGTCGGACAGCATGTCGCCCTCAGGCATGCCGGCGCCATCCAGGGCCCCCGCCGAGAAGTCCTTGGCCAGCGCCGCTTCCATGCCGGAGGCGCGGAACACACCGCCGGCGCCGGCGCCGGTGACGGCAACGCGGATACCCGCCGATCCCGAGGAAACAAATACGCCGACCAGGGCAAAGCGGCTGGCCGGATGGGCGAACTTGGCATAGGCCGCCTTTTCCGGCGCCGGGAAGCTGACGGCGGTGATGATCTCGCCATCCTCGAGCGCCGTTTCCAACAAGCCGGTGAAGAAATCATCGGCCGCGATCTGGCGCCTGTCGGTGATGATGGTGGCGCCGAGGCCGAGGCAGGCCGCCGGATAATCGGCCGCCGGATCGTTGTTGGCGATGGAGCCGCCGATGGTGCCCCGGTTGCGCACCTGCGGATCGCCGATGCCTTCGGCCAGATCGGCCAACGCCGGAATACGGCCGTTGACATCGTCGGAATTGGCCACCTCGAAATGCCGGGTCATGGCGCCGACGACCACATTATCGCCATCCACATGGACCTGGTGCAGATCGGCGATACCGGCCAGATCGATCAGGTCCGAGGGTTGGTTGAGGCCCAGCTTGATGGCCGGCAACAGGGTCATGCCGCCGGCGAGATACGAACCGTCTGCCGCGGCTTTCTGTTTAACGGCGGCTTCCGCCAGGTCGGCGGCGCTGAGATAATTGAAATCTGACATATCTAATCCTCCCTTAGCTCGCGGCCTGGATGGCGCGCCACACCGCCTGCGATGTCGCCGGCATGGGAACGTCGGTAACGCCGAGCTCGGACAAAGCATCGACGACGGCGTTGATCACCGCCGGCGGCGAGCCGATGGCGCCAACCTCGCCGACGCCCTTGACGCCGAGCGAATTGTGGGCGCAGAGGGTCTCTTCGGTGCCGACATTGTAGCTCGGCAGATTGTCGGCGCGCGGCATCGTGTAATCCAGGTACGAACCAGTCAAAAGCTGGCCGTTGTCGTCATAGACGCAGCCTTCGAGAAGCGCCTGGCCGATGCCTTGGGTAACACCGCCATGCACCTGGCCCTCGACGATCATCGGGTTGATCACCCGGCCGACATCATCGACGGCGGTAAAAGCCGCCACCTCGACGCTGCCGGTAGCGGGGTCGACCTCGACCTCGCAGATGTGGCAGCCGCCCGGAAAGGTGAAGTTGAGGGGATCGTAAAAGGCCGATTCCTCCAACCCCGGTTCCAGCGTATCGTGCGGGAAATTGTGCGGCACATAGGCGGTCAGCGCAACCTCGCCGAAGGCCATCGACTTGTCGGTGCCGGACACCGTAAAGGCGCCGTCCTTGAACTCGATATCGCCTTCCGACGCTTCCAGCACATGGGCGGCGATCTTCCTGCCCTTGTCGATGATCTTGTTGGTGGCGCGGACGATCGCCTCGCCGCCGACCGCCAGCGAGCGCGAGCCGTAGGTGCCCATGCCGAACTGGATTTTCGAGGTATCGCCATGCACCACATCGACGCTCTCGAAATCGATGCCGAGCTGGTCGGACACCAGTTGCGCGAAGGTGGTTTCGTGGCCCTGCCCGTGCGAATGGGTGCCGGTAAAGAGCGACACGCTGCCGGTCGGATGGACGCGCACTACCGCCGATTCATAGAGCCCGGCACGCGCGCCGAGGGCGCCCGCCACCGCCGACGGCGCCACGCCGCAAGCCTCGATATAGGTGGAATAGCCGATGCCACGCAGCTTGCCGTCCTTTTTCGAGGCCGCCTTGCGCTTATCGAAACCCTTGACGTCGGCATTTTTCAGCGCCGTGTCCAGGGTGGCGTTGTAGTCGCCGGAATCGTATGCCAGGGCGACCGGCGTCTGATACGGGAACTGATCGGGCTGGATGAAGTTCTGGCGCCGGATCTCCACCTGGTCGATGCCCATTTCCCGCGCCGCCCGGTCGACCAGCCGTTCCAGGATATAGCTGGCTTCGGGCCGCCCGGCGCCACGGTAGGCATCCACCGGAACCGTGTTGGTGAACATCGCCTTGATGTTGCAATAGATGACCGGCGTCGTATAGGTGCCGGCCAGCAAAGTGGCGTGCAGATAGGTCGGCACCGCCGGCGCGAAAGTCGACAGATAGGCGCCCATATTGGCGTAGGTTTCGACGCGGAGGCCCAAAAACTTGCCGTCCTTGTCGAGAGCCAGTTCCGCGTGGCTGACGTGATCGCGACCATGGGCGTCGGAGATGAAGCTTTCGGAACGTTCCGCCGTCCATTTGATCGGCCGGTTTATTTGCGCCGACGCCCAGGTGACCGCCGCCTCCTCGGCATAATGGAAAATTTTCGAGCCGAAGCCGCCGCCGACGTCGGGGGCTACGATGCGCAGCTTGTGTTCGGGTATCTGCAGCACGAAGGCGCCCATCAGAAGCCGGATCACATGCGGGTTCTGGGTGGTGGTGTAGAGGGTGTAATCGCCGCTCGTAGCCTCGAATTCGCCGATGGCGACGCGCGGCTCGATGGCGTTGGGGATCAGGCGGTTGTTGACGATATCGATAGTGGTGACGTGGTCGGCCTTGGAAAACGCCTCGTCGACCACATCCTTTTCGCCGATCGCCCAATCGTAACAGATGTTGTTGGCGGCTTCGTCATGGACCAAGGTACCGCCTTCGGCGGCCTTGACCATATTGACCACCGCCGGCAATTCATCCAAGTCCAGCTTGATCAGCTGCGCCGCGGCTTTAGCCTGTTTCTTGCTTTCGGCGATGACGATGGCGACGGGATCGCCGACATGGCGCACCTTGCCCTGGGCGAGCACCGGATGCGCCGGCTCGACCATCGGATCGCCGTTCTGGAAGGTCAGCCCCCAGCCGCAGGGCAAACCGCCGATACCTTCCATGTCGGCGCCGGTGAAGACGGCGACGACGCCGTCGGCCTTGGCGGCGGCGGATACATCGATGCCCTTGATCTCGGCATGGGCGACCGCGCTCCTCAGGAAATAGGCGTAAGTCTGGCCGGGGCGGTTGATATCGTCGGTGTAATTGCCCTTGCCGGTGAGAAAACGGCTGTCTTCCTTGCGGCGGACAGCGGCGCCGATTCCAGTTTCACTCATGGCTTATCCCCTCATGTCCTGGGCGGCCGCCAGCACGGCCTTGACGATGTTGTGATAGCCGGTGCAGCGGCAGAGGTTGCCTTCCAAGCCCTTGCGCACCTCGGCTTCCGTCGGGTCCGGGTTTTTATGCACCAGGTCGATGGCGCTGATCAGCATGCCCGGCGTGCAAAAACCGCATTGCAGGGCGTGGTTGTCATGAAACGCCTTTTGCATCGGATGCATCTCGCCGTCCGCCGCCAAGCCCTCGATGGTAACGATATCGGCACCTTCGGCCTGGACCGCCAGCATGGTGCAGCTTTTCACCGAATCGCCGTTCAGCGAAACCACGCAGGCGCCGCACTGACTGGTATCGCAGCCCACATGGGTGCCGGTCAGGTCCAAATTTTGGCGGATGAAATCGGCCAGCAAGGTATCGGGTTCGGCGTCGCCGGACACGGCCTGGCCGTTCACGGTCATCGAAATCTCGGGCATCGCTATTCCTCCCAGTCCCGGTTTGATATGAATTTTAAGCCGAGCGCATTTCGGCCCGGTTGGTAATTTATGAAGTGTGAGTGTTCCCCATAAATAAATCAAGTGTTCGATGAACTGGCGGCGGCGGCACGGCCCCTCGTGACGGCAAAAGACATGGAAATTCCAGGAATCGTACCCATATACGATTGGTTGCCTGGACCGCCACCAATCACCGTTTGAGAAGGAAAATACGCGTTGGACATGGGAGTATCCCCTGAGAGCACGCCCAAAACCCCGGAATCCGGCACCCAAAGCGACGCTCCCATCGTCACCGATTGGGAAGACGTTTTCGAAAACCCGGAGCATGGGCTTATTCCGCTGGTTTCCCAGGCGCGCACCATCGAGTCCTTAAAAAAATGCCTGCTGGTCATTGTCGAAAGCCTGTTCAGCCGGGACAGCGACGCCAGATTCCGCGAAACCTACTCGCGCAAACTGGACGATATCCTTCCCGAAAGCGTCCAGTTGATCGACGGCTCCGGCGGCGAGCTGGAGATCATCAAAAAGGGCGTGGTCGAGATGCTGCGCCAGATCAAGGATTTCAGGATCAAAAAGGCGGAAGAGGCGCTGGCAAAAACCGCCGGGGAACGAATGTCGGATGCCGCCGATCGAAAAACCGAAGATTGCGAAGACGCAAATTTGCTGTTGGATGTAAATACCGATATCGAAAAGGCCGGCGCCGCCAAAAAGCCCGCCAACGATCCCGAACCGGTCAATGCCGAATCCCAATTTAGCAAAATGTTCTGCGCCGAATTCGAGGCACGGCTTAGAATTTTGCGCGCCGGCGTTCCCCAGAAAACGAGCGCCGATTTCAAGCTGCCGTTCCTGTTGTCCGTAGACTTCAACGGCAGATTCGAGGAAGTCCTGTGCGAATTCTTCATTGAAAACCTGCTGCACAGATGCCGCGGCCTGATGAACAAGGCGGAAGCGCTGGAGCCCGGCGAACAAACGGAGCTTTTCCAAAAATATTTTTCCGGCAGGATCGGCAAGACCGAGCTTTGGGGCTTTTGGCAGGCGACCTGGACGGAAATCACCGAAGCGAAGGAAAAGCCCAAGAAACCGGAGCCCAAAAAGAAAAAGGGCCTGTTGGGTTTCGCCAAGAAGGAAAAGGCGCGTCCCGATTATCTAGAGCCGGAACTGACCGAGGAGGAGTGGAAAGACGCGGTCAAGCAGGTCAAAAGGACAAACGCCAGGACCGAGCAGATGTGGGACAGCCTGTGCACCGAATCCGAAACCTATGATCCGCCAGTGCGCGACCGGGACGGCCAATTGTTGATGGAACTGTTCGGGCGCAGCACCAACGGCACCGTCAACCAAATTCGCGCCATCAACCAGATTGTCGATCAGGGCATCGATATGGGCCGGGTTTTCGGCGAATTTCAACAGGGTAAGAATATCGAGATCTGCCTCTTGGCCGCCTGCTACCAGCGCCCGCAACTATATCTTGGCGAGAAAGGCCGGCTGAAAGAGCTGTTGAGCGGCTTCCGGCGCGCCAATTTCCCCCTAATCAGCCGTTATTTGCACGATTTCATCCGCGAATAGAGCCTGCAGGCCGAATTCGGTTAAAAGGGGTAGTATTTCCAAACACCTTCCCTATCTATCAGTTGAAGGCAATTAACGGCAAAAGGATGTCTGGTACCGCAACAGCACTGGCAAGCACCGGTGAACCCGATCCCATCGATTGGGAAGCCGTGTTCGAAGCCGACGGCCATGGCCTGATCGCGCTGATCGGCGAGACGAAATCGTTCGCCGCCCTGAAGAGTTGCATGCTGGTCATTGTCGAGCAGCTGTTCAGCCGCGACAACGACGAGGCCTTCAGGGAATCCTATATCGCCGAATTGAATTCGGTTTTGCCCGATGACCTGGATGGCCGCGAAAATATGGCCGCCACCCTGGATAAATTAAAGGCGGCGATGGTTGCCACGCTGCGCAGGATCAAAAGCTACCGTATCGAAAAAGCCGAACAGGCCAGGTTGCAATCCGCCGCCGACACCGGCGCGCTGACCAGCGGCGAACGGCGATCTGACGCCAACGACGATACCGACACGGTTGCAGAGGGCGACTCGATCACGGTCGATGTGCTGGCCAACGACACTGACCCAGATGTTGGAGACACACTGTCGGTCGAGTCGGTGACTGATGGGACGAACGGCGCGACGGTCAACAACGACGAGGTAAGTGTCATTTACACCCACAACGGTTCTGAGACTACTAGCGACAGCTTCACCTACACTGTAATGGATAG
>NZAK01000027.1 GCA_002687515.1 Rhodospirillaceae bacterium
CCCAGCCATCGGGATGGACGTTGCGGGTGCTGTTGGAGACTTCGTCCCAGGCACCGTTGTTGAAGACGATCGTCAGGATCGGTAGGTCGCAGGCCCGCGCCACCTGGTGGCAGGCGGTCGGGACACCGAAGATATAGGAGCCGTCGCCCAGAGTGGCGATCACCGTGCGATCCGGCGCTCCGAGCTGGGCGCCCAGGGCGGCGCCTAGTCCCCAGCCCAGGCCGCCGGCATGGGAGGCTCCCAGGTAGGTTCCAGGCACCGGGGGCGGTGCGTGTCGAAGATCCAACGGGTACTCGTTCACCACGATGGTGTCCGGCCCCTGCAGTTCGGCGACGCACCGGGACGCCCACTGAAATCCGATCGGCGTCCGCTCGCTCTCGGCGCGCGCCGCTTTGTCCCAGGCCGCGCGCATGGCCTTGTGCCGCTTTGCGAGCGCCTGGCGCCGCGCCTTTACGTCGGCTTTCCGGGCACGCCGCCGCACCGCCTCGGCGAGCAGCGGCAAAGTCGCCGCGGGATCGGCGGCGATCGGCACATCGCATCGGAAATTGTGCATCGGATAGCGGCCGAAGAATGGGTCCGTGGCGAGATGCACCACCCGGATCCTCTCACGAATCTCGACGCGCGACGGAAACCACGGCACGTCACAGTCGATGACCAGGAGCGCATCCGCCTTGGCGATCGCCGGATGGGTCTCGGATCCGAAGATGTAGCCGGCGTGACACGGATGTGCGGCCGGAAAGTTGGCATAGGCCGGGCTCGCCTCGACCACCTCGATTGCCCCGGCATCGGCGAGCTCGACGAGGCCGGCGACGGCTGCGATGTTCCTGCCCAGCTCCGAAGTAATGATCAGCGGGCGGCGCGCCCGAGCCAGAATATCGGCCGCCTCTTCGAGCCGGGCCGGATCGGGATGACGGCGGCTCGCCACTTCGCGCCTTGATGGGGAGGTGATGGTAATCTCCGGCAGCGGCTGGGCGATTACATCGCGTGGCAAAGAGATGTAAACCGGGCCGCTGGGCTCGTCGAGCGCCAGTTCCAGGGCGCGGTCGACGACCGATTCCAACTGGGCCGGCTGGCGCAGCTCGTAGTCCCACTTGACAAATTCACGCACCATCCCCGCCTGGTCGAAGCTTTCCTGCGCCCATTGGACATGAATGTCGCGCGCGCCGCGCATGCTGCCGTCGTCGGTCAATGCTGAACGGGCGGCGAGGACAATCAGCGGTACCCGCGCCCGCGACGCATTGATGATTGCGCCCGCCGCGTTGGCGGTGCCGGGGGTGGAATAGACGATGGCGACCTGCGGCCGGCCGGTGACCGCATAATAACCGTGCGCCATCGCCACGGCGGTCTGCTCGTGCGGCGCCATCACCGGCCGCGGTGTCGATTTACCCTCGGCATCGAATTTGGCGAAGCCGTCGATGATCGAGGTGAATGCGTTGCCGATGACGCAGTCCACCCCCCGTTCCCGGAGGATTTCGAGGAGGGCCTGCCCTACCGTTTCAACGCGAAAAGTTTTTTTTGCCATCGGGTCCCCCTATTCCAGCCTTGCACCTTCGTCCACCCATCGACCGAGCAGCATCCGTTCGGCTGGTGTCATGCCGCTCTCGTGCCGGTTGGGCATGGTCAGCGAACTAACCGCGCGAACCTTGATGCGTTGCGCATGGCGCTTGATGCTCTCGGGGCGGTCAAACCCGACACCACCTGGAACCGGACCGAAAGTGCGATCCGCGGGGACCGTCGAATGACAGCTCAGGCACCGCTGGATAATGATGCCGCGCGCCGCCGCGAAAGAAACGGTCCCGGCGCCCGCCGGTTCCCGGGGAGATTGCCCCGCCCCAATCAGGAAAACGGCGACGCCGAGCGCGGCGACGGCCGAATACAACGCCCACAGGCCGGCCCGGCCGCTGACGACCAGGTGCCGCGCCCCGACAAATGCCGCCGCCAGCAGGCATAGAACGATCCAGTTGAGCCGATGGCTGGTGATCAGCGGGTAATGGTTGCTGAGCATCAGGACGACGGTCGGAAAGATCAGATAGCTGTTGTGCGTAGACCGGACCCAGGCCGGCGAGCACACTTTGGCATCGGCGGGGCGGCCCTCGGCGCGCGCCTCGCCCATCTCTTTCAAGGCGGGCAGAATTCTAAACCATACGTTGCCCATCATGAGGGTGCCAAGAACCGCACCGAGAAGGATGAACACCGCCCGGCCCGAGAAAATCTGGGTGAGGCTCCAGGCCAGCGCCACGAATATCGCGTATGAAATGATCGCCAGCACCACGGGCCGTCCGCTTAGCGTCGTACGCCACAGCAGATCGTAGCAGCCCCAGGACAAAACGAGCAGCGCGGCGATGATGCCGGTTGCCACCAGGGCATCTATGGGCTGTCCGCCCGCATCGGTAAGGAGGCCGCCGCCCGGCAGGTAGGCAACCATGGCCAGGAGCAAGACCCCGCTCACCCAGGCGAGCGTTGTCTCGCGCTTGAACCAGATATGTGTTTTGGCAAGCCCGTCGGGACCGAGCTTGAGCTTCTCGACGAGCAGAGAACCGACCTGGTCGATTAGCCATGGTTCACCGCGCTCGTCCTTGGCGGCCCGCTCGGGACTTGAGAATATCCGGTCGAGCCACAGGAGATAGAGCGAACCGCCGATCCAGGAAATTCCCCCCATCACATGAAACCAGCGCAGCACCAGATCGAGCCAGTCGATGACGTTCCAATCCATTGCCGAGTCCCCCTTCGGATCGTTAGGTCGACCTGAATTATGGTCATGGTCCTCAAACCATGGTTAGACAATCTATGCCTTGGACCTTGGTATTGAGTAATAAACATAAAGGTGCAACTGAACTTTTTCCATTTTATGTCACCTGCGCTAAGAGCTAAATAGTGGTATGGCTTTATGATGTTCTGAAATATAGATATGACCTCTGGTTGAACAGGATGGTAGAACATTCCGAGAGAAAATGTTGAAGCAGAATGGACAAATCGTCTTCAGAATAGTTTCGAGACAGGTCGTGTGAGAGCCAAAAAATTGCCGGTAGCTTTGGTCTGATGGGAAGGTCGGAAATTACTCAGCATTGGGTAGACGGCACTCCGGCAATTGGATTCGATGAAATCGGCGAGGGTCCGCCGGCGATATTTCTGCATGGCATCGGCGGCAATCGGTCAAGCTGGACGGATCAGGTTCTGGCATTGTCGGAGATGTGCACGGCGATCTCTTGGGATGCGCGGGGTTATGGCAAATCCGATGACTATGAAGGACCGCTTTATTTCAGTGATTTCAGCCACGATCTAGCCCGACTTCTCGACGCCCGCGACATTGAAAAAGCGCACCTGATCGGCCTATCGATGGGCGCCCGGATTCTAATGGACTTTTTCCCCGGTTATCGGGAAAGGGTAGCGACGCTTACCTTGTGTGATTGTTTTTACAGTTATCAAACGGCTCTTAGTCCGGAAAAACAGCGGGAATTTATTGACTTGAGGCAAAAGCCGTTGAAGGAAGGCAAGTCGCCCGCCGATCTGGCACCTGTCTTGATTGATTCCCTGGTCGGACCGAATTGCAGTCAGCGAGCCCGGGATCAGCTTTATCAAAGTCTGCTGGACATTCATGTCGATTCTTATCTCAAAACCATCGCGGCAACGGTAGAATTTGAAGCCAGCGGCGGTCTCTCCGATATTGATGTGCCGGTTCAGCTAATTTTCGGTGAGCACGACAAACTGACGCCGCCGTCGATTGGTAAGGCGATGCTGGAAAAAATTCCAGATGCGCGGATGGAGGTGATTGACGATGCCGGGCATCTCAGCAACATGGAACAACCGGCCGCCTTCAATAGAATACTCCGCATTTTTTTGTCCGGCCATTTGCCACTCGCCTCATTCAGATAAGCGGAAGTCAAAAGCACAAAATCCGCGTCGCCGATTTTGATGTCCGCTTCCGATACCGTGGACGGTTCACACCCGATGGCATGGCGATGGCTTAATCGGCAAGGATTGTGGCGGCACGAAGGCCGCCACATTGCATGAGAATTGATTGATCAGTCAGGTATATATTGCCTTGGTTTGAAGGTAAATAAATCCCGATCCTTGGGGTCGACGAGAACGTGTATCCAACCGGTGGTGGGGTCGCCGAAGGTTTCGACGCGGGTGAAGTTGGGGACGAAGAGTTTGGTCCTCGGATTGAACAAGGGCTTATCGATTTTGACATGGTGGTTATCGCCGTGCATCAACAGGGTCGGCTTTTTATAAGTCTCTAATTCCGCCAACAGCACCTGATGAAATTCGTCATATCCGGCTCGTTTTGGATTTGGTTTTTTGGGCGACTTTACGCTCAATGGGGCGAGGGGCCGAAAATATCGCCGGAGCGCGATACCTTTCCAATTACTCTCAAAAGCAGGACTGGCCTGGGTGAGTAGTACGAGCCCTAAGCTATTATCCGACCTGGCCTTGGCAAAGGCTTTCTTCACCCATGCCGTATTCGGCGCGGGGTTTGGGTTTCTTCCCCATATTGTTGTTGCTGCCGACCATGTGCACCGTCGCAAATGTCACGCCGCCCTTGGACCAGGTCAAATTTTCGACAAATTTAGCGAAACCCGAGTCGTTCGACTGGCTGACGACCGGCATCGGATTTTGCCCCAGCGATTTTCCCTTCGGGTAAAACATGGTGCGTATCATAGCGAGCGCATCCAAAGGTTTGACTTTCCGCGCCTTCAATTTGCTGCAGTCGGTCCAGTCGTTATCGCCCGGCGTCAGAATTAACGGATGTTTGGATGTCTGGAATACCGCCCGCACCCTTTTGAAATTTTCCTCGACGCAGGGCATCGATATCTTTGTTGGCGCGCGACCGTAAGGGCGGGGATCGGCTTCGAAGTCGCCGACATGAACAACGAAAGACAGATTTGCCTTGTTCATCTCGGCAATAACTTTGGGAAGTTCCTTTTCCTTTTTTAATGAGTAGTCCGTATCGCCGAGAACACCGAACTCGAATTTCGCCGATTGGGCGTTGGCGTCGGGCGCGGCAACCGCCAACAACACCATTACGGGCAACGACGCTGCACCGCGGGACAAAATGTATTTGCCATGCTTAGAAAATAAACTGCGTGTTCGTTCTAACATTATTTGGTCCTCCCAGTGTTTAATATGAATGTCTATTTGAATGCTACGCCCGCTGATTATAGGGCAATAGTGGAACGGGTCCAAATCGTACCACAACCAGCGATATGCGGAACCGCGGCCGATGTCCGCTTTCAAGTGGAAAGCGGACCTTCCGGCGCGTAATTTCAATGTCGGCTCCGCCCCCGAAAGCGGCCACCGGGAATTGACGCTGAATGACCGGGTTTGACCCGGAGCGGACCTTTAGTTCTTGCCTGGGAATATCCTGAATTACCGTTTCCTTCCCCATTTCCCCCTCACCAAATCGGCCCGGAGTTGTCTAAAAGCATAGCAAATAATCCGATTCCCTCTTTCAATTAGTGGTGCTTACCCCGCATGCGGTTGAAGGGTGCTGCCATGCTATCTGAAATGGATTTTTTCTTTGCTCCTGATCCTCGGAATTCTCAATCTGATCATCTGGCATTTTGTCCGAAAGGACATGATGGCGATGCGGGACTCGGAAACCAGAGGGGATCGGGGTATATATTTCAAGCCACGGGCAGGAGGTGATCATGAGTCTTATGACCAAGATGATGTTGGAGTCACGGTCGAGTCGGTTCGACTTCGCAGATACCGTCACCAAGGTTCAGGAGGCGGCGAGCGAGAACGATTGGACGGTGCCCCAGGTCCTCGATTTGCAGGGCCACTACCATCATGAGGGCCGGCCCGAGATGCGTCGGGCGACCATCGTCTATTATTGTAGCACGAAGGCGGGGATCGACATCACCAGGGATGATGCCAATAAACCTATGTTGGTGATGATGCCTACCGGGGTCGCCGTTTACGAAACCTCGTCGGGCGAGGTCCGCGTTGCCAACATGAACTTTGGCCTTATGCGTCACATGTTTGGTGGGGAGGTCAAGAAGGCCCTTTCGCGGTCGGCGCGCAATATGGCAAAAGCCATGGCGGCGGTTGGCGTGGCCTGATTGTTCCAATGTCCGCATCCTTCAGCCTCATAGCATCTTTCGAGTGGAAAACGGACCTTTCGGCGCGTAATTTCAATGTCTGCTCCGCCCCCGAAAGCGGCCCCCGGGAATTGACGTTGAATGACCGGGTTTGACCCGGAGCGGGCCGTCCGGGGCAGGCGCCAGATGTTTCATAGTGACCCTTTGACCTTCGTAATCAGTGATATTTTCCAAGTTTCGGGCGCTTTATTGAGGTTAGCCAGCGTGGATCAATGCCATGTCGGGGAAATGCCGCTAGAAATTCGAGTATAGAATTTGAACGCTGTGGACGGAATCGGTTGTTTTTATTGAATGCAACCGAGGACAAGTCTTGTTGTCTTTTTTTGGAGGGGATCATGCCCAAAAAGAAAGCGTCGGACGAAAATGCCACGGTTACCCTGATCGATAACCGGACCGGCAAAAGCTGGGAACAACCGTTGTTGACCGGCACCATGGGGCCCGATGTCATCGACGTGCGCCGGCTCTATGCGGAAACCGGATTATTCACCTTCGATCCCGGTTACACCTCGACGGCGAGTTGTGAATCGACGATCACCTTTATCGACGGTGAAAACGGCATCCTGCTGCATCGCGGTTATCCCATCGAGCAGCTGGCCGCCAATTCCGATTACCTGGAAGTGTGCTATCTGCTGCTCAATGGCGAACTGCCCGAGCCTGAGCAAAAACGGGAATTCGTCGAAGGCATCACCTATCACACCATGCTCCATGAGAAGCTCAATCATTTCTTTTCGGGCTTCCGCCGCGATTCCCATCCGATGGCGATCATGTGCGGCGTTGTCGGTGCCTTGTCGGCCTTCTATCATGACAGCCTGGATATCGGCAGTCCCGACTACCGTAGATTGGCCATCTATCGGCTGATCGCCAAAATGCCGACGGTCGCCGCCTACGCCTATAAGTATGCTCTCGGCCAGCCTTTCATGTATCCGCGCAACGACCTCGATTTCGCCGAAAATTTCCTGCATATGATGTTTTCCAATCCGTGTGAGGATTACCAGGTCAGCCCGACCCTGGCGCGGGCGATGGACCGGGTACTGATCCTGCATGCCGATCACGAACAGAACGCCTCGACCTCGACCGTGCGTCTCGCCGGCTCGTCCCAGGCCAACCCCTTTGCCTGTATCGCCGCCGGGATCGCCTCGCTCTGGGGCCCCTCTCACGGCGGCGCCAACGAGGCGGTGCTCAACATGCTCAAGGAAATCGGCAACAAGGACCGGGTGCCCGAATACATCAAGCGGGCCAAGGATAAAGAGGACAGCTTCCGGCTGATGGGCTTTGGCCACCGGGTCTACAAGAATTATGATCCGCGCGCCGCCATCCTCAGGGAGAGTTGCCACGAGGTGCTCGGGGAACTGGGCGTCGACAACGAACCTCTTTTGGAACTGGCCATGGAGTTGGAACGCATCGCCCTCGAGGACGAGTATTTCGTCGACAAGAAGCTGTTTCCGAACGTTGATTTCTATTCGGGGATCATCTATCAGGCGATGGGCATTCCGGTATCCATGTTCACGGTGATTTTCGCGGTGGCGCGGACCGCCGGATGGATCGCCCAATGGAATGAAATGATCCAGGAACCGGTGCAGAAAATCGGCCGCCCGCGGCAATTGTTCACCGGCCCCACGCGACGCGACTACCGGCGCGGTTAATGGTGTGGCAGCCGCCGAAACAAGCGCCCGGAAATATCGGCCGCTTGTCTCGAAAGCGGACCTCCCGGGAATTGACGCTGAATGACCGGTTTTGACCCGGAGCGAGCCGTGCAGTTGCCGACCCTGCGCATGGGCCTTAAAATGGTTCTGCCCGCGCTCCCGGAAGTACATTATTCGCCCGTGAGGTCTCAACTCGAAGCAGAGGGTTAGCTTAATGCCGAGATCAGTAAAATCGATTGCTGAGGAGCAGTTCACCGCAAGCCAGAAGAAGTCCCAGCGGTTTCAGACTAAAAGGGAAAAAGACGAGCAGGAGAGAGCGGAAAAGAGGGCGCGCCTCAAGGCACTTCGCCTGGCGAAAGAAGCCTCAGACAAGGAAGTTTAGGGAACCGGATATTTTGTCCGAGGAAGGAGACGATGACAAAAAAAGTGTTGATTGAAATACTAGATAGCCAAGGTGTGTGGATACATTACAAAATAGTTCTAATTATCCCGGCAATATTGAACGAGCCCTTCAAGCAGCGCTCAAAACATCACTTGCAACTAAATCAAAAACAGCACGTGCCCTGGAAGCTGGTACAAATGTTGTGCTCAAAGTTGAAAATGGATAATGGCAGCATTGGGCACCTATGCTTTATCGGCCACCACCGCTGACAACCTTTCAGGAATTGAAAAGGGCCGCTGCGTTCGCCTGCTAGACCGCAACGGCCCCATCATCAAGAAAGGTATCCACAAGAGCAATATATACAAACGACAACTTTCATTCAACTTATACCAAGCCTGCGTTCGGCTCGATACAAGTGCTGGTTTGAGGGTGTTGGCGCCCGCCATCAATCCGACATTTCCCTGATATCCCTCAAATCGTATTCGCCGAAAGCGAGATTTCAGTTTTCTCGTCCGAAGTGTTATCATCCAATTCAGAAGACTACAGAGACAAACACCTCCAAAGAAGGAGGGATTTGGCCAGGGTTGGAGCCGAACTAAAGGTTCTCTGAGAAATGTCAGCTGAAGTGTCATCCGTTGATCTGACGATCAGCTTCGTGATCGCCGTGGCGCTCTATGCGGTGACTTATCTGTCATTTGTCCGTCTCTTGAGATATCCGCGGAACTGGCGTTCCCCCACCTTGCCGATGTCACTCACAACGGCGGGGCTGGTGACCATCACAGTGAGCTATGTGTCGGTGTCGCGCGACGGTCTCGACCCGGCGGCGCTCGCGGTTACGGCTGGATTTATTGCCGTGTTGTTCGGCATCATCGCCGCTCCCGCTATCGATTTCCCTTCGGGAGCCCGGCCCGTTGTTGAATTCCTAGCCAACCACGGAGATTACGCGGGTCTGTGGATGCTCGCACCTGCCATCGCCGCCGCCTACGCCGTCCCCAGTGTCAAGCTGCAAGGGGTTCTGACTGCCGCTATGGCGATTGAACTGGCGTGGTTTTTACGGCACCGCCCGAACGACCGACGACGACTTTACCCGATTGGCGGTCACGACCTTTCGGTCCTAAAGGCTCAAGCGAAAGGTGATCTCGAAGGCTTTGCAAGGCAACACGGCATCCACGAATTGGTGCTCTCCGATGGCGCCGTCTACTGGCGCGGCTGCGGCAAGGAGACACTTCCCTGCCCGTTTAACTTCTACGTCAATCGTCTCGGCCTCAATACAGCGCCATGCTGCCGCGAGCATATGGCGGAGCTTTGCCACTATGTCGCTTCCCGCCTCAGAGACATGGGGGTCGTTCATTGGCTTGAGGGTGGTAACTTACTGGGAGCAGTGCGGGAGAACGGCAGGTTAATCGCCTGGGAGGACGACATCGATCTCTCGGTTGTGCTTGACAGCGGAAAGACTTTTAACGCGTTGGCGACCGGGCTTGCGGAGTGCTGTGCGCGGGAAGGCTATTACCTCGATGTCTTCAAGAATAAAGGGTTCATCTCCATCTCATACGATCCGCCGCAGGTATGGCCGTTCTGCTGGGAACGCAATCGCATGCGCGGGGAAATTCGGCTTGACCTTGCCTTTTACCGGCATTTTGTAAGCAATGACAGGCCTGTGCTCGAAAGAAATATTCGCAAGGGCGCCATGCCTTCGACCGAGAGTGGCGGCTATGGAGTGCCGCGGGAGATCGTGCTACCGACTTCGACCATCGAATTTCTCGGCGATAACATAGCCTGCCCAAACCAACCCGAGGAATATCTGCGCCTGCTTTACGGCGATTTCGACGAGGTCGTCTATACATATGTTGACGCGGCGGCGGCCAAAAACCGGCGCCCGGCCGACACGGCCGTGAAACGCAGCCACAGCCTTCCGGCGCGTCAATGAATAAATGGCCTAGCACCAGCCCGTTTTCGCTATATTCTTGGAGAATAAAGTTAGGCCCCCGTGGCATTCGAAAAACGGAATGCAAACCAAATTGGGGCCAGATAACAGCGTTTTGGTTTATGACTTCGTGAGGACGGTTTTTCCTATGGCTAATCCATCGAAATTAAAACCGGAACCCGAATTTCAATATGAACGAAAGCAGCGTAAATGTCTTGGCTGCGGCAAGATATTCCCGTCCGAGCACGTGGGGGAGCGCATTTGCCAAAAGTGCAAATTGACGGATAACTGGCGTTGGATGGACCAAGCTGTGTGAACAATTATTATCTCAAAACCACGCCGATCAATCTCACTCTATAAATTCACATTACCTTCCAGCCAGCCGATGATCCCCGTCGTGCCGTCAAATTCCCCCACAACGGTCTCAACTTCGTAAACCTCAAAGTGACCCGGCAGCAGTTTTCGGGCGATAATGTCCGTCTGAGCGACGACTATCCAAGTTTTTTCGGGAACCGCCATTATAAAATCCGGCCTTAATCCGGCGATGCGCCGTCGTAGACACAAATGCAGTCGCGATTTAATCTACAGACTATGACCGATCGCCAGGAACCGCAACGGCCAGATGACATCCAGAACTCTCAGTCGGACAATGATACGGGAGCAATCGAAAAATCCAACATTTCTGACGACGTGAATGAAATTTCCAACAGTCATTCGGGTCGTCTGCTTTGTTGGTTGGGATGGCACGATTACAAAGTGATCGACGCCACATTTGGATTTGGTCCCGGCGCCAATGTGGAACGGGTGGAATGTCAACGGTGCGGCCGATCAAATTCAAGGAGGTGCTGAGTAGTTTAACTCGGTTCAACCTAGATCGGCTAAGGTCGGGGATGCTGCCCTCCGCCGAAACAAGCGCCCGGAACTATCGGCCGCTTGCCTCGAAATGGCGCAGGATCGCCACGCGAAATCTTATTCCGGCCGGAATTGCACGCCCACCAGAACAGCCTTTTGGCCGCTCCGATTGCACACTTTCACTTTTGTGCCGTTCGGTTGATACCACTCATCTCCTCGCACCCGTTTGACGTCGCCTTTGCCGGGATAGGTTTGAATCAGGGTGCCTTCCCGCATTTTTAGCCACTCACTGACCGACACGATGTCGCCGGTGCATTTGCCCGGCTTCAAACCGAAAACGATTTTATAAGCCGTGTGACCCTCGAGAGATGCAATCTTTTCACCGACAAAGAGGACTCCGTCTTTCCACTTCTCTTCAGCCGCCAATACCGTTCCGGAAAGCGCGACGCTCCCCATAATCAACAAGCCAATCAATGCATTTCGCATTTTCTATACCTCCAGTTAGCTAAATTTGTACGCCCGCGCCCGGGCGAACTGCTCGGAACGTCAACGCGGACGTTCCCGGTTTTTCCGGAATGAGTGCTATCCGGCCGCGTTGACCACGGGATCAACCCTTTCTCCGCTGATATTCTTCAGTTTGCCGATCCATTTAGCGAGAGTCTCATCAACGGCCTTATTGCGTTCACGGTTGCCGACTCTCCGGCTCGTTTCTATTAGTTCAAACAGGGGCGTCGGCTGTTCTTCGATGGGGGTTTTCCATCCATACAACCGGTGGTCCAGGTCTCTTTCATCAAACATTTTCGTCTCCATTGCCTTTTGATCCGCTATTGCATGATGAAATGACAATAGGCAAACTGGTCTGGCTTCGCTTGAGGGTTTTATTGGGAAGTATCGAGAAAACCTCTTAATTTCTCGTGGGGGGCTAAGAAAACCTTTGATCTTTAGATTTGACGAGTACGCCCTGGATACGGACGGATATATTCTTGCCAAAGAAGGCGAGCCCGTTCCCCTTGAACCCCAGGTCTTCGGGCTTTTGCAATTCCTCGTTCAAAACCGGGACCGCGTGGTCAGCAAGGACGATCTGATCGAGCATGTCTGGGACGGGCGCATCGTTTCCGACGCGGCGATCACATCGGCCGTCAATCTTGCCCGGCGCGCCGTTGATGATGACGGCAAGACGCAGGCCGTGATCAAAACCTTCCCCCGCAGGGGATTCCGTTTCGTGGCGGCAATCGCCGAAGACAGCAACGTGGTCGGTGCGCCGGCGCCCGTTTCAAGCGTTGACAAGCCTTCCATCGCGGTCCTGCCGTTTGAAAATCTATCCGCCGATCCGGAGCAGGAGTATTTCAGTGACGGTGTGGCGGAAGACATCATCTCAGCCTTGAGCCATATGCGGCAATTCTTTGTCGTCGCCCGAAATTCTAGTTTTTTCTATAAAGGTCAATCTCCCGATATTCGTAAAGTGGCGGAAGAATTAGGGGCACGCTACGTCCTTGAGGGAAGTATTAGAAAGGCTGGCAACAAAGTTCGTATCTCGGCTCAGTTGATCGACGGCGAAACCGGAAACCATTTGTGGGCGCAAAAATATGACCGTGAACTGGAAGACATTTTCGCCGTTCAGGACGAGATTACGCTATCCGTGGTTGGTGCCATTGAACCCGAACTTACGAGATCCGAAATCGAACGGGCGCGCAGGAAACCAGCCAATGATCTAGGTGCCTGGGAACTGTACCAGCGTGGGCTGTGGCACTACTTTCGCATCACCAAAGACGACTACGAAAAAGCCATCGAATTATTTTCCAAGGCAATCGAGTTGGATCCGAATTTTATCTACCCGCACGTCGGTTTGGCCGAATGCTATTCTTGGGGGATGTATTATGGCTTTATCGAGTATGATCGAGAGTATGGCCGAACCCTCGCGCGCAGAGCCGTTGAATTGGCGCCCGAGGTCGCGCAAGCGCACGTCACTCTCGGATTTAGTCATTACCATGACAAGGACCACGTGGCCGCAATTGCCGAATACAACGTGGCGATCCAGCTTAATCCAAGCGCCGCTCAAACCTATGGCTGGTTGGGATTCTCGCAGTCTCTGTCGGGTTCGCCGGAAGACGGATTGGAAAACCTTCGTTTGGCCATAAAATTAAGCCCCCGTGACACTCTCGCGGCGGTCTTCTTTTCCGGCATGGCGATTACACTGATATTCCTGGAACGCCATGAGGAGAGCGTCGAATGGGCTCAAAAAACCCTGCAACATCCTCATTTTCCGTGGCAGGTCCGGGCGCATTTGACATCGGCCTTGGCGCACCTGGGTCGTGATCGCGAAGCCAAATCGTCGCTGGCCGGTCTCCTAGGCTTTAATCCGGATATTTCAATATCCGCCGTGAAGCAGATGTTTGCGACCACCGATGGTCCGCATCGCGATCATTATCTCGACGGCCTGCGCAAGGCCGGGTTGCCGGAGGGCTAATGTCCGGAATTGGTGCGGTGGACAACTCCCACCCGACGGCATTGTACTGTTTCAAAATGGCGTGCCGTTCCCTCAGTCTCGATGTCCCCTCCTGACTAAATCTCTATTTCTTCGATTTCTTCGATTTCCTCGATTTTTTTGATTTTTTTGATTTTTTCGGACGTTGCGGCTTTGCAAACGGCAATTGAATGGCTGTTTCGATCTCCTGAATCAGCGGCAACCATTCCATCTGACGTTCAATCATTGATTTTGTTTCTAAATCGAAAACTGTCAAACCCAGGGCGGCAAGTTGCGGGTAGACACTTCGCTCACTTATTTGGTGATTTGCCGGATGACCCAGATCACTCAAATTTTCCGTCAATCTACGGCCGGCGAGAGAATTTGCTCGGTATCTATTGCCGATCAGCAAAACCTTTTTTCGCCTTTTGCGAATTTTTTTTATGTCTTCCAAATCCCGTAGAAAGAGTTTTGTCGCGTATTCATCAAAGACGGAAGGCAGGATCGGAACGACAATGATGTCGGCTTCCTCGGCGACTTCACGCACACGCTTGCTTTTCAATGAAGCAGGGCAGTCAATGACGACGCGCTGAACGCCTTTTGGAACCGCGCCGAATGACTTGCGCCAATCCGCCAATTCGATTTTTACCGCTTCCTTTGGGCGCAGTTTAATCCAATGGGTCGCGCCACGATAACGATCCCAATCTGCAAGCGCGGTCTTTAGCCCAGAACTAGACAAGGCCGCCGCCAAATGAGTTGCGACGGTGGTTTTACCGCAACCACCTTTCACATTTATCACACAAATCGTTGACGCCATCAGCTTTTAGCTCCAAATGTCCTCGGCAGTTTTACTGAATTTATGCCAGGACGGCAAAAGCTCCGCCACGGCAGCATCGGCGCTAGCCGCCCCCCATCCGATACAAAATGCGGAAGCTTCTTTAAACTCGGACGCTTTTCGGCGATCCAAATTTTCCGCCACATCATGCAAAAACCGGCTGATACTGTTGAGGTCGTTTATTTTTCCGAGGGTTTGCTGCAAGCGAGACAGGCTCTTTGTGTATTTCCGGCTTTGTTTGCCGCCGACGATACTCAGAAGCGGCTCGCTGGCATAACGGATTTTTTTGGTCATTATTCTTAGTCGGTGCCAGTCGTCCAGGTTTCCGTTTTCGGCGCGGCCACCCAATTTCAGAAGTTTTAAATTCATATCCGCCAAGCGGCTCTCGGCAAATGTACCGATCGACCTTTGGCGTATGAGCTGATCAATTGGGCGCTCGAAACGAAACCACTGATCGCTGTCAATCCAGGCATTCATATCGACGATAAACCGTTCGAACCGCGTGCTTTCGAGCGTTTTTTTTACAGCTTCATATTTTTTCTGTCGATAGTCGGTTATTTCTTCGCGAAGCATCGCTTCATAGGAAGACGGCAAACCCAACTTCAAAATTGCCTCTAAAGTTTCATCAAGAAACACATCTGCATCGCGAATAGGACCGAGGTCATCAAAAATCAACTTCATCTGCATCGTCAGCCCGGCCGGGCGTTTCAAATCAAGGATCGGCGAAAATGCAGACATGCCGGCGCGGAATCGCCTTAGGCCAACGCGCAACTGGTGAACTGATTCAATATGTCCGGTTTGCAAATAAACTGGAAGATTTGCCATCGCGTGTTGGAACGAAGATTGAAATATTTTTCGGATAGCTTCGGAAATATTTGTTTCAGCGGGAATCGAAATTTCTGACGCAAAAACCGGCTCTGGGCATTCACCAGAGATCGGGCGATGTCCGCAGACTTGCATGGATCGGTTCCCGTAAGTTTGGCCGGCACAAGACCATCTAAAATGATGCCCGTGTCAACCGTCTATGACTTGCGTCAACCTGCAAGCGCATTGTCCGACCAAATCAAGTATCTAAATGAAGATTGACCGTTTGCCGGCCTGTTGACTCAAAAAAAGGCCGCCGGCGTGGCCGGGCTAACGGCAGGCGTCTTTCCAAGTCATGCCCGATCTGATTAATTGATTGCCGCCAGCACGGTTGCAACAGGAGGGGGATATGAGCGATCCGTTTATTGTCAATGAATTTCAGGAAGCGATCCTGGATACGGTGCGTCGCTTTACCGAAGAGGTGGTGGTCCCGGTGGCCGCCGATCTCGACCGCAACACCGACCCGGAAGACAGCTTTTCCTGGGACATCGTGGAAAAGGCCGACGCCGCCGGCATCCGCACCATGACGCTCGCGGAAAAATGGGGCGGCATCGGCGCCGATTCGGTGACCACCGGCATGGTGGTGGAAGAATTGGCGAAGGGCGATATCGGTGTCTCGGTGATCATGACACAGACCCTGAAAATAGCGCAGATCCTTCAGGTCGCCCTGACCCAGGACCAGCAGGAGCGTTTTATCCCCGGCTTTCGTGATGATCCGCGCGGCCTGCTGGCGATCGGCATCACCGAGCCCGAAACCGCCTCCAACTATTTCGTTCCCGGCGACTGGTCATTTACGTCAAAGGCCGAAAAAACCGACGGCGGCTGGATCGTCAACGGCATGAAGCATTTCATTTCCAACGGCAACCGGGCCTGCGTCTACATGCTGTTCGTGCAGACCGAAAAGGGCAAGCCGCTGCAGGAAGGCAGCACCTGCTTCATCGTCAAGCGTGACACGCCCGGCTTCACCATCGGCCGCGTCCACGACAAGATGGGTGAGCGGCTGGCCAACAACGCCGAATTGATATTCACCGATTGCTTCATTCCCGACGAAGATGTCATCGGCGAGCCCGGCAAGGGCTTCCAGGTGCTGGTGGATTTCCTGCCCGCTTCCAATGCCTACGCCGCCGCCACCGTCCTCGGCAACGCGCAGACCGCTTACGACCGCTCGGTCGAATGGGCGAAAACCCGCAATCAGGGCGGCAAGCTGCTGATCGAACATGACGGCATCCGCTCGCAGCTTGCCGAAATGCACATGATGATCGACGTGGCGCGCACCTATATCCGGAAAGCCACCTGGATGGCCGATAACCGCGATAGCGTCGCCTGGGATCCGGCCCTCGGCGCATTGCCCAAGGTCTATGCCTCGCAAGCCGCCTGGCAGATCGCCACCTGGGCATCGGAAATCCACGGCGGGTCGGGCTTCATGAAGGACATCGGCATGGAAAAGCTGATGCGCGACGCCGCCGCCTTCCTGCATTCGGACGGCGTCAACCGGACGCTGCTGTTGAAGGCGGCCAATTCCATATTCAAGGATTGAGCCGATGAAAGCCCTGGTCCTCGAGGAACAGAACACGCCGTTTGTGTTGAAAGAGGTGCCGGACCCGGTGGCCGGGCCGGGCGAAGCGGTGGCCAGGGTCCTGGCCTGCGGCGCCGGCCTGACCATCCAGCATTACAAGATCGGCCGCGCCAAGATCGAAACGCCGCGCATCATCGGCCACGAGATCACCGCCGAGATCGTCGAGATCGGGCCCGGCGTGAGCAACGTCAAAATCGGCGATCCGGTGACCGCCTATTACTATTTGAATTGCGGCCATTGCCCGCGCTGCCTGGCCAACCAGGAACCCTTGTGCGAGAACCTGAAAGGCAATGTCGGCAAGGAATGCGACGGCGGCTATGCCGAATTCATTAAATTACCGGCGCAGAATTTCATGGTCCTGCCCGATGGCCTCGATTACAAGAACCCCCCCGCCGAGGTCGGCGTCATCTCCGATGCCATCGCGACCCCGTTCAAGGTCAACAAGCGGACGCGGACCAAGCCCGGCGAAACGGTCGCCGTGTTCGGCGCCGGCGGCGGCCTCGGCATCCACCAGGTGATGCTGTCGGCCTGGGCCGGGGCGCGGGTGATCGCCGTCGACACGGTTTCGGAAAAGTTCGAGGCCTGCCGCCAGGCCGGCGCCTCGGAAGTGGTCGATGCGTCGGACGGAAAGGTTATCGAGGCATTGATGGATCTGACCGATGGAAACGGCGTCGATGTCGCCATCGATTACGTCTCCGCCGCGGTGACCTTGGAACAAGCCGTCGGCGGCCTCGGCGTCAGGGGCCGCATGGTGACCTTGGGCGGCTCCGGCCAGACCTTCGAAGCCGACGCCATGCAGATGCTGGTCAAGGAACTCGACCTCCTCGGCAGCCGCTATGTGAGCAAGTCCGAAATGTACCAGTCCCTGGAACTGGTGGCCCGCGGCGAAGTCTGGCCCCTGGTCTCGGATATCCGCGGCATGGACGAAGCCGAAACCATCCACGCATTGGTCGAACAGGGCGCGGTGACGGGGCGGGCGGCGATACTTATAGGGTAAGGGGGACGCAGCCCGGCTGGGGCTGGCATGGTCGGCCAGCCGGGCGTGAGCCACGCTCGGACATATATTATGCACCCGTCGAACTTGCTCGGACCCAACGGCGACCACTCTGGAATATAACACTAATAAATTTCAAAATTAGAAATTCCAAATGGATAATAAGCCAATGCATAAAATTGTCGAAATGTTGGAAAAACTACTAGGATTAAATAATAATTGGTATAATCCAACTCTAATTACTGGATTAATTTCATTACTTATTCTTTATATATTAGATTTAGTTGATAAATTTTTACAAGATTATGGGGTATTTATTGTAATAATATTTGTTATTTTTGCATTTATATTTCATAATATTTTAATTTTATCTTATAAAATCATCAAATTGGCCCTAAAAAAGGGAAAGTAACATGGTGAAATTAACGACCCAGATTGTCCGCTAATTAGGGATCGGTGCTGTCCCCAATTAGCGAGAGAGCACATCGCACACACGCGCATTTCCCCCTTGCGGAGTTCGTGCTTCGTTCTAAATAACAGACAGCGCTCTTGAACATTGTGAATAGGCGGATTTTATCCCACGCGCGGCGGTGCCGTGGTCGTGGCTGGTATCCGTATGCGCGCATCATCGGCCCAGTCTGGTTGGGGACAAGTATAAAGCGGTAGGAAGCGTTAGGAAGCGTTAGGAATAGTGATGAAACGGTATGGTCGATTTTCGGAAAAGTGTCGCATTTTAGAAAGATTGTAAGAAAAAAATCACCACAGAGACAGTGAGACGGTGAGAAGATTAAAGAAGGGGCAAGAAATGCGCGGCGCGGGCGGGTTTGAAACCCGCCCCTACGGATAAATTAAATCACCCACCAATTTCGTGTAGGGGCGGGTTTATAACCCGCCCTGATGCCTGGCCTGCCTCACGCCCCCTACTCCGCCCTTACCCTACATGGCACGCCGCGCAAGGTGATACCGCCGGTGGAGGGGTCGTAGTCGGGGCCGGAGGGGGTCAGCATGTTGAGGTTGCTGTCCCGCCAGCCATAGCCGTCCTCGGTAAGTTCCGGGAACCACCAGCCGAAGGCGGCGACGACGACACGGCGGTCGAGGTTGCGGTTGAGCGACAGGCGCTGCCTGATCGATCCCTCGCGGGTTTCGATGACCACCCATTCGCCCTCGGTCAGGCCCAGCTTGTCGGCCATCTTGGGGTGCATCTCGACCATCGGGTCGGGCCGGATGATGCGCACCGAGGCGACCGCCTTGAAGCCGGACAGCATGTAAGCTTCTTCCTTGGCGTTGGTCATCAGGAGCGGATAGTCGGGATCGGCTTCGGAGCCTTGGCGGAGATCGGCCCAGGTCGGCATCGGCGCATAACCGATGTCTTCGAGCCGCTCGGAATAAATCTCGATTTTCTTGGACGGCGTCTTGTAGGCATGGCGCTTAAATTCCTTGGCCGGTTTCAGGGTGCGTTTGCCCTTGAATTCTTCATAGGTCATACCGGTCGGCTTCAGCATTTCATCGAGGGCTTCGTCGTCGTCGTCCCAGAAATCGTCGCCGAGGCCGAGGCGCTTGGCCAGTTCGTTGATGATCTTGGTATCCGGCCAGCATTCGCCGGGCGGCTCGGTCAGTTTCGGATGGGCGCGGATTTCCTCGTACCAGCCGGGCCAATAGCCGAGCTCCTCGTGCTCCATGCCCCAGGCCGCCGGCAGCACGATATCGGCGATCGCCGTGGTCGGGGTCATGAACAATTCGGAGACGACGATGAAATCCAGCTTCATCAAGGCTTCGAAGGTTTCCGCCGAATTGGGGTAGCTGACCACCGGGTCGGAGAGGATGAACATGGCCGCCTTGATCGGGCACGGGTCTTCTTCCAGGATCGCACGGGTCAGCACATGCGGCGGGATGAAGGCCGAGCGCTGGGCGAACTTGAACTGATCGCCGAGGATTTTTTCGGTGTTCCTCGGATACTTGCTGAGCAGGAAGAAACTGCCGGGCCTGGTGAAGGCCGGCGCGCTCAGGAAGACATCGCCGCCCGGCACGTTCACGTTGCCGCAGATGGCGCGGATGATGGAAATGATACGCCCGGTCTGGAAGCTGTTGACCAGTTGATCGACGGCGTTGCCCGACTGCATGGCGGCGGGCTTGGCGGCGGCGTAGGTGCGCGCGAACTCTTCAATTTGCTCCACCGGCACCCAGGTCAGTTCGGAGACCTCGTCCAGGGGCACAGTGGCCAATTCGGCCTTCAGCTTATCGAAACCCAGCGTCCAGTCGGCGACGATATCGGGCTCATAAAGCTGTTCCTCGATGATCACCTTGAGGACGCCGGCGGCGAAGGCGCCGTCGCTGCCCGGCTTGATGCGGATCCAAAGATCGGCGAGCTTGGCGATATCGTTCTTCTGCGGATCGACGACGATCAGCTTGCCGCCGGCCTCGATCACTTTTTCGAGCGTCTCGCGCCGAATGCCGCCGGTGGTCTGGTTCATGTTGCTGCCCCAAAGGACCAGAAGCTCGGCCAGGTTATCGTCGTCGCAGACGGTGCCGGAGCCAAGGGTGAAAGCGGCGGCCATGCCCTTCGGAATGCCGCAGGACCATCCCGGGGTGACCACGCTCGGCGTGCCGAAGGCGGTGGCCAGGCGCTGGGCGAAGGCGAATTCCAGGCCCTTGGGCTCGCCCAATCCGAAGGCCACCGATTCGGGGCCGAGGCTTTCCTTGATCTGGTTGAACTTGGCGGCGATGGTGTCCAGTGCCTCGTCCCAGCTGATGCGCTGCCATTGGCCGGCGCCCCGTTCACCGACGCGTTTCTGCGGATACAACAGCCGGTCCTTGTGGCCCATAACTTCGGGGATGGTGAAGCGGCCCTTGTTGAGAGCGCACTGCTCGGCATAGAGGCCGCTTTCCATTTCCGGTTCCAAATCCACCACCCTGCCCTCTTCGACGATGGCGATCATCGAACAATGGCCGGGGCAGAGATGGCAGAAGGTATGCACCTCTTCGGCGCCGCCCGTCCGCGGCTGGCGGTGGTTGGCGCGCCGTTCCTCGACATCGGGATGGATGAAATCCTCCATCCCCTGGCCGAAGCCTTCATTGCCGGCGGCCGCCTTTTCCATGGTGACGATCTCGGCGCCGTCGGCATCGACGGCCAGCATCAGGCAGGAATTGATAATCTTGCCATCGACGGCAACGCTGCAGCCGCCGCATTCGCCGACGCTGCAGCCCTCCTTGGTGCGGGCCAGGCGGAAATCCTCGGTCAGCACGTCCAGCAGCGTCTGCCAGGGCTCCACAGCCATGGCGCGGGTTTCGTCATTCACCGTCAGTCGGACATCGTGTTTCATGCGCTCGCCTTCTCGTTGCCGCCGGCCGCCGCCAGAACCTGGCGCAACCCCGCCGCCACCAAATCCCGAACCACACCCCGGCGGTATCCGGCATATCCCCTGATATCGTCGATCGGGGTGCTTTCATCGGTGGCCGCCTCGGCGGCCGCGGCAATCAATTGCTCGGTGACGGGATGGCCCGATAGCACGGCTTCGGCCTTGAGCGCCCGGAACGGCGTCGGCGCGACGGCGCCGAGGGCGATGCGCACCGTCGCCGCCCGTTCGCCATCCATCGCAGCCAAGATGGCCGCCGAGGCCATCGCCACATCCATGCGCCGGAGGCTGTGCTTGACATATGTATCGGCGGCGCCGGCGGGCGGCGGCGGCACCCGGATTTCGGTAATCACCTCGGCGGGGCCGAGCGCGGATCTGCCGGGGCCCAAGAAAAACTGGTCCAGGGGCAGGAAGCGTTCGCCATCGGGGCCGGCGCAGGTGAGGCCCGCATCCAGGCACAGCAGCGGCGGCGCGAATTCCGCCGACGGCGAGGCGTTGCCGAGATTGCCGCCGATGGTGCCGATATTACGGATTTGCGTGGTGCCGAGCACTTCGGCGGCTTGGCGTAGCGCCGAGGAGGCTTCCGGCACATCGGGCGCGGCGGCGATGTCCGCCGAGGTCGCCAGGGCGCCGATCACCAGGGTTCCGTCGGCGTCGGTCTTGATGTCTTTCAAGCCCGGAATACGTTTGATGTTGATCAGGACGCGCGGCAGTTTTTTCTTGTGCTTCATGGCGATCAACAGGTCGCTGCCGCCGGCCAACAGTTTCGCCTCAATGCCGTGCTCGGCCAGCATGGCGCTGGCTTCGCCGACGCTGGCGGGAAACAGGATTTCGAAATCGGGCAATCCGAGCAGCAATTTAGATCACCTCCAACGAAACATGCGCCGTTTAAGGGGCCGCATTTTCCCGCAAGAAGCGCCGGTCGATCTTGCCATGCCCGGTTTTCGGCAAATCGGTGAGGAACTCGATGCTGGTCGGAAATTTATGCGGCGCAAGGGTTTCCTTGCAGTATCGTTTCAAGGCCTCGGCGGTTTCCTCGTTTTCGGCGGCGCCGTTGGCCAGCACCACGAAGGCGCGGAGCCGCTTCAATCCGTCGGCGTCGTCGATGCCGAGGACGGCGGCCTCATTGACCATCGGATTATTTTGGATACCGCGCTCGATCTCCATCGGCGCGACCCAGACACCGCTGATTTTGAGCATGTCGTCGGCGCGGCTCACATACCAGAAATAATCCTCATCGTCCTGGGTGAAGATATCGCCGGTATTGACCCAGCCGCCGCCGGGAAATGTTTCCAGGGACTTCTCGTGCTCGCGCTCGTAATAAATGCCGGAAGCCTCGGAATGCACCAGAAGGATCCCCGGCTCGCCGCGCTCAACGTCGTTACCCTCGTCGTCCACCAGGCGCAGGGTCACCAGCGGCGCCACCTTGCCCGAACTGCCGGGCATCACGGCGCCGGACATATTGCTGAGATAACCCAAGGTGGCCTCGGCGGAGCCGAAGCGGTTGACCGCCTCGATGCCGAAATCATCCAGCCATTCCTGGTAAAGCTGCGCCGTCAACGGCTCGCCCGAGGACATGATGCGCCGCAGGCTCGACATATCGGGGCGCTGCTCCTTCGGCGTCTGGATCATGGCGCGCATCATGCTCGGCACGTTGACCAGCACCGTCGGCTTGGTCTTGGCGATCAGGTCGAAGACGCCCTCCGTGCTGGAGCGTTCCTCGAACACCACCGAGGCGGCGCCCTTGCGCAGCGAAAAGAACAAATTGTCGCGCGAATAATGGAAAAACAGCTTCGGCACCCGCAGCACGATGTCATCGGCCTGGTACTGCAATACCCGGTCGGATGACAGGTAGGAGACATAGCCGTCCCGGTGCTTGTGCGGCACCCCCTTGGGCTTGCCGGTAGTGCCGCTGGAAAAATTCCAAAACGCCAGATCGTTGCAATGGGTGGGCTCGGGGTCCAATTCATCGCTGGCCGCCGCCAGCATCTCTTCGAGGGCAAATTCGCCGGGACCAAGCTCAACTTCCACCCGTCCGGCGACCAGCAACGCCGTCCGCCGCCGCCGGCCTTGCATGGCCTCACGAACCCGGGCCAGGGTGGCGCCATCGACGATGGTCACCTTGGGGCGCACCAATTCGAGAAGATATTCGTAGTCGTGGGTGTTCAAGTAGGTGTAGGCGTGGGTGCCGACGCCGCCGATTTTCATGGTGGCGATCCAGGCGGCGACCCAGGCCGGCGAATCGCCGAGCACCAGCATAACCCGGTTTTCGGGCTCGACGCCAAGCTCGCGCAAGACGTTGCCCATGCGGTTGGTCAGGCGCCAGAGATCATCGAAGGTATAAATATCGTCGCCGTGATAAAGCGCCGTCTTGGCGCCGCGCCCCTCCTCCAGATTGATATCCAGGATGAAGGAGCCGAGGTTCAAATCCTCAGGAATGGTAAAATCGAATGTTTCGCCTTTGATCATGGGTTCATGGAACTTTTCGGGCTGATGTGGCTCGCTCTCTGTAACCTAGGCCGGTGGTGGGGTTCTGGCAAGAATGCGCGGGCTGTACTTGGAAGAAATACGGATGTTAAATAGAGTAATATGGGGATTGGCGAGGCACCCCGAACAATGAACACCACAATATCTGGGGAGGCTTGATATGCGCGTTCTGATCCTCGGCTCCGGCGCGGCGGCGCCCGATCCCGACCGCGGCGGTTCGGCTATCCTGATTACAGTCGAGGGCCGCCATTACCTGTTCGATTGCGGCGTCGACACGACCCGGCAGATGATCCGCGCCCATGTCGACCCGACGACGGTCGATAACGTCTTTCTCTCGCACCTGCATTACGACCACATCGTCGATTTCCCTTATTTCCTGCTGACCAGCTGGATCTGCGACCGGGAGAACCCGCCGGTGGTGGTCGGCCCGGTTGGCACCCAGGATTTCGTCGATCACCTGTTCGCCGATGGCGCCTTCGCCAAGGATATCGAGGCGCGGCTCGAATTCCCAAGGCGCCAGGGCAACACCCATGTGCTGAGCCCCGATGTGCGCCAGTGCGAGCCGGGCGTCGTCTTCGAAGATGATCTGGTGAAAGTGACGGCCTGCTACGTCGAGCATATCCCGCGCGAAATATCGCCCTGTTTCGGGCTCAGGCTGGACACACGTGATGGAAAATCGGTGTCCTTCAGCGGCGACACATCGCCGTGCGAGCGTTTCATCGAATTGTCACGCGATGTCGATTTGATGATCCACGAATGCACCTTTCCAGAAAGCGCCATCGAATACCGCAAGAAAATCCAGGTCGGCACCTGGTCCCACACCAGCCCGAAGGAACTGGGCGAGATCGCATGCGCGGCGGGCGCATCGAGACTGGTCGCCACCCATTTCGGCAGCTACGACACCACCAACCCCATTGTCCGCAAGATCATGGGCGTGCACATGCCGATCGATATCATCGGCCCGGAACGGCTGGACGAAGTGGCCGCCGATATCGGGCGCACCTACAAGGGCGATCTGCGCCTGGCCCACGATCTGATGCGCATCGATCTATAGATTGGAAAAGCAAATGGCCGAGCAAAGCGAGTTTGTAACCGTGCCTATCCGCTTGACACCCACACCCACTACATCTAGGGTGGGCGTAAAGCGGATAGGGGGTTGGCTGTGGACGTTC
>NZAK01000028.1 GCA_002687515.1 Rhodospirillaceae bacterium
AGATCATCTCGATCGAGAACGTCCACAGCCAACCCCCTATCCGCTTTACGCCCACCCTAGATGTAGTGGGTGTGGGTGTCAAGCGGATAGGCACGGATCCAACAATCAGGCAATCTCCCCGCAAGGTGCTCTCTGCCCTGGCCGACGCCGGTATTATCATCGGTGAGTTATTCTTGTTGTTGGTGGCGGTATCAATCATCGATGTCTGCATCAATTTCACCAATTTCACCGGCATCCTGACCATTGATATTTTGAATTGGCTCAAATCGGTTTCCACGTTTTCGCTGTTCGGCAACGAGTTTACCATTGGCGGCGCGCTCTATCTGATGCTGGCCCTGGTGGTGACGATGATCGCGACCATCTTGCTCGGCATGGGCATGCCGACGCTGCCGGCCTATGTAAACGTGGTGTTGATCATCGGCCCGCTGCTGGCCGCCCTCGGCACGTCTTTTTTCACCGCCCATATGTTCATATTCTATTTCGCGGTTGCCTCGGCGATAACGCCGCCGGTTGCCATCGCCGCCTTCGCGGCGTCCACCATTTCCAAGGCGGAACCCCTGTCGACCGGCTTCGCGGCGGTGCGCGCCGGTATCGTGATGTTCACCATCCCGTTCGTATTCGCCTTCTATCCGGAACTGTTGCTGATCGAACAGGCGCAGCTGGCCCAGTCCCTGGAAGGCGGCGTCAGCGCCGAAAAAATCTATCTGCCGGGTTATGACGGGACAATCGACTTGGCGGCGCTCGGCTGGCTGCTGTTCAAGCTGGTGGTGGTGCTCTATCTGGTTGCCAGCGCCCTCAGCCGCCAGGATAAATCAGGCCTTTCGATGTTTGGCATTGTACTGCGGATGGTTCTGGCCGTCTTGATTTTGCTTAAAGTTCCGCTTATCGCCAATTCGGCGCTTGTTGTAACCGGTTTGTATCTGATCTTTCACCATCTCGGCGGTGGGCGGTTTTTTGCCAGGAAGCCGGCGGTTTGAGCCGCCCTTAAACCGTCCGCACCTCGATGACACCGGGGATCGCCTTGACCGCTTGCGCCATGGCCGGCGACACCGAGTATTTTTCGGCCAGCCTGATTTCCACTTCGGTGTCGGTCTCGAGGCGCGAGATCAGGATTACCTCGCCGCGGCCCTGTTTTTCACGTTCCAGCACCTGCTTGATCGATTGCAGCGGCTTTTCGTCGTCGATAAACACTTTAAGCGCCATGTCGGTGCGCGCCGTCGCCTGATCCAAATCTTCCAGCGATTGCACCGTGATGCGCACGCTTTCGCCGCTCATTTGCAGGCTGCCCTTGACGAACACCGCCTGGCCGCTTTGCAACAGATCGCGGTGCGCCGAGAGGGTTTCGGAAAATACCGTGACCTCGAATTCGCCGGAGCCGTCGGAAAGCTGCACGAAGGCGTATTTATTGCCCTTTTGCGAGGTGCGTTCCTTTTTCGAATTGATCACGCCGGCCAGGCGCACCGGCCCTTCCTTGCCGGACGCGACGGCCATTTGATAACTTACCGCGCGCAGACGCTCCAACTCCGCGGTATAAGCGTCGAGGGGATGCGCCGATAAATAGAAGCCGCCGGCATCGAACTCTTCTTTCAGCCGTTCCGTCGGCAGCCAGTCCGGCATTTCCGGCAAGGGCACATCGGCGGCACCCGTATCTTCGTCGCCGAACAATCCGATTTGATTGCTTTCCCTTTCGGCGCGGGCGGCGCTGGCATGGCGGATCAGGGCCTCGGCGCCCGCCAACAGATGCCGGCGGTTGCCGTCGAGCGCATCGAACGTCCCAGCCCGGATCAGGTTTTCCAGTTGGCGCTTGTTGAGCACCTTGGAATCCATGCGCCCGGCGAAATCGTGGATGCTGGCATATGGGCCATTTTCCTGGCGGGCCTCGGTGACGTTGTCCATGGCCCCCTCGCCGACATTCTTCAGCGCCGCCAGGGCATAGCGGACGGCACCTTTTTCGTCGCCGGTTTCCTCGACCTTGAAGGTCGCCTCCGAGGCGTTGATGTCGGGCGGCAGCAGCGGAATATTCATGCGCTTAAGCTCGTCCTTGAAGCTGGCAAGCTTATCGGTGTTGTGGAGATCCAGGGTCATCGACGCGGCCATGAACTCGACCGGGTAATTGGCCTTTAAGTAAGCGGTCTGATAGGCGACCAGCGCATAGGCGGCGGCATGGGATTTGTTGAAGCCATAGCCCGCGAACTTGGCCATTTGATCGAATATTTCAGACGCCCTGGCTTCCGGGACGCCGCGCGCCACGGCGCCGTCGGTGAATTTCTTACGCTGCTCGTTCATTTCCTTTTTGTCTTTTTTGCCCATGGCCCGGCGCAGAATATCGGCGCCGCCGAGGGAATATCCGGCCAGTTCCTGAGCAATTTGCATGACCTGTTCCTGATAGATCATGATGCCGTAGGTTTCTTTGAGGATCGGTTCCAGCGTTGGATAAAGGTAATCGGGCTCTTCCCTGCCCAGCGTGCGGTTGATGTAGCTGGGGATGTTGTCCATCGGCCCCGGCCGGTAAAGGGAGACGATGGCGATGATGTCCTCGAAACTGTCGAGATTCATATTGCGCAGGATATCGCGCATGCCCGAGCTTTCCAGCTGAAACACGCCGGTTGTTTCGCCGCGGCCGAGAAGCTCGAAAGTTTTCGCATCGTCGAAGGGCAGCGCGGCAAGGTCAACCTCATGGCCGCGCCGCCGCATCAGCTTTAGCGCCGTTGCCAGCACGGTCAGGGTCTTGAGGCCGAGGAAGTCAAACTTGACCAAACCCGCCGCTTCCACCGGTTTCCACGAATACTGGGTCACCGGAATATCGGAGCGCGGATCGCGGTAAAGCGGGATCAATTCGGTCAGCGGCCTATCGCCGATAACCACGCCGGCGGCATGGGTCGATGCGTGCCGGTAAAGCCCTTCCAGTTTTTTCGCAATCTCGACCAGGCGGGCGACGGTTGCATCCGTTTCGATCTCCTGTTGAAGCTGCGGCTCGCCCTTGATGGCTTGCTCCAGGGTCACCGGAGACGCCGGATAATTGGGAACCAGTTTGCAAATCCGGTCCACCTGCGGATAGGGCATTTGCAAGACACGGCCGACATCGCGCAGCGCGGCGCGCGGCTGTAGCGTCCCGAAGGTGATGATCTGCGCCACCCGGTCGGCGCCGTATTTGCCCTGCACGTAGCGGATCACCTCGTCGCGCCGGTCCTGGCAGAAATCGATATCGAAATCGGGCATCGACACCCGCTCGGGATTGAGAAAGCGTTCGAACAGGAGCCCGAAGCGCAACGGATCGAGATCGGTGATGGTCAGCGCCCAGGCGGCCACCGAACCGGCGCCCGATCCCCTGCCGGGACCGACCGGAATGCCCTCCCCCTTGGTCCAGCGGATGAAATCGGCGACGATCAGGAAATAGCCGACATAATCCATCTGCTCGATGACGCCCAATTCGTATTCAAGGCGCTCGCGATATGGGCGCGCCGCGGCTTCCTTTTCCTGATCGGACATGGCGGCGGTATATATTTGCGCTTCAAGCCGGGCTTCCAGCCCCTCGCCGGCCAGGCTTTCGAGGGTATTGGCGTCGCTGCCCCCGCCCCTGGCACCGGGCGGTTTGGGCAACAACGGATCGCGCCCCTCGGCCATGACGCCGCAACGCCGCGCGATTACCAGCGTGTTGTCGATGGCTTCGGGAAGGTCGGCGAACAGAGCCCGCATTTCCTGGGGTGATTTGAAGCGATGTTCCGGCGTCAATTTGCGCCGCCCGGTCTGGTTGATATAAGCGCCCTCGGCAATACAGATCAGCGCGTCATGGGCTTCATGCATATCCTCGGAAACGAAAAAGCATTCGTTGGTGGCCACCAACGGGATACCGCGGGCATAGGCGAGATCGAGCAGCGGCGCTTCGATGGCGCGTTCTTGGTCCAGGTTGTGGCGCATGATCTCGATATATAAGCGATCCTGGAATGCCGCCTGCAACCGGTTCAATAACATCTCGGCGGCCTCGGTCTGCTCATTGAACAATAACCGCCCGAGCCCGCCCTTGGGTCCGCCGGTGAGCGCAATCAATCCCTCGGCGTGGGCTTCGATGGTTTCCAAGGCGAGCCGCGGTTCACCTTCGCCGTCCGGGGCGAGGTGCGATTCACTGATTAATTTCAATAGGTTGCCGAAGCCCGCTTGATTCTGCGCAAGGACCACCAATTGATCGGGAGCATCCAAGGCGGCGCCATTGGCCGGCCCGCCATAGGCGCTGCCCGCCTCGCCGGTGCCGCGGAACGGCGTCAGCGCAAGTTGGCAGCCGATGATCGGCTGGATGCCTGCTTCGGCGCATTTTCCGGAAAACTCCATGGCGCCGAACAGGTTGACCGTGTCGGTCATGGCGACCG
The DNA here is from genome assembly GCA_002687515.1 of Rhodospirillaceae bacterium. Lineage (GTDB taxonomy): Bacteria > Pseudomonadota > Alphaproteobacteria > Rhodospirillales > UBA2165. Next base: position 4,365 of record NZAK01000028.1, read on the forward strand.
AGGGCATGTGCATGCCCTGGCATTGCTTGACCAGGTCAGGAACTTTTATGGCGCCTTCCAGGAGGGAATAGGCGGTGTGAACGCGAAGATGGACAAAATCGGCGTGGGCCATGGAAGAAAGGATTTCAGATTCTCTTGGCGCTGTCATCCGCTATCGGGTGCGGGCGGGCACTTATCCCCAGAAAATTGAATAAGTTGGGGATAACCTGTTATTCGCCATCGAAGCGGAAGCGGAACGTATCTCCGGCGCTTTCGATAAAGCCGAAGGTCGGTGCCGGGAAATGGGCCGGGCCGATGATGACATCGGTTTCGGCGTAACGGCCGAGGAAATCCCGCCGCGTTGCGCGGGCAAAGTCCGGATCTTTGCAAAAACCGGAACACCAATCGGGATAGGTGAGCTGTAGCGGGTGGTGCATCATGTCACCGGTAAGGATCGCCTCGGCGCTGTTGTTTTCGATATGCAGTCCGACATGCCCCGGCGTGTGTCCGGGCAACGGCGTGAAGCGGATGCCGTCCTCGATGGCGTGGTCCATGCCGACCAGTTGCGATAGCCCGGCTTCGATGATCGGCAGGACACTATCGACCAGATGCGCCAAGGGTTGTTCGGCGGCGGCTGATTCCTTTTGCAAGTGGTTCCATTCGGTTTCGGCGAACAGGTACCGGGCATTGGGGAATGTCGGCACCCAGCGGCCGTTATCGAGGCGCGTATTCCAACCCACATGATCCGGGTGGAGATGCGAGCACATGACGAAATTGATATCCTCGGGGCTCACGCCGGCAGCCGCCAGGCGATCAAGCCAAGGCGTTTGCAGATGGCTGAATTTGGGGTTGAGGCGTTCCTTGCCGTTGCCGAAACAGCCATCCACCAAAATGATATGGTGCGGTGTCCGGATCAAAAAACTTTGGATCGTGGCGACCAAAAGACCGGTGCCAGGGTCGTAATGCCTTGGCACCAGCCAGTCCCCGTGCGGCTCCAATACTTCGGGCGACCAATCGGGCAAAAGCGTGGCCGGTTCGAAAGTGGGGCCATCGCTCTCAATGATCGTGGTGATGCTGATGTCGCCGATTTGTTTTACGGGCATGTGAGCCTCCTGGTTTGAATTTTCTAAAAGTCTACCGTCACCTCGCCGATCCAGCGCTCCTTGCGCCGATCCAATCGGCCGGCGCGTTCTTCGCCTTCGTAATCGACGGCGGCGGATGGTTCGGAAAAGCTGGCCGGATCATCCAGGCAATTGACGTTGACGACGGCGTAGAGTTTAGCATCGATATCCGAAACCGCCGCGGTCACGGCACCGCAATTTCCGCAGACGATAAAATCGGCGGTGCCGTGGCCGAAGCGGTATTTGTTAACCGCCCCGGAGTCGCTCGCATAAAGGTGCAGCGCGCCGCCGGGATCGGAGGTCCAGCGGCCGCCATGCTTGGTGCAGAAAGCGCAGCCGCAGGCGCGCGGCGGAAGCCCGGCGATAGGTTCGGCGCATACGAAGCGAAAGCGGACATTGCCGCAATGGCAGCCGCCCTTGAGGTGCAATGTACCGCCATGCTGCCCCATCTAACCTTCCACCAGCATCCCGTCTTCGAGCCTGAGCACCCGGTCCATGCGCGCCGCCAGCGTTGAATTATGGGTGGCGATCAGGGCCGCCAGGCCGGCGCCGCGCACCAAGGATATCAATAATTCGAACACGTCATCCGCGGTGCCGGGGTCCAAATTTCCGGTCGGCTCGTCGGCAAGAAGTATCCTCGGCTCGTTGGCCAGCGCCCGGGCGATGGCGATGCGTTGTTGTTCGCCCCCCGACAGCCGCGCCGGACGGTGCCCGGCGCGGGCTTCAAGACCCATGGCGGCGATCAGCTCGGCGGCGCGGGCGCGCGCCGCCGATTTCGATTTGCCGGCGATCAATTGCGGAATGACGATGTTCTCGGCGGCCGAAAATTCGGCCAGCAGGTGATGATATTGATAGACGAAGCCCAAATCGCCGCGGCGGATGAGGGTGCGCGCATCTTCGGGCAAATCATTGGCTTTGCGGCCGCCGATCACGATATCGCCGGCCTCGGCTTCTTCCAACAGGCCGGCGATTTGCAGGAGCGTCGATTTTCCCGAACCCGAAGGCCCGGTGAGGGCAACGATTTCGCCGCCGGCCAATTCCAATTCGATGCCGCGCAAAACCTCAAGATCGGTTTCGCCCTGGTGAAAGGTCTGTTTGACGCCGGTGAGTTTGAGCAGGGTTTCGGTCATGGCTGATTGGGCGTCATTCGTAGCGCAGCGCTTCGACCGGATCGAGGCGCGCCGCCCGCCAGGAAGGGTAAATGGTGGCCAGGATGGAAAGACCCAGCCCCATCAGCACCACCGCCGTCACCTCGCCGGGATCGACGATGGCCGGCAGGTGGGACAGGAAATAAATTTCGGCGGCGAACAGTTCGGTTCCGGTCAGCCCTTGCAGCCATTGCCGGATGGTTTCGATATTTTCGGCAAATGCGAGCCCAAGTCCTAAACCGAAGAAGGTTCCGATGACGCCGACGCTGGCGCCCGACAAAAAGAAAACGCGCATGATCATGCCGCGTGTCGCGCCCATGGTGCGTAGAATGGCGATGTCCCTGCCCTTGTCCTTGACCAGCATGATCAGGCTGGAAATGATGTTGAAGGCGGCGACCACGATGATCAGCGTCAGGATCAGGAACATGACATTGCGTTCGACCTGGATGGCGTTGAAAAAACTGGAATTCTTGCGCTGCCAATCGAGCACCTGGCCCTTGCCGCCGAGGGCACGAAAAACGGCGCCGGCCATGGCCCGCGCGGCGTCGGGATCGTCGATCACAACATCCAGGTAATTCACCGCTTTCGGAAGTTTGAAATATATTTGCGCGGCGGGCAGCGGCATGAAGATGAAGCTGGAATCGTATTCATGCATGCCGACATTGAACAATCCCGCCACCCGGTAGGCGCGCATGCGCGGCACCGTGCCGAACGCCGTTATGTTGCCCTTGGGCGAAATCAGCGTGATCTTGTCGCCGACGCGCAGGCCCAGATTGCGCGCCAGCCGGGTGCCGATCAGGACCCCGTCCTTGCCGCGAAAATCCTTGAGCCCGCCGATCACGATGTTGTCGGCAATGATCGGGCGCTTGGCCAGATCGGCAGGGGCGATACCGCGCACCAAGGCGCCGCCCGCCTGGCCATTGGCGCTGGCCATCACCTGGCCTTCGATTATCGGGGTTACTTTAAGGACACCTGGCAGCTTGGCGACTTGGGTGGAAAGCTTTTCGTAATCGGGCATGCTCGGCGCCGTCCCGTAGACGCTGAGATGGCCGTTGACGCCGAGGATACGGGTCAGAAGCTCCTGGCGGAAGCCGTTCATCACCGACATGACGATGATCAGCGTGGCGACGCCAAGGCCGATGCCGAGCAGCGAGAACCAGGCGATGACCGAAATGAAGCCTTCCTGGCGCCGGGCGCGCAGATAGCGCATCGCCATCATCCATTCGAAGGCGGAAAACATACCGGTTAGGCCGCCAGACTGTTGAGCTTGTTGAGCGCCGCTTCGATGGTCATTTCCTCTCGTTCGCCGGTGGCGCGGGATTTCAATTCGATAACGCCGTTTTTTAAGCCTCTCGGACCGACGATCAATTGCCACGGCAGGCCGATCAGGTCCATGTCGGCGAATTTGACGCCGGCGCGCTCGCCGCGTTCGTCATACAAGGCATCGATACCGGCATCGCCCAGCTTGGCGTAAATGTCCTCGCACGCAGTGTCGCAGGTGTCGTCGCCGGCGCGCAGGTTGATGATACCGACATCGAACGGCGCCACGCTTTCCGGCCAGATGATGCCGTTGTCATCGTGGGATGCCTCGATGATGGCGCCGACCAGGCGCGAAACGCCAATCCCGTAGGAGCCCATTTCGATGGGCACGTCCTCGCCTTTTTCAGTGGTCACGTAGGCGTTCATGGCTTCCGAGTATTTGGTGCCGAAATAGAAAATATGGCCGACCTCGATACCCCGGGCGACGGCGAGGTCATTGCCCAGGGTTCCCTCTATTTCCGCGTCGCGCTTTTCATCCGTTGCCGCGTAATAACCGGTCAGGGAATCGACGACCGTTTGATGATCGCCTTGCGGGTCCAAATTCATCAACTCAATATTCAAATCCACAAGATCCTTGTGGCAGGCAACTTCGCTTTCACCGGTGTCCGCCAAGATCATGAATTCGTGGCTCATATCGCCGCCGATGGCACCTGAATCCGCAACCATGGGAATCGCCTTCAGACCCATGCGTTGAAAAGTCCGCAAATAAGCGACGAACATCTTGTTGTATGATTTCTTGGCACCGGCGTAATCCAGATCGAAGGAATAGCAATCCTTCATCAAGAATTCGCGCCCGCGCATGATGCCGAAACGGGGCCGCACCTCGTCGCGGAACTTCCATTGGATATGGTACAGCATCTTCGGCAGATCGCGGTAGCTGCGCACCGATTCCCGGATGATCTCGGTGATCAGTTCCTCGTTGGTGGGGCCGTACAGCATTTCCCGGTCATGGCGGTCGGTGATGCGCAGCATTTCCTTGCCGTAATCATCATAGCGGCCGCTTTCGCGCCAGATCTCGGCGGGCTGGATGGTCGGCATCAAGAGTTCCTGGGCGCCGGCGCGGTCCTGCTCCTGGCGCACGATCTGTTTGATTTTCTTGAGCACCCGCTGACCCAGGGGCAGCCAGGAATAAATGCCGGCGCTGGACTGGCGGATCATGCCGGCGCGCAGCATATAGCGGTGCGAAACGATCTGCGCCTCGGAGGGGTTCTCCTTGAGGGTCGGCATGAAAAACTCGGACAGGCGCATGGCGTGGTCGTTCCCAGCGGGCAAAAGCTGCGCGACTGTAGGAAAAGCCCGCGCCCTTGTCCATCACGCCGTTTTTCGCGGTTGACTTAGCGCCCGCCGCTCAGCACCGATTTACATTTCTCCGCCAACTCGCGCTGATCGCCGCCGCCGAGAGGCTGGCCGTTGAAGGTCAGCCGGCCGCTCGAGAGATTGTATTTGACCTTGCCGACGACGCCGTCGCCGAGATTCTTGCCGATATCCGCCGCCGCCTGGTGGGCGCTGATGTTTTCCGTGTTGGCACTTTCCGAAACTGTAACCGCGTCGGAAGCCGCCGTGGCGTTGGTCGAAGCGGTAGTTGCGGCGGTCAACAAATCTGCTTTCGATGTCGCGTCGGCGGCGGCGGCGGTGGCGGCGGTGGCAGCGGCTGCCGCCTCGGCCGCCAGATCGGCATCACCCGGATGCTCGGCCGCCTTGGCGGCGGCTGCCGTCGATGCGGCGGCGGCGGCGGTCGAGGCGGCGGTGGCGGCATCGGAAATGGCTTTCGCCTCATCGGCCGCCGCCTGGGCCGCGGTGGCGGCGGTTTTTGCGGCGCTTGCCTTGCCCTCGGCGCTGGTCGCGTCGGCGGCACTGTTTGCTGCCGTGGTGGCGGCGGTGGCCGAAGCCGCGACGGCATCGGCCTCGGCCTGGGTTTCGCTATATTCGGTTGCCGCCGCGTCGGCCGTGACTTTGGCCGCGTCGACGGCTAGATCCAAGGCATTGTTGCCGGGATCGGCCTTGGAGGCGGCGACGGCGGCGGTATAGGCGGTATCGGCGGCGGTCTTGGCGGCTTTGGCGGTATCGGCCAGATCCTGGGCTTCGGTGGCGGCGGTCGTCGCCGAGGTTGCCGCCGTCGAGGCCGATGTTGCCGCCGATTTCGCCTTATCGGCGGATATCGACGCGGCGCTGGCCGCCTTGGCGTCGGCCTCCGCCTTGCCCAGGTAATTCTTGATGTCGAATTTGACGTCGAAGCTGATGGTGTTGGGGATTTTAATTCTGGAGCCGCCGTTCAAATCGGCCGGCGCCACCCTGCGGCCGCGTACATCGACGCCGGCCCGGTAGTTTACATCGGCGCGCGCCTGGTGGCGCACCAGTCGCTGGCAGTCTTTCTTGCTGATCGACAGTTTGGGGCCCTTGGCATCGGCGAGGTCGGCGCCCAACGGAAGCAGCGCCGCGCCCAAGATCGGGACCAAAATGCTGGATGATAATGCACTGAAATGCCGTTTCATCGCTTTTCTCCCATCACTATCATTCAAATGGTGCGGGCGGCGGCGCCCGTCAAGCCGTCACCGCGCACATATCGAATGCGCTGTTTTGGCCATTTTGCGCAGATTGGCCATTATAAGCAGATTGGATTGAAGTTCGGTTAAACGATCGCCTTGCGGGCTTAAACAGCCTTTTTTATTTCACCTGACATGGTTAGCCATGCCGGATTGCAAGCGGCGATTTTCTCATAGACCGGGCAGTTCTGCTGGTGCGCACCCGGCAGGTAGCCGATGCTCATCAGGAATTCGCCGACGATTTCGCCGCCCATGAATTTGAAATTCTTACGGAACAGCTTGACCCACTCATCCTTGGGCCGGGGATGATTTTGATCGATCCAATTGGCGAACCCGCCGTGGGAGTCGCGAAGATCGATAATCCTGTGCGCGTTTTCGATGGTCGCCTCGATCTTGCGCCGGTTTCTGATGATCGAGGCATCCTTGATAAGGCGCTCCACGTCATTGCCATCGAAGCCGGCGACACGATCGGCGTTGAAGTTCTCGAAGGCGATTTTCAGACCTTCGCGTTTTTTCAGGATGATCAGCCAGGACAGGCCGGCTTGAAAAACCTCAAGGGTCAGGCGCTCGAAAAGGGCGGCTTCATCCTCGATGGGAAAACCATATTCGGTGTCGTGGTAGGGTCCGTGAAACGGATGGCTTGGCGCCGAAACGCAATAACTGCTCATGGGGAATTTACGGTGGTTACATTATGAGACTCTGATGTTTGCTTTCCGTGATGCGCATTCTGTTGAGATAGGTTTATTTCACAAAACGCATGTATCTCTGAAATGCGAATTTGTCAGGGAACCCTTGCAATTATTGCAACCCTTCACCTAGAGCATGAACCGACCAAATCCGGTCAATTTGATGTGGCAGCCGGGTTTTTCGAGTAGGCGCGGTGCGCGGCGCGATGTTTTCGCATCGGGCAAGCGCCGCAACGCACCCGAAAGGCCCGGATGCCGCACCGCAGGCCGGGCGCCTTAGCGCCGTGGCTGCGTTGCGCTCCTTTGCCGATGCGAAGGCATCGCCATGCGAAGCGCGCCTAACCACGACGCAAATTCACCCGGTCAAATTGATCGGATTTGGTCGGATCATGCTCAAGTAACGCCCAGATCGTTAAGGGTGATAAGGTCAAATTCGACGATTACATAGACCACCAGCCACACCAGGAAGGCAAGGACCGTGTTGGCGGCGAATTTCGTCAACATCCGGGCCCGGACCGGCGCGCCCGGATCGTTGCCTTTCTCGACATCGGTTTGCCGGCGGACGCCAAACGGTAAAACCACGAACAGGGTCAACCACCAGATGACGAAATAAACGGCGGCGCCGGTTACCAGCGTCATTGTTCCTGGATCCCTATATCCGGACCACGTGGACCGTGGTCAATGGCCGCTTGCGGTAGGTGTCGCGCAAGCTTCTTCTGATCGCGCGGCGGCTCATTTCGCCGATCTGCTCGTCGTCGCGCCGGTCGCTTTCGTCCATATCCTCGATCACGCCTTTTACTTGCTCGGTCAGTCGCTCCAATACATAGGGCGCTTCGTCATCGTCGGCGAGCCCGTGCATGGTCAGTTTCGGCGGCGCCACCATGCAGCCTTCGGCGTCGACAATCAAAGTAAACACCGCCGATCCGTTGAATAATACCCGGGATCGCTCACGAACCACCTGACCGTCGAGGGGAACCAGACGGCCGGAATCAAGGGCCAGCCTTCCGACCGGCGCTTCATCGATAATGCATGCCTCGCCGGGCGCGATTCTGACCACCGAGCCATTTTCCACCAGCAACGTATGCGGCACCTGGCACGCCGCCGCCAGCTCCGCGTGTTTTTTCAAATGCCGCTGCTCGCCATGCACCGGGATGACCATTTGCGGGCGCACCAACTGATACATCTCGGTCAACTCATCGCGGGCGGGATGGCCGGAAACGTGGATGTTTTCATCCAGTTCGGAAACAACGTCGACGCCCCGTTGCACCAGGCGGTTATGGATGCGGCCGATGGCCAGTTCGTTGCCCGGGATAATGCGCGATGAAAATATCACCGTGTCGCCCGGCCCCAGTGAAACCGAACGATGATCGTCGGCGGCGATGCGGGTCAGGGCGGCGCGTGGCTCGCCCTGGCTTCCGGTGCAGATATAAAGGATTTCATCATCCGGGATGCCGGCTGCTTTTTCGGGCTCCAGGAAGGGCGGCAATTCGGTGAGGTAGCCGGTTTCGCGGGCCGCCGCGTTGATCCGCCAAAGCGACCTGCCGACCAGGGCAACGGCGCGCCCATTGTTGCTGGCGGCATCGAATATGGTTTTCAGGCGGGCCACGTTGGATGCGAAACAGGCGACCGCCACCTGGCCCCTGCAACGGCCGATGATCTCGCTCAATCGATCGAGCAGCGAGGCTTCGGAACCGGACACGCCCTCGACGAACACATTGGTGGAATCGCCGATCGCCGCCAACACCCCCTCGTCCCCGAGGGCGCGCAGCGCCGCTTCGTCCGATGTCGGGCCGACCACCGGTTCGGGATCGAATTTCCAGTCGCCGGTATGAAAAATATTGCCGAGCGGCGTACGCAAAACGACGGCGTTGGGTTCGGGCATGGAATGGGTAAGGGTGATCAGCTCCAATTCGAAGGGGCCGACGCTGAATTTCCCCTTCAAGGGAACCTCGATGATCTCCACATCTAGCGGCTCTTCCTCCCATTCCAATTTCTTGCGCAACAGGGCGGCGGTGAACGGCGTCGCATAGACCGGGCAGCGCAGCCGCTGCCAAAGGTAGGGCACCGCGCCCAAATGATCCTCGTGCCCGTGGGTCAGGACAATACCGGCCAACTGCTTTCGCCGTTCCTCGATGAATTCCGGATCGGGCACGATGACATCGATGGATGGCGTGGTGTCGTCGCCGAAGGCGATGCCGAGATCGATGATCAGCCATTGATGATTATCCGGCGTCCCGAAGCCATAGAGATTGAAGTTCATGCCGATTTCCTCGGCGCCGCCGAGCGGCACGAACAACAGTTCTTCTTCGGCTTCCGCCATCATCGGGACCGGTTTCGCTTATTCAAGAGGTAGAGCCCGCGCAGGGTCAGGTCATGATCGCAATATTCGATGGCGTCCGTCGCCTCGGCGAACAAAGGCGCCAGTCCGCCGGTCGCGACCACCGTCAAGGGCGCGCCGAAATCGTCTTCGATACGCTTGGCCAGGCCTTCGATGATGGCGACATGGCCCCAGAAGATGCCCGATTGCATGGCCGAAACGGTGCTGGTTCCGATCACCTTGCTGGGCCTGTCGACGGCGACGCGCGGCAGTTGGGCGGCGCCCAGATGCAATGCTTCCAGGGACAGGTTGATGCCGGGGTAAATCACCCCGCCCCGGTAATTGCCGTCCCCATCGACCACATCGAAGGTGGTGGCGGTGCCGAAATCCAGCACCAGCAACGGGCCTTTATAACTGGCATGGGCGGCCACCGCGTTGCACAAGCGGTCGGCGCCAACCTCGCCGGGGTTATCGGTCAAGACATCGAGGCCCAGATCGATGTCCGAATTTCCGACCACCAGCGGCGTGCATTCGAAATACTTGCTGCACAGCGTTTGCAGGTGGATCAGGTTGGCGGGCACCACCGTGGCGATGATGGCGCTGTTGATATCGCCGCGCAAAATACCATCGCTTTCCATCAATTGGCAGAGCCAGACGCCGAATTCATCGGCGGTCCGGTTGGCGTTGGTGGCGGCGCGCCATTCACCGGCGACTTCGCCATCATCGTTGAAAACGGCAAAGACGACGTTGGTATTTCCGGAATCAATGGCCAACAGCATTAAGCATGAATCCTATATCTGACCGGCAAAAAAAACGTCACCGGCATCAATGCGTTCGATATTGCCGTCACGTTCTAATAGAAGCGCGCCGTCTTCGTCCAGACCGTGGAAGTTCCCGGTCCGCTCGCCATCCGGCCTGCGCACGCGCAATTGATCGCCGGGCGCGTGGGATTTTTCAAGCCACGCCGCACGCACCGGCGCGAACCCCTCGTTCCGCCAGCGCCGGTACCAGGCTTCGAAGCATGCGCAAAATGCCGCCAGCGCGGCTTCCGGCTCGACCTCGGCGCCAGAGGCGGATTTAAGCGAAGTAGCGGGGAATTCGGTGCCATCGGGATGCGATGCCAGGTTCAACCCCAAACCGACCACCAGCCACTCGACCCGCTCGCCGCGAATGCTTGATTCCAAGAGAATTCCGCCAATTTTTTCGCCGCCCACCAAAATGTCGTTGGGCCATTTAAGGCTCGGATCAAGCCCCTCGCTCAAACCGGTGAGCGCTTCGAGGGCCGCCAAGGGCGCCACGAAACCAATGCCGGCGGCATCGCGGGCCGGGCAGTCCGGCCTCAGGATGAGCGAACAATAAAGGTTGCCGGCTTCCGATACCCATTGCCGGTTCTGGCGGCCGCGCCCGGCATTTTGCGTGCGCGCCCAGACCACGGTTCCCTCCGAGCCGGGATCGGCCGCGGCGATGCGCTTGGCCTCGTCATTGGTGCTGGAAAGGCTGTCGTGCGCCGCCAGGGTAAACCAGGACGGCAGCACCGGAGGCAAGGTCATCAATTGAAAAGCGAGGCCGTCGCCNCCGCCGCGCCGTCCAATAACGGCACCGGCAACAAGATGAAGAACAGAATGAAGACGCAAGTGACGGTCAAAATGCCTTTCATTTCGAAACTGATCGGGCCGTCGAATTCTTCTTCCGGCGCATCGAAATACATGATCTTGACGATGCGGATATAATAAAATGCCGCCACCACGCTGGCCAGGACACCGATGATGGCGAGGCTAAACAGTTCCGCCCGGATCGCCGCCTGGAAGACGTAAAGTTTGCCGAAGAACCCGGCCAGCGGCGGAATTCCAGTCATCGAGAACATGAAAATGGAAAGCGCCAGCGCCAGGACCGGATTGGATTTGGAAAGCCCGGCGAGCGAGCTGATATCCTCGACCATGCGGCCCGAACGGCGCATCAAAAGAATACAGGCGAAGGTGCCGATATTCATGAACATATAGATGGCCAGGTAGACCAGCATACTTTCGACGCCATCGGCGCGTATTTCGGCATTTCCCGCATGTCCGGCCGCCGCCAAGCCGATCAACGCATAGCCCATATTGCCGATCGAGGAATAGGCCATCAGGCGCTTGATATTAGTCTGGTTGATGGCGGCGAAGGCGCCGAGCAGCATCGAGGCCACCGAAATAAAGACGATGATCTGTTGCCACTGCCCGCCCAATTCGCCGAACGGACCCATCATAATGCGGATGAACAGTCCCATCGCCGCGATTTTGGGCGCCACGGCGAACAAGGCGGTGACCGGCGTCGGCGCGCCTTCGTACACATCCGGGGTCCACATGTGGAAGGGAACCGCGGAAACCTTGAAGGCGAGACCGGCGGTGATGAAGACGATGCCGATGACGACGCCGATCGGCGCGCCGTGTGAGTCGTGGAACAGCTTGGCCAGGGCATCGAAGCCGGTGGCGCCGGAGAAACCGTAAACCAGGCTCATGCCGTAGAGGAGTAGGCCCGAGGCCAGGGCGCCGAGGACGAAATATTTGAGCCCGGATTCGGCCGAGCGGCTGTTGTCCCGGTGGAACGAGGCGATGACATAAAGCGACAGGCTTTGCAGCTCGATGCCGAGATAGAGGGCAATCAAATCATTGGCCGAAATCATCATCAGCATGCNGAGCGAGGCGAGCACCACCAGGATCGGAAATTCAAAGCGGAAGATGCCGTGTGCTTCCAAATACTCCCTCGACATCAGGATCGCCGTCGCCGAGGCGAGGAGGACCAACGCCTTCATATAAACCGCGAAGGTATCGACCACGAAAGTGCCGCCGAAGGTACTGGCGCGGCCATCGGTCACCAGCCCGACCAGCACGATGGTGAACAGCAAAACGGCGATCGAGGCGTAGGATACGGTGCGCGCGGCGGCGCTTTCCCGCGAAAACACGCCCAGCATCAAAAGCACCATGGCGGCTAGCCCAAGGAATATTTCCGGCAAGGCCAGGGTCAAATCGGGGAATGCCAACTGTGTCATATCCTGCCCCTCACCTTGCCGCCACCGATGCGCCTTGGGCGGCCGCAAGCGCGCTTTGATAACGCTCGATCAGGTTTTCCACGGAAACATGCATGACATCCAGGAACGGCTGCGGATAGATACCCATCACGAAAACGACCACCACCAGCGGCGCGAAGACCGCGATTTCACGTCCGTTCAGATCGAGGATGGCCTGCAAGCTTTCCTTGGTAAGCTGGCCGAATATAACCCGCCGGTAGAGATAAAGCATATAAACCGCGCCCAGGATGACGCCGGTCGCCGCCAGCAGCGCGACCCAGGCGTTGACCTGGAAGGTGCCGATCAGAACCAGGAATTCGCCTACAAAACCGCTGGTTCCCGGCAAACCGACCGAAGCCAGCATGAAAATCATAAAGACCAGCGCATAGGACGGCATTCGATGCACGAGCCCGCCATAGGCATCGATATCGCGCGAATGGATGCGGTCGTAGACAACGCCGACGATAAGAAACAGGGCGGCCGATACGACGCCGTGGCTCAGCATCTGGATGATGGCGCCCTCGATTGCCTGGGTGTTGGCGGCAAAGGCGCCCATGGTGACAAAGCCCATATGCGCCACCGAGGAATAGGCGATCAGCTTTTTCATGTCTTCCTGGGCCAGCGCCACCAGCGAGGTATAGATAATGGCGATGATGCTGAGGCCGAAGATCAATGGCGTGAAATCAGCCGAGGCGATGGGGAACATGGGCAGGGAAAAGCGCAAGAAACCGTACCCGCCGAATTTCAACAGCACGCCGGCCAATATGACCGAGCCCGCCGTCGGCGCTTCCACATGGGCGTCGGGCAGCCAGGTATGCACCGGCCACATCGGCATCTTGACCGCGAACGAGGCGAAAAACGCCAGCCATAGCCAGGGTTGCAGGGTGACCGGGAAATCGTGGGTCAAGAGCGCCGTGATGTCGCTGGTTCCCGCCTCGAACATCATGGTCAGGATCGCCAGCAGCATAAGCACCGAACCGACCAGCGTAAAAAGGAAGAACTTGAAGGCGGCGTAATTGCGGCGCGGCCCGCCCCAAACGCCGATGATGATGAACATCGGGATCAGCACGCCCTCGAAGAAGACGTAGAAGAGGACCAGATCGAGGGACGAGAACATGCCCACCATCAAGGTTTCCAGTACCAGGAAGGCGATCATGAATTCCTTCACCCTATCGGTGATGGAAACCCAACTGGCCAGGATGCAGAGCACCGTCAGCAGCGTCGACAGGATGATGAAGAACATGGAAATGCCGTCGATCCCCATGTGATAGGTGAGGCCGAGGCCGGGTATCCAGATCACTTTTTCGACAAACTGGAAGCTGGCCGTGGAATTGTCGAAATTGATCCAAAGGCCGAGCGAAACGGCGAAGGTGATCAACGAGGTCCAGAGCGCGCCCGAGCGCGCGTTGCGCGCCACCACATCGGGCTCGCCCCGGATCAAAAGGATAAAGAACACGCCGAGCAAGGGCAGGAAGGTGACGACCGATAGCCAGGGGAAGCTGCTCATGCCCTATCCTCCCGTCACCAGGAACCACGACACGAACCCGGCGATGCCGAGCAGCATGGCGAAGGCGTAGTGGTAAAGATAACCGCTTTGCAGCGCACCGGCGCGCCGCGCGATATCGCGCACCGCCGTCGCGATGCCGTCCGGCCCGACGCCGTCGATCAAGGCTTCGTCTCCCGATTTCCAGAAACCGCGGCCAAGGACGAAGGCGGGGCGCACGAAAAGGCGATCGTAAAGCTCGTCGAAATACCATTTGTTCAGCAAGAACTGATAGGTGCGGTTGAAACCGGTGGCCAGGGCCTTGGGCATGTCCGGCGCCAACATATACATGACATACGCCAACAGAATCCCCACCAGCCCGACCACCAGGGGCGAGAACTTGACCCAGAGCGGCACATGGTGGGCGTTTTCAAGGGCCTTGTGGTTTTCCAACACGAAAATGGAATTGCCCCAGAATTCGGGCGCCGAGGCGCCGACGAAGTAGCTGAAGAAAGCGAAGCCGGCGAAGATCGCGCCGATCGCCAGGACAGCGACGGGGATCAGCATGACCTTGGGCGATTCATGGACGTGGGCGAGGGTTACCTCGTCCGCCCTTGATTGCCCGTGGAAGGTCATGAACAGCAGCCGCCAGGAATAGAAGGCGGTCANGAAGGCGGCGGCGAGGCCGAGCCAGAAAGCATATTGGCCGACGCCGGTGGCGGCCGCATAGGCGGCTTCCAAAACGATATCCTTGGAATAAAACCCGGCGAACGGCCAGATGCCCGCCAGGGCCAGGCTGCCGATCCACATCAGCACATAGGTGACCGGGATCAGCTTATAAAGGCCGCCCATCTTGCGCATGTCCTGTTCGTCGGACATGGCGTGGATCACCGAGCCGGCGCCGAGGAACAGCAGCGCCTTGAAAAATGCGTGGGTAATCAGGTGAAACATGCCCGCCGAATAGGCCGATACGCCGAGCGCGAAGAACATGTATCCGAGCTGCGACATGGTGGAATAGGCGATCACCCGTTTGATGTCGTTCTGGACGCAGCCGATGGTGGCCGCGAAAATGGCGGTCGTCGCGCCGACGATGACGACCACCGTCAGAGCAATGTCGGACTGCTCGAACAACGGCGACAGGCGCGCCACCATGAAGATGCCGGCGGTCACCATGGTGGCGGCATGGATCAGGGCCGAAACCGGGGTCGGGCCCTCCATCGCGTCGGGCAGCCAGGTATGCAGGCCGAATTGCGCCGATTTGCCCATGGCGCCGACGAACAGCAGCAGGCAGATTACCGTCAGCGCATGAAACTCGCCGCCGAACACGTTCAGGGTGGCGCCCGCCTTCTGCCCGGCAAGACCGAATATGGTGTCGAAGCTGACACTGTCGAACAGCATGAAGGTGGCGAAGATGCCGAGGGCAAAGCCGAAATCGCCGATCCGGTTGACGACGAAAGCCTTGATCGCGGCGGCGTTGGCCGCCGGCCGGTCGTACCAGAACCCGATCAGCAGGTAAGAAGCCAGGCCGACCCCTTCCCAGCCGAAGAAAAGTTGCAGCAGATTGTTGGAGGAAACCAGCATCAGCATGAAAAAGGTAAAGAGGCTCATATAGCTCATGAAACGGGGAACGCCCGGATCGCCCCGCATGTAGCCGATGGAATAGACAAGGATCATCGACGAAACCACGTTAACCATGGTCACCATCACCATCGCCAGCGTGTCGGCGCGCAATTCCCAGGAAAGTTCCAGCGATCCGGAATCGATCCAGGTGAAAATTTCCACCGGCGCCGCACGCCCCGCCATGACCACATCGAAGAAAGTGAAAATCGCCGCCACCGCAGCCAGCAGCATGGCGCCGCAACTGATCCACCCGGCCGCCATATCGATGCGCGCGCTTTGCTCTTTGTCGGCGCTTCGGGCGAAGGCCAGGGCGCCGGCTAGGATGCTGCCGATCAAGGGCAGGAATATGGCTGCAAGATACATTCGCTCCCTACCCTTTCATGATGTGGATGTCTTCGACGGCGATGGAGCCGCGGTTACGGAAATAGACAACCAGGATGGCAAGCCCGATGGCCGCCTCGCCGGCCGCCACGGTCAATACGAACAGCGCGAACACCTGTCCCACCAAATCGCCGAGATGCGCCGAGAAGGCCACCAGGTTGATATTGACCGATAACAGGATCAATTCGATCGCCATCAGGATAATGATGACGTTCTTGCGGTTCAGGAAGATGCCGAACACGCCGAGCGTAAACAGGATCGCCGCCAGCGTCAGGTAATGGGAGAGGCCGATTTCAAGCATCAGATTCCGCTCCCCGTCGGCACGTCCTTAACCTCAACCGTGTCTTCCGGCCGCCGCTTCACCTGCTCTGAAATGCGTTGCTTGCGCACCCCTTCGCGCGAACGGTGGGTCAAGACGATGGCGCCGATCATGGCAACCAGCAGGATCATGCCCGCCGCCTGGAAGAAATAGACATAGTTGGTATAGATGATCTCTCCCAGCGCCTGGGTGTTGGTGACCGCGTCCGGTTGCGGCGCCGGCGCCGCCAGACGGGCGGAAACCTCCGGCGATATGACGAAACCGCCGACGACCACCGCCAGTTCCAAAAGAAGGATGAGGCCGATCAGCCCGCCAAGCGGCAGGTATTGCAAGAATCCCTCGCGCAGTTCGGCGAAGCTGATATCGAGCATCATCACCACGAACATGAACAAGACGGCGACCGCGCCGACATAGACGACGACCAGGATCATGGCCAGGAATTCGGCGCCCAACAGCACGAACAGGGCGGCGGAATTGAAAAAGGCCAGAATCAGGAACAGGACCGAATGCACCGGATTGCGCGCCGAAATCACCATTACCGCGGCGGCAACGGTGATGATCGCAAACAGGTAAAAAGCCAGGCCTTGAATAATCATCGGCGCCCCGCCTTCATTCCGATATCCGCGTCCAATCCATACATAATCTTCTTCATCCTCTCGCCGCCCGGCTACCTATAGGGCGCTTCGGCCTCAAGACGGGCGGCCAGTTCGGTTTCCCACCGGTCGCCGTTGGAAAGCAGTTTGTCCTTATCGTAGAGCAGCTCTTCCCGGGTTTCGGCGGCGTATTCAAAATTCGGTCCCTCGACGATGGCGTCCACCGGACAGGCTTCCTGGCAAAAACCGCAATAGATGCATTTGACCATGTCGATATCGTAGCGGGTCGTGCGCCGGCTGCCGTCATCGCGCGGTTCGGCCTCGATGGTGATCGCCTGCGCCGGGCAGATGGCTTCGCAGAGCTTGCAGGCGATGCAGCGTTCCTCGCCATTGGGATAGCGGCGCAACGCATGCTCGCCCCGGAACCGGCTGCTTAGAGGGCCTTTTTCGAAGGGATAGTTGAGCGTCACCTTGGGCCGGAAGAAATAGCGCAAGGTCAGCGCCATGCCCGATACCAGTTCGGCTAAAAATATGGTGCGCGCGCCGCGGTCAAGGAAGCTCATGCGGTCATCCCTTTCCCAGCGGCGAAATATCGAAGGCCACGACGATGCCGCCGACGATGACCACGGCGGCCAGCGAGATCGGCAGAAACACTTTCCACCCCAAGCGCATCAACTGATCGTAGCGGTAGCGCGGGAATGTCGCCCGCACCCACAGGAATATGAACAGGCAGAAGGCGATCTTGGCGGCGAACCAGACCGGACCCGGTATCCAGGTAAACGGCACCATATCGAACGGCGGCAGCCATCCCCCTAAGAACAGGATCGTGGTCATGCCCGCCATCAGGATCATGTTGGCGTATTCGCCGAGGAAAAAGAGGGCGAAGGTCATCGCCGAATATTCGACATTGTAACCGGAGACCAATTCCGCTTCGGCTTCCGGCAGATCGAACGGATGCCGGTTGGTTTCGGCCAGGGTCGAGATAAAGAAGATCACCGCCATCGGGAACAGCGGGATGACGAACCAATAGGTATTTTGCTGGGCGCGCACGATGTCGCTCAAATTCAATGAACCGGCGGCGATCAGCACGGTAATTATTATGAACCCCATGGAGACTTCGTAAGACACCATCTGCGCCGCCGAACGCAGGCTGCCGAGAAAGGCGTATTTCGAATTGCTCGCCCAGCCGGCCATCAATACCCCATAGACACCGAGGGACGAGATCGCGAACAGATAAAGGATTCCGACATTGATATCGGCCAGCACCATCCCGTCGCCGACCGGAATAACCGCCCAGGCGACCAGCGCCAGGCAGAAGGTCAGCATCGGCGCCAGGATAAAGACGCCGCGGTTGGCGCCGGTCGGGATGATGGTTTCCTTGAAAAACAGCTTCATGCCGTCGGCGATCGGCTGCAACAAGCCGTAGGGGCCGACCACATTGGGACCGCGCCGCAAATGCATGGCCGCGATCACCTTGCGTTCGAAATAGGTCAAATAGGCGACGCCGAGAAGTAGCGGCACGATGAGCACCACCACCTTGATGGCGATCCAGATTACCGGCCAGAGATATGTGAACCAGAATTCAACCATCGGTGCCTGTCTTCGGCTGTTCGCTCCCGAGAATTTCGCCGACGCACCGGGACATGGTCGCCGATGCGCGGCTGATCGGATCGGTCATGTAGTAATTTTCGATCGGTGAGCGGAATTCCTCGCCGCTCATATCACCGGCGCTACCGAACTCGCCCCATTCGGCCGGCGTGATCTCATCGACGGCCGCAAAGATTGGGTTGGCGGTTTCCATTTTGGCGCGCAAATCGTTCAGGGAATCATAGGCCAAGGTCTTGCCCAGAACCGCCGACAGGGCGCGGATGATGGCCCAATCCTCGCGCGCGTCGCCGGGCGGGAAGACCGCCAGCGCGGCGCGCTGCACCCGGCCCTCGGTATTGACGTAGGTGGCGTTCTTTTCGGTATAGGCGGCGCCCGGCAGGATGACATCGGCCCGGTGCGCGCCGGCATCGCCATGATGGCCCTGATAAATGACAAAGGCATCGCCGAGAGCGTCCGTATCGATCTCGTCGGCGCCGAGCAGATAGACAACCTCGATAGCGCCCGAAGCGGCGCCGTCCAGGATCGCTCGGGTGGCCAATCCGCCATCGCCCGGCAGGAAACCAAGCTCGATGCCGCCGACCCTGGCCGCCGCGCCGTGCAGCATGTTGAAACCGTTCCAATCGCTACTTACAGCGCCCGAGTCTTCAGCGATCTGGCGGGCGGCGGCAAGGATCGCGGCGCCATCGGCGCGGGCGACGGCAGCGGACCCGAGGATAATCATCGGGCGCTCGGCGGCCCGCAAAATACCGGCGAAAGGATTGGCGCCGTCTTGGATGGCGGCAACAGCATCGGTGCCGGCGCCGAGATACTCGTATTTGTAGGTCAGATCGGCAGGTTCGCCGATCAGTCCGATCTTTACGCCGCCATCCAGGTAGCGTTTGCGGATGCGAGCGTTGAGCACCGGCGCTTCCGATCGGGGATTGCTGCCGATGATCAGGATCGCGTCGGCCTGGTCGATGCCGGCGATGGTCGTGTTGAACAAGTAACCGGCGCGGGCGCCCTCGCCGATCGGCGCGCCGTCCTGGCGGCAATCGATATTGGCCGAACCGAGGCCGGCGATCAGATCCTTGAGCGCCGCCATCGCCTCGCAATCGGCCAGATCACCGGCAATGGCGGCGATCTTGTTTCCGGCGGTGCCGTTCAGCCTGGCCGCGATGGCCTCGAAGGCCCGGTCCCAATCCACCGGCGCCAGCTTGCCATCGATTCGCAAGTAAGGCCGGTCCAGCCTTTGCCGGCCGAGCCCGTCATTGGCGAAGCGGCCCTTGTCGGACAGCCATTCCTCGTTCACGTCGTCATTGTTGCGCGGCAGGATGCGCATCACCTCGGGCCCGCGCGCATCGACGCGGATGTTGGTGCCGACCGCATCCATGACGTCGATGCTTTCAGTCTTCTTGAGCTCCCACGAGCGGGCGCTGAAGGCGTAGGGCTTGGAGGTCAGCGCCCCGACCGGGCAGAGATCGATCATGTTGCCCGACAATTCAGAAGTCAGCGCCTTTTCCAGATAGGTACCGATCTCGGTATTTTCGCCGCGCCCGGTGGCGCCCAGTTCGGGCACGCCGGCCACTTCGGCGGCGAAACGGACGCAGCGGGTGCAGTGGATGCAGCGGGTCATCACGGTTTTGATCAAGGGGCCGATATATTTATCGTCGACGGCGCGCTTGTTCTCGGCGAAGCGGGAGCGGTCGTAGCCATAGCCCATGGCCTGGTCCTGGAGATCGCATTCGCCGCCCTGGTCGCAAATTGGACAGTCCAAGGGATGGTTGATGAGCAGGAATTCCATCACGCCGCGGCGCGCCTTTCTCACCATTTCGGTGTCGGTGCGGATAACCATGCCATCGCCCACCGGCATGGCGCAGGACGCGATCGGTTTCGGCGCCCGTTCCATTTCGACCAGGCACATGCGGCAGTTACCGGCCACCGACAGGCGTTCGTGGAAGCAGAAGCGCGGGATTTCCTTGCCGGCCAGCTCGCACGCCTGCAACACCGTCAGCCCGGGCTCGACTTCAAGTTCGATATCGTCGATGGTGATTTTCGGCATAATTGGCCCCTACGCCGCCCGGCTTTTGGATTTAGCCTGTTCGATGCGCGCTTCCAACTCGGGACGGAAGTGGCGGATCAGACCCTGAATCGGCCAGGCGGCGGCATCGCCGAGGGCGCAAATGGTATGGCCCTCGACCTGGCGCGTCACCTGTTCCAGGGTATCGATTTCCGCCGCGCTGGCATCGCCCGACACCAGCCGCGTCATCATCCGCGACATCCAGCCGGTGCCTTCGCGGCACGGCGTGCATTGGCCGCAGCTTTCATGGCGGTAGAACGCCGACAGGCGCGCGATGGCGGCGACGATGTCGGTGGATTTGTCCATCACCATGATGGCGGCGGTACCCAAGCCCGATTGCACCTCGCTCAACCCATCGAAATCCATCAGCACATTGTCGCAAATGGATTTGGGCAGGCAGGGAACCGAAGCGCCGCCCGGTATGATCGCCAACAGATTGTCCCAACCGCCGATGACGCCGCCGGCATGTTTATCGATCAGTTCCTTCAAGGGGACGCTCATCTCGTCCTCGACCGTGCAGGGATGGTTCACATGGCCGGAAATGTTGAACAGCTTGGTGCCGGTGTTGTTGGGCCGGCCCAGGTTGGCAAACCATTCGTGGCCGCGTCTTAGAATAGTCGGCGTGACGGCGATGGATTCCACATTGTTGACCGTCGTCGGGCAGCCATAGAGCCCGGAATTGGCCGGGAACGGCGGCTTCATGCGGGGTTGGCCCTTTTTCCCCTCCAGGCTTTCGATCAGCGCCGTTTCCTCGCCGCAGATATAGGCGCCCATGCCGCGATGGATATGAATATCGAATTGCCAGCCGGACCCGCAGGCGTCCTTGCCGATCAAGCCGGCGTCGGCGGCTTCGTCGATGGCCCGCTGCAGGGCTTCGGCCTCGCGGTAGAATTCGCCGCGCACATAAATGTAAGCCACGTGGGCGCCCATCGCGAAGCCGGCGACCAGGCAGCCCTCGACCAATTTATGCGGCTCGAAGCGCATGATTTCCCGGTCCTTGCAGGTGCCGGGTTCGCCCTCATCGGCATTGACCACCAGATAATGGGGCCGATCGCCGATTTCCTTGGGCATGAACGACCATTTGAGCCCGGTTCCGAAACCGGCGCCGCCGCGCCCCCTGAGGCCAGAATCCTTGACCTCCTCGACAATTTGTTCGCGCCCCTTGGCGAGAATCTCCTTGCTACCCGACCAGTCGCCGCGGCTGCGGGCGCCGTCGAGGCCGGCATCGCCAAGCCCATAAATGTTGGTGAAGATGCGATCCTTGTCTTTAAGCATCGCTGCCCCCATCGCCGCCGTCGCCCAGTTCGGTCAGCGTCGTCAGCCCGCCCGCCGGCTCGCAACTGCGGCGCCCGGCTTGCGAACCGGTTTTCGGGGTCTCGCCCAATCTCAGCTCGGTGAGGATCGATTCGGTTGCGGTCGGGTCCAGGTCTTCGTAATAATCGTCGCCGATCTGCATCATCGGCGCGTTGACGCAGGCGCCCAGGCACTCCATCTCCGAGAGGGTGAATTGGCCGTCTTCGGTGGTTTCCCCGAACTCCACATCCAATGTCCGCTTGCAGGCCTCGGCAATGCCGTCGGATCCCCTGAGCCAGCACGGCAGGTTGGTGCACACCTGGACATGGTGCCTGCCGACCGGTTGCAAATTGTACATGGTGTAGAAGGTGGCCACCTCGTAAACGCGGATCGGCGGCATCGACAGATAATCGGCGACATAATCCATCGCCGCGCGCGGCAGCCAGCCGTCGTTCTGACGCTGGGCTATATCCAAAAGCGGCATCACGGCGCTTTCCTGGTGGCCGTCCGGATATTTGGCGATGGCCGCATCGGCCGCTGCCCGGTTTTCGGGCGTAAAGGCAAAATCCGCGGGTTGGGTCATATCATCCATATCCGCCTCACCTGTCGATTTCACCGAAGACAATATCGAGCGATCCGATATTGGCGACGATGTCGGCCAGCATGTGGCCCCGGGTCATCATATCGAGGGCCTGAAGATGGGCGAAGCCGGGCGCCCTGATCTTGCAGCGATAGGGTTTGTTGCTGCCGTCCGCCACCAGATAGACGCCGAACTCGCCTTTCGGCGCTTCCGTCGCCGTATAGGTTTCGCCGGCCGGAACGTGATAGCCTTCGGTGTAAAGCTTGAAGTGATGGATCAGCGCTTCCATCGATTGCTTCATATCGCCGCGCTTGGGCGGCGTGAATTTTTGGTCATCGGCGGCGACCGGGCCGGCAGGCATGTTTTCGATGCACTGGCTGATGATCTTCACGCATTCGCGCATTTCATAGATACGCATCAAATAGCGGTCGTAACAATCGCCGCGCTTGCCGATCGGAACACCGAATTCCATCTTGCCGTATGCGTCATAGGGCTGCGCCTTGCGCAAATCCCAGGCGATCCCCGTGGCGCGCAGGTTTGGTCCGGTAAAGCCCCAATCATAAGCCTGTTCCGCCGAGACCACGCCGATATCGACGGTGCGCTGCTTGAAGATGCGGTTTTCGGT
This sequence comes from Rhodospirillaceae bacterium, assembly GCA_002687515.1. Lineage (GTDB taxonomy): Bacteria > Pseudomonadota > Alphaproteobacteria > Rhodospirillales > UBA2165. Next base: position 27,080 of record NZAK01000028.1, read on the forward strand.
CAGCAGCGACTCGCAATCGTCGATCATTTGCGGAAATCTCTCGGCCCAGGCGGCGATATCGGCGAGCAGGCCGGGCGAGATGTCGAAGGCGACCCCGCCGGGACGAAAATAGGCCATGTGCATGCGCGCGCCCGATGCCCGCTCGCAGAATTCCATCATATGCTCACGTTCCTCGAACAACCACAGCATCGGCGTCATGGCACCCACATCCATGGCGTAGGTGCATATATTGAGTATGTGGTTGAGGATGCGCCCGATTTCGGCATAAAGGACGCGGATGTACTGGCCGCGCGGCGGCACCTCGATGCCGGCCAGTTTTTCCACGGCCAGCGCGAAAGTATGCTCCTGGTTCTGCGGCGCCACGTAGTCCAAGCGGTCGAAATAGGGAACCGCCTGCAGATAGCTTTTGTGTTCGATCAGCTTTTCCGTGCCCCGGTGCAGAAGCCCGATATGCGGGTCGGCCCGGTCGATTACCTCGCCGTCCATTTCCATGACCAGGCGCAGGACGCCGTGGGCGGCGGGATGCTGCGGCCCGAAATTAAGGGTGAAGTTGCGAATATGCTGGTCCGGCATCAGCCCGCCTCGCCCGTTTCCTGCCCGGGTTCTTCGCCCTCGCCCGGCTTCTCGTCGCCCGCCTTTTCATCGCCCGCCTTTTCATCGCCCGTCAGCGGCCGGGTGATGCCCTCCCAAGGGCTCAGGAAATCGAAGGAACGGAACTCCTGGGTCAATTTGACGGGCTCGTAAACGACGCGCTTTTGCTCGTCGTCGTAACGCACCTCCACATATCCGGTCAGCGGAAAATCCTTGCGCAACGGGTGCCCCTCGAAACCGTAATCGGTCAGGATGCGGCGAAGATCGGGATGATCGGAAAAATAGATGCCGTAAAGATCCCAGGTTTCCCGCTCCCACCAGCCGGCCGAGGAGAATACGCCGGTAACCGACGGCACCGGGGTTTGTTCGTCGGTTTCGGCGATCACCCGGATACGGGCGTTTTGCGTCAGGCTGAGGAGGTTATAGACGACCTCGAAGCGCTTTTCCCGCTCCGGATAATCGGCGCCGCAGACATCCATGAGCTGCTTGAATTGGCAATTCACGTCATCGCGCAGGAAGGTCAGAACCTTGACCACGGCGCCGCCATCGACCTTGACCGTCAATTCGCCGCCGCTGACCTGGTGCGACAGGATCGAGCCTGCCAACTTATCCGCGACGTAATCGCCAATATCCTCGACCGGTTGGACGTCTGCCATGATTGTTTTAAAGGCTGCTCCCGGCGCTAGCGCCAGAGCGTCCCCGTCCTCCGGATTTTCTTTTGCAATTGCAGGATACCGTAAATCAATGCTTCCGCCGTCGGCGGGCAGCCGGGCACATAGATATCGACCGGAATCACCCGGTCGCATCCGCGCACCACGGAATAGGAATAATGGTAATAGCCGCCGCCGTTGGCACAGGATCCCATGGAAATGACATAGCGCGGCTCGGCCATCTGGTCATAAACCTTGCGGAAGGCGGGCGCCATTTTGTTGGTCAGGGTTCCGGCGACGATGATCACGTCCGACTGGCGCGGGCTCGGCCGCGGCACGACGCCAAAGCGGTCGAGATCATAGCGGCTGACATAGGCGTGCATCATTTCGATGGCGCAGCAGGCGAGGCCGAAGGTCATCGGCCACATCGAGCCGGTGCGCGCCCAATTCACCAGATTGTCCAATTGGGCGACGACAAAACCCTTGTCGGCCAGCGTATCGCCGACGTTCCTTAAGATCGCGTCCTGGTCTGATCCCGGCGGAATGAGCGCGCCGCCGGGGGCTAGGGGCCCCTCTGCTACTCCCATTCCAGCGCCCCCTTCTTCCATTCATAGATAAAACCGACGGTCAGGATCACTAAGAACACGAACATCGACCAAAAGCCGAAGACGCCGATGGTGCCCAGCGAAACCGCCCACGGGAACAGGAAGGCCACTTCCAAATCGAAGATGATGAACAGGATGGCGACCAGATAGAAGCGGACGTCGAACTTGATGCGCGCGTCCTCGAAGGCATTGAAGCCACATTCGTAGGCCGAAAGCTTTGCCGCGTCCGGGTGCTGGCGCACCATAACATAAGACGCGATCAGAATGACCGAAGCCAGCCCGATGGCGATCCCAAGGAAGATAAGGATGGGGAGGTATTGCAGGAGCAGATCGTTCATATGTACATCCTCTGCCTCGCTTGCGATCGGCGGCCGGACGGCCAACCGAACCCCCCACGAATCGCGCCGCGCCAGGGTTTGCGAATACACCCGGAAAAGTGGGCAAAATGGCGGGAGTGACGAGACTCGAACTCGCGGCCTCCGGCGTGACAGGCCGGCGCTCTAACCAACTGAGCTACACCCCCAAACACCGCCGTATTCGCGAGACTTGAGTAATCCACGCCCCTACGAGTGTCAAGCAAACTCGCCTCCCGATTTGACGCTGCCACGCAGGCGCTTCGCCCTGCCATCCTCGACCCGCCTCCTAACCTGATAGGTTTGTTGATTCACCATGAAAATCAAGGTTTTGCGGAGGAGATTCTTAAACTTATGACGGGCGGTCACATTTATGCACCAGCCGGGGCGGAATGGGGCCGCACATCGCCAGGCGGCAGCGGTATTTGGGTGGTAGTCATTCAGGTTCGAAATACCGCGGTCAGCTTTCGTGGCCGTTTAGGCCGTATCCCGGCCCCGGTCGTTACTAACGAGAGGACGTTGGGAATGTGAAAAAGTAAACTGCCAGCGCGTTCGAAAATTAATCTGTCACCGTATTTCCAACTTATTCCGTCACCGTATTCCCCACCATATTACCGCTCCATCCGCACTGCTATCGACCGGCTGCGCCTGTTTCCATCCCACTGCCGTGATGGGGAGACTATTTAACGAGAACGGAACCTGTCATGCCCCCGGCCGTGTGAGTCTTTCCGCTCTGATCCAATGTATCGCAAATTATTTCGTATCGTCCGGCGGCGACGGGGACGAACTCCCATTCGACGCTTCCGCCAGGAAAAATCTCTATTTCTGCCGGCTTTCCGACGATGTTGGCGACGGTCTGGGATCCTCGGCCGTAGCCATCAAGGACCCTTACATGCGAGGACCATACGGCATCCACGAGCCCGGGTGAATCAAACTCGTGCACTTCGAGACTGGGGTTGTGGATGACCAGCCGGTAGCGCTGTCCCGTTTGCAAGGTGAGCGCGCTGGGATGAAACAGGCGTTTCTCGTCGCCATCCTTGCCCAATGCCAGTTGCACCGTGACGATCTTATGGTTGGCCTTACCACCCCCCGCCAAAGCGGGGCCGAAAGCGGCACCGGAGATGGCGGCGAAAACCGCAAAAGCCAGAAAAGCAACTATCCGTATGATCATGTTCTACTCCTTCGTCTTTTTATTCACTGGGATTGTGTAAAAGGGCCTCATATTGCGATTGCGTATCATTCGTATATCTCGGGTGTAAAGTCAACAATAAAACTAGGGACATTGTTTAATTCTCTGGCCAAGACGGACTGGCCTCCGGTCGAAAATAGACGCTCTACGCACTTGCAATGTTCGACTATTGTTCTATATGATTAATTCCACGGAAATAGTGAAAACATGCGAGATTCTGGGAAAGTACCGGATATTTTCTTTCATGCCGGCATAGCATGGCCGGCGGCGATTTCCGAGTGCCGGAGGGCCGGAAACGGCGTTCAACCACGTGGAAAAACCATATAAATCCCTATGAAACCCCATAAACCCCCATACGATTCTGTGCGCCCAATGTCGCAGATATCCATGCAAGTGGCGCATGGGGTTGCCTGCGTTGACAGGTGCAGGTTGCCATGGAACCTTGCCCCGCCCAAGATGGGAGGCCGCCAATGGGAGCTAACGTGAAAATCACCGCTTTGGAGACCCTGGCCTGCGACGCCGGGCGGCGCAATTATTATTTCATCAAAGTGAACACCGAAGACGGCGTTGTCGGCTGGAGCGAATATGACGAGAGTTTCGGCCCGCCCGGCGTCAGCCTCGCCATCGAGCGCTTCGCGCCGCTGGTCATCGGCGAGGATGTGCTCGCCCATGAGCGTATTTTCGCCAAGCTGTTCAACGCCAAGCGGACGGCGACGGGAAGCACCTCGGGCCTGGCCGCCGGCGCCATCGAGAACGCGGTGCTGGATGCCAAGGCCAAGACCCTCGGGGTTCCCTGCCATGCCCTGCTCGGCGGCAAGATCCGCGACCGGGTGCGCGTCTATTGGTCCCACTGCGCCTTCTGGCGGGTCAATTTCCCGGACCATTACGGCCCGCCGGTCACCTCCCTCGACGATATCAAGGCGGCCGGCGCCGAGGCCCGGGACCAGGGTTTCACGGCGCTGAAATCGGGGATACTGCTCAGCGAAGACGGGCCGGTGCGCAGTTGGGGCGCCGGCTTCGGGCGGCCGTTCTATCCCGAACTGAACGTGGAAAAGAGCTTGTCGCGCCAGATCCGGGCCGAGTACGAGGCGTTCCGCGACGGCGCCGGGCCCGACATGGATATCCTCCTGGATCTGAACTTCAACGCCAAGACCGAGGGCTTCTTAGAGATAATCCGGGAGATCGCCGATCTCGACATGTTCTGGATCGAGATCGACAGCGACAATCCGAAAGCCCTCGCCTACATCCGAAATCACAGCCCGTTTCCCATATCCTCGTGCGAAACGCTGATCGGCCTCCGCCGCTTCCTGCCATATTTCGATGCCCAGTCGATGGATGTGGCGATCATCGATGCGGTCTGGAACGGGGTCTGGCAGTCGATGAAGATCGCCGCCGCCGCCGATGCCCACGAAGTCAACATCGCGCCGCACAATTTCTACGGACACCTGGCAACCATGATGAACGCCCATTTCGCCGCTGCGGTGCCCAACCTGCGCATCGTCGAAACCGATATCGACCGGATACCCATCGACAAGGAGGTGTTCAGCGCCGAGCCGGTGATCGAGGACGGGTACCTGGTCGTGCCCGACACGCCGGGCTGGGGCATCGACCCGATCGAAGAGGCGATTCGCGCCAATCCACCGAAAAACTGGCCGCCGAAGAATTGAGGGAGGGAAGGCAAATGAGATGGCAGGCGAGGCGCGAAAAATTTCGGGCCATCCTGGAAGGCGATCACTTCGTGCATCCGGGATCGGTGTTCGATCCGATGAGCGCCCGCATCGCCGAGGATCTGGGCTTCGAGGTTGGCATGTTCGCCGGCTCGGTGGCCTCGATGGCGGTTTTGGGGGCGCCCGATCTGATCCTCCTGACGCTCTCGGAATTCGCCGGGCAGGCCTACCGCATCAACCGGGCCGGCGGCCTGCCGCTGCTTTGCGATGCCGATCACGGCTACGGCAACGCCTTGAACGTGGCGCGCACGGTGGAGGAATTGGAAAACGCCGGGGTCGCGGCGCTGACCATCGAGGACACCGACCTGCCCGTCCCTTTTGCGAGCGGCGGCAAGCCGAGCCTGATATCGGTCGATGAGGGTGCCGGCAAGATGCGGGCGGCGCTGGCGGCGCGCGTTGATCCGGCCTTGATCATTGCCGGGCGCACCAGCGCCATGTCGATTGCCGGGCTCGATGAGGCGGTCCGGCGCATCCAAGCCTACGCAGAGGCCGGCGTCGATGCGCTGTTCCTGACCGGGGTCAAGAGCCGCGCCGAGCTGGACGCGCTCTCGGGCGCCGTTTCGGTGCCGCTGTTCCTGTCGGGTGCGCCGGGCGAACTGGCCGACCCCGAATATTTATCGCGGCGCCGCGTCCGCGTCGTGCTACAAGGCCACATGCCGGTGATGGCGGCGATGCGGGCGGTCCACGATNCCCTAAAGGCGCTGCGCGGCGGCNCCCCGCCCGCCGAGTTGGAGGGCGTGCCGGGCGCCGATTTCATCCAACGCATCACCCGGGTTGGCGATTACCAGGCGATGCTGGATGAATATTTGGGCGGATAATGAGCACGGCGCCTAAAGCCCGCTCGCGAACTTGACCATGATTATGACGATCAGGATTTGCATGACCCCCTGTGACGCGATGATCATGAAATAGCGGCGCATGATGCGCGTCACCTTTGGTACATCGGGCTGCTCGTTGCGCATTTCCAGATAAACGCGAATATTGGTGGGAAGCAGGATAAAAAGGCCCTGTATGGCAAGGACGGCGGCAACCACCAGCGACGCGACGACCCACCAGAATTGCGGATAGTCGAATTCCAGGTAGCCGGTCTGCACCGCCAGGTACCAGCCCGAGGTCGGCGCGATGATGCCGAGGGGCGTCAGGATAAACAGCGTCCGCGGCAGCAGCTTTAAGGCGAAGGCGCGGCGCGCCTCGAATTCCAGCCGGCGCACCACCGGGCCGATGACAAAGCCCATCAGGATATCGGCGCCGGTCAAGAGGACGCCGCTGGCTACATGCACGAAACGCAAGGGCCAGTCCTCGCCGTACTGGATGGCCCAGACCATCAGCCCCAATGCCAGGGCCACCCAGCCCAGATTACGAAAATCAATTCCGGCGATCAGCCAGAACGGCGCCGGCGCCTCGGCAACTGTTTCCGAATTCATTTTGCCCCCAAAACGCAGTATGCGCGCAACATGGCGCCAAGGCCAGCATCCGCGTCGAGCTCCGTTTCAGCAACTCGGCGCGGGTGATTCAGCGCCGTTACACGGTGCGTAAAAAATGGTGGGCGGTGACGGGCTCGAACCGCCGACATCCACGGTGTAAACGTGGCGCTCTCCCAACTGAGCTAACCGCCCGGTAGCATGCGCGCCGCGGGTGGCGCGGGCCCCCATTGTTGCTGCAACAATGGCCTAAAATCAAGAACGCCGGCGACGTGGCGCGGGCCCCCATTGTTGCGGCAACAATAGCCTAAAATCAAGAACGCCGGCCACGTTGCCGTGGCCGGCGCATCCCTCAACGCAAAGCTTAACTAATTGACTGCGTCCTTGAGGCCTTTTCCGGCCTTGAATTTTGGTTGCCTGGACGCAGGTATTTGAATGGCTTCGCCCGTACGCGGATTACGGCCGGTGGTCGCCTTGCGGTTGGCCACGGAGAATGTGCCGAAGCCAACGACTCTAACTTCGCCGCCCGATTGCAGCGCACCCGTGATTGCATCAAAGACACCATCGACGGCTTTGCCCGCATCGGCTTTTGACATACCGGCATTGTCCGCAACCGCTGAAACTAGATCGTTTTTGTTCACGTTAAGGCCCCCTTTGCTGAAAAATGGGAAGAAGAAAAAAGAGAATTTAAGGACGCCTTGCGCCTTAAAACCGCGCTAGTTTACGGCGCTCCCGCTAAATGCGTCAATCGAAGACGCGCAGTTTTCCACATATTTTTCGATTTTAAGCTGAATTAGGGCGAATATGGTCGATTCGCAGCCAAAAAACGCGGCCCCNCAAGGCTGTTCTGCCAAGCGGGGCCGCGATTGGCGCGAATCAATTTTTCGCAAATTTCGGTTGAGTTAGTGTTTTACGACGCCGCCATGCTCTTCATCTTCGTCCTGCTGAGCGGTGGCAACGGCTTCCGCCTCATCGCTTTCTTCCCAGTCGATGGGCACCAGGGTACCGGCGAGCGCGTGTTCCAAAACTTCCTCGACACTGGTCACCGGAATGATCTCGAGCGCCTTTTTGACGTTGTCCGGAATCTCGGCGAGATCCTTTTCATTTTCCTTGGGTACCAGAACCGTCTTGATGCCGCCGCGCATGGCGGCCAGCAATTTTTCCTTGAGCCCGCCGATCGGCAGAACCCGGCCACGCAAGGTGATCTCGCCGGTCATCGCAACATCCTTGCGCACCGCGATCCCGGTCAGAACCGAAACGATGGCGGTGACCATGCCGACGCCGGCCGACGGCCCGTCCTTGGGCGTCGCGCCTTCGGGCACATGGACGTGGATATCCTTCTTTTCGAAGGCCGTCGGTTTGATGCCGAAGGCGATCGAGCGGGAGTGCACGTACGAACGCGCGGCCTGGATCGATTCCTGCATGACATCGCCAAGCTTGCCGGTGATGGTCATCTTGCCCTTGCCCGGCAGCATCACCGCCTCGATGGTCAGAATTTCACCGCCGACCTCGGTCCAGGCGAGCCCGTTGGTGACGCCGACAATGTCTTCTTCCTCGACCTCGCCATAACGGAATTTACGCACCCCGGCATATTTTTCGAGGTTGCGCTTGGTGACGGCGATTTTCTCGGAACCATCCATCAGGATTTCCTTGGTCGCCTTGCGCGTCAGGTTGGCGATTTCACGCTCCAGGTTGCGCACCCCGGCCTCGCGCGTGTAGTAGCGGATCATGTCACGCAGGGCGGCGTCTGAAATAGTCCATTCGCCATCCTTGAGGCCATGCGCCGCCAATTGTTTGTCAATCAGATGCCGGCGCGCGATTTCCACCTTCTCGTCCTCGGTATAGCCGTGGATGCGGATGATCTCCATCCGGTCCATCAACGGTTGAGGAATGCGCAAGGTGTTGGCGGTGGTCAGGAACATGACGTCCGACAGGTCGTAATCGACTTCCAGATAATGATCCTGGAAGGTGTCGTTTTGTTCGGGATCAAGGACTTCCAGCAAGGCCGACGATGGATCGCCGCGCCAATCGGAACCCATTTTATCGATCTCATCCAAGAGGAACAGCGGGTTCGATGTTTTCGCTTTCTTCATGCCCTGCACGACCTTGCCCGGCATCGAGCCGATATAGGTGCGCCGGTGGCCGCGGATCTCGGCTTCATCGCGGACGCCGCCCAATGACATGCGCACGAAATTACGACCGGTCGCCCGCGCGATGGATTTGCCGAGCGAGGTTTTGCCGACCCCGGGTGGTCCGACCAGACAGAGGATCGGGCCTTTCAATTTCTTGGTGCGCTGCTGCACCGCCAAATATTCGAGGATTCGTTCCTTGACCTTTTCCAGGCCGNAATGATCCGCCTCGAGCACTTTTTCCGCGGCCCGGATATCCTTGTTGGTGCGGCCGCGCTTTTTCCATGGAATGTNGAGCATCCAATCCAGATAGTTGCGGACCACCGTCGCCTCGGCGGACATGGGGCTCATATTTTTCAGCTTTTTCAGTTCGGCGACGGCTTTCTCGCGGGCTTCCTTCGAGAGCTTGGTCTTGGCGATTTTTTCCTCGAGCTCGGCGTTTTCGTCCTTGCCCTCGTCGGTTTCGCCCAGTTCCTTCTGGATCGCCTTCAATTGCTCGTTCAAATAATATTCGCGCTGCGTCTTTTCCATTTGACGTTTGACGCGGCCGCGGATTTTCTTTTCCACCTGCAAGACGCCGATCTCGCCTTCCATGAAGGAGATGATTCGTTCCATGCGTTGGGTGACCGAATCGATTTCCAAAAGCTCTTGTTTCTCGGAAATTTTTAAGGCCAGGTGCGAAGCGACGGTATCCGCCAATTTCGAAACGTCGTCGATCTGATTGACCGAGACCAGCGCTTCGGGCGGAATTTTCTTGTTCAGCTTGATGTAGTGTTCGAACTGCGAGACCACCGAACGCGACAGAGCCTCGAGATCCTCTTCATCGGGGATGCGCTCAGGCATGATGTCGGCATAAACTTCAAAGAACTGTTCGTTGTCTTGGAAGCGGATGACGCGCGCGCGCTGGCCGCCCTCGACCAGCACCTTCACGGTGCCATCGGGCAGCTTCAATAGCTGTAAAACGGTCGAAACGGTTCCGACCGTATAAATGTCTTCGGACGCGGGATCGTCATCGGAGGCATTTTTCTGCGCGATCAGCAGAATCTGCTTGTCGTCCTTCATCACATCTTCAAGGGCGTGAACCGATTTTTCGCGGCCGACGAATAGCGGCACAATCATATGCGGGAATACGACGATGTCGCGCAGCGGCAGGACCGGGTAGACTTGGCCAGCGGAGCTATCCAATTTTTCTTCTCCTATTGTTGCGGTCCTTGTCGGACCGGCATCCCTTGCGGGATGTTCATCGCCCTTCTTCGAACTTCGGGAAACGCTTTTACTTAAATGTGCGTTTTCTCCCGAAGATCAAGTGAGCGCTTAGGCGCTCGAATCCAGATCGTCGCGCCGCTCGGAAATAATATAAAGCGGCTGGGCTCCGTCCTGAGCGACTTCGCGGTTGATCACCACCTCTTCGACGCCGCTCATATCCGGTAATTCGAACATTGTTTCGAGAAGAATATCTTCCATGATCGAGCGCAGTCCGCGGGCGCCCGTTTTCCGTTCCACGGCCTTTTCCGCGATGGCCGTCAAGGCGTTGTCGCGGAAGGTCAGGGTTACGTCTTCCATTTCAAAGAGACGCTGGTATTGCTTGACCAGCGCATTCTTCGGCGCGGTCAGGATTTTCACCAGGGCATCCTCGTCCAGATCATCGAGGGTCGCGATGACCGGCAGGCGGCCGACGAATTCAGGGATCAACCCGAATTTCAACAGATCCTCGGGTTCGACATCACGCAGGATTTCACCGGTTTGCCGCTCATCGGGGCCTTGCACGTCGGCGCCGAAGCCGATCGAGGAACCGCGTCCGCGCGCCGAGATGATCTTTTGCAAGCCCGAGAACGCGCCGCCGCAAACGAACAAAATGTTGGTCGTATCGACTTGCAGAAATTCCTGTTGCGGGTGCTTGCGTCCGCCCTGGGGCGGGACGCTGGCGACGGTTCCTTCCATGATTTTCAGGAGCGCCTGCTGCACGCCTTCGCCGGACACGTCGCGGGTGATCGATGGATTGTCCGACTTGCGCGAGATCTTATCCACCTCATCGATGTAAACGATGCCGCGCTGCGCGCGCTCGACATTGTAGTCGGCGGCCTGCAGCAACTTCAGAATAATATTTTCCACGTCCTCGCCGACATAGCCGGCTTCGGTCAAGGTGGTCGCGTCGGCCATGGTGAACGGCACGTCGAGGATGCGCGCCAGGGTTTGCGCCAGCAACGTCTTGCCGCAGCCGGTCGGGCCGACCAGGAGGATATTGGATTTGGCCAATTCGACATCGTTGTTTTTCGATGAGTGACTAAGCCGCTTGTAGTGATTGTGCACCGCCACCGACAAGACCCGCTTGGCATAATCCTGGCCGATAACATAGTCATCCAGGACGGTGCAGATTTCGCCCGGCGTCGGAACGCCATCCCCGGATTTGACGATGTGGGTTTTATTCTCTTCACGGATGATATCCATGCAAAGTTCGACGCATTCATCACAGATGAACACGGTCGGTCCGGCGATTAGCTTTCGGACTTCGTGCTGACTTTTTCCACAGAACGAACAGTAAAGGGTGTTCTTGGAATCGCCGCCGCTAGATTTATTCATCGGCCCTCCAGCCTTAACATCGGGCAATTGCCGTCAATTCTAGTCATCGATCATGCCGCCGTACAATCGCAAATTTGGGCCCTGATCGATCCGGGCGAATGCGCGCCTGGCGTTTTATTCGTTTTCCCCCTTGCCGCCATTATCATCATCATCGCGATTTTCACCTTGATCCTTGTCATCTTCTTCTAAAGGACGCTTGGTTACCACTTCGTCAATAAGGCCAAAATCAACGGCTTCCTGCGGTGTCATGTAGCGATCGCGCTCGACCGCTTCCTCGATTACCGTCAATTCCATTCCGGTGTGCTCTACATAGATATTGTTTAGCCGATGCCGTAACGCAAGTATCTCGCGCGCCTGAATTTCAATATCGGTGGCCTGCCCCTGGGCGCCGCCCGAGGGCTGGTGAACCATGATTCTGGAGTTGGGAAGCGCGAATCGCTGTCCCTTGGCGCCGGCGGCAAGCAGCAGCGACCCCATTGAAGCCGCCTGACCGATGCAGACCGTGGATACGGTTGGGCGCACATATTGCATGGTGTCATAGATGGCGAGCCCCGAGGTGACGATGCCGCCCGGCGAATTGATATAGAACGCGATTTCCTTTTTCGGGTTCTCCGATTCCAAATACAAGAGCTGTGCACAAACCAGGCTCGACACATAATCCTCGATCCCGCCGGTCACGAAGATGATCCGCTCCTTTAAAAGCCGGGAATAAATGTCATAGGCACGCTCACCCCGATTGGTGGTTTCGACCACCATTGGAACGAGGGTGTTGTTAAAAACTTCGATGGGATCACTCATGGCTCTCTCAAATAAATAATTGATTCTATCTGCGGTCTGGTCCGGATCGTCTTGGCTATTCGTCCTTGCCCTTGGCTGGGGCCTTCTTTTTCCGGGGCGCGCGTTTCTTCTTGGCCGGTTTATCAGCATCCGCGGATTTGGCTTTCTTGGCCTCCGCCTCCTCGTCGGCGACCAACTCTTCCATGGTCGCCTGCTTGTCCGAGACTTGCGCCAGTTCGAGGATGAAGTCCACGACCTTTTCCTCCAAAAGCGGCGATTGTATGGTCTGCATGGCTTCCGGCGTCTTTTTATAATAGTCGAAGACTTCCTGCTCGCGGCCCTGATAGCGCTGGGCTTCCTGCATGATCGCCCGGTTGACCTCTTCCGGTGACACCTGAATCTCGTTGGCGCGCCCGATTTCGGCGAGCAATAGGCCCAAGCGGACCCGGCGTTCCGCAATTTCGCGGTATTGGGCCTTCAACTCGTCGTCGCTTTTTTCCTTGTCATCCTCGTCGATCTGGTCGGGATGGTTTTCACGCTGGTGTTCGAATTGCTCCCAGATGGCTCCGAATTCCTGATCGATCAGTCCGCCCGGCAATTCAAATTTATGCTGCGCGTCGAGGGCATCCAGAAGTTCTCTTTTCAGCCGCATCCGGGAGAAGGAATCGAGGTCGTTCTCCTGGGTTTGGCGAAGGGATTTCTTCAATTCCTCGAGGTTTTCAGCGCCCATTTTCTTGGCAAGCTCATCATCAATCTCTGCTGGAACACCTTCACGTAACTCCTTGATTTCAACCGAAAATGCCGCATCCTTGCCGGCCAGTTCCTCGGCATAATTTTCCGGGAAGGTCACATCGACATCCAGCTTGTCGCCGGCTTCCCTGTCGATCAGCTGTTCTTCGAATCCGGGGATAAACATGCTGGATCCGATTTCAAGCGGATAAGCGTCCGCCTTGCCGCCGGGGAATTCCTCGCCATCGACCTTGCCGACAAAATCGATCACCGCGATATCGCCGCTTTTGATCTTGCGCTTTTCGGCGACCGGCTTGGTGTCCTTTTGGCCGTCGGCCATCTGCTTGAGCATGGCGTCGACCTGTTCCTCGTCGGCCGGAACCTTTAGGCGTTCGAGCTTGATCGATGAGAAATCGGTCAATTCGATTTCGGGAAACAACTCGAATTCGATATCATATTCCAAGTCCGATCCGGTTTCGAATTTCTTGATCTCGATCTTCGGCTGTCCCAAGGGACGCAGCTCCTTGTCGGAAATCGCGGTTTCGGTACTTTCCGAAACGGTTTGTTCAAGCACTTCGCCCATCACCGCATCGCCATAGGTCTTGCGCAACAGCGTGACCGGCACCTTGCCCGGCCTAAATCCTGGCATCTGGGCGGTTTTTGCGATTTCTGACAAACGCGCGCTCAGTTTCTCTTCGATATCACCAGCGGGGACGACGATCGTATAAGCGCGTTTCAATCCCTCGTTGACGGTTTCCGTAACTTGCATGTCTTACTCACCTAGCTATTGAAGCTCTTATTCCACTCATTCTCATAAATTGGTGCGGGCGGAGGGACTTGAACCCCCACGGCGTTAACCGCCACTAGGACCTAAACCTAGCGTGTCTACCAATTCCACCACGCCCGCTGCTGAATTTCCCCGGCAACGGGCGGTCCCTTGCCGGAGCGCGCCACTCTATTAAAAAAAGCCCCCGTGTCAATTGCCACCTTTTCAATCGCCATCTTGTCAATTGACCGGGGGCCTTTGCGGTGGATGGCGCCAATCCGCGGCAATCAAAAGTTCTTAAGCAATTGTGCAACACCAGAGGAAGCGGTCACTTCCTGGCCGCTGCGGTAGGATTCGTGATTACTTTCGATCTCATCGCCCTCGTACAGATAATTCAACATGATGCCCGCCGATTGCATGATACCGCGTTCCGATAAATCGGCGCCCCAGTTCAATTGTCCGATACGGGCACCGTTATTAAGATGAAAATGAGCCACCGGATCGGCGGCCGTGCCGGACTTGCGTTTGACCCGCATCAGGTAATAAGCGGCGGCGCGCAGCAGCGGCGTTTTCAGGGACTCGGCCAGGTCTTCATCGCGTAGCCAGGCGTCCGTGGTGAGTAGGGTTTTGAGCGCCGCTCCGGCGTCCTTTTTGGCGTCCTCCTTGGCGTCTTCCGTGCCGTCTCCTTGGGCGGCCAGCGATTTCAGGGTTTCCGCTTCATCATCGCCGAACAAGGCATAGGCACCGCCATCGATGGCTTCATACAACCAGCCCATGAAGCCGGGCATCGGCGATAGGGTGGCGAACGTTTTGAGGCCCTTCAATTCGGAAGACAGGGCGTCCAAAACCCGCTTGATCAGGAAATTACCGAAGTTGATGCCGGTCAGACCGTCCTGGGCATTGGAGATCGAGTAAAAAATCGCAGTGTCGGCGTCGTCGGCATCGAATTCCGGCGCCGATTGATCGAGCAGTTCCTGGATATTGACGGCCATGCCCCTGACCAGCGCCACCCAGACGAAGATCAGCGGCTCGTCGGGCATGCGCGGGNGGAAAAAGGCGAAACATCTGCGGTCCGGCGCGAGCCGGTTTTTGAGATCGTCCCAGCCCTGAATCTCGTGCACCGCTTCATAGGCGAACAGTTTTTCCAGAAGCGCCGCCGGCGCCCGCCAATCGATCCGGCGCAATTCCAAAAAGCCGACATCGAACCAGGAAGCCAACAGCGTCTTCAAATCGGTTTCAAGGCCGGCAAGCGCCGCATCATCCTGTTTCAGGGACAACAGTTCGGCACGCATATCGACCAGGAATTTGACGCCTTCGGGCAATCCATTGAATTGGGTCAGGAGCCTGACCCGGGGCGGCGCCAGTGCGCCGCGCAATTCCGCTTCCGCCGCCAGACGGTCGGCAAATTGTATGCGTTTTCCCATATTGCGCGCTTTTTCCGCGACGATTTCGTGGTCGACGTCGAATTCTTCCGCCAGGATGCGGAGAAACCGCGCGCGGCCGCTTGCATCGAGCGCCAGGTAAAAGCGCCCCAAGGCGGCGGCCCGGCTGCGCGCCGACACCTGGCCGCCCCGTGCTTCCAGGCAGGCATGCATCTGATCGATCAGCCGGGCCTGGTCATCTTCGTTCAAATCCGGCGAAATCGATGTTTCGGAAAATTCATCGCTCGAGGATGCGATTTTGTCCCAAGCGCTCTTCAGGTTCTTGAGCGTCCGGTCCCAAAAACCAGCTGATTTTTCTTCGTTCATTTCCGGCATTGACCAATAATTCGCGCTGAACCGAAATCGGCAGCGATACCGGTTATTTAGGCATTTCGGCAAGCTCTGCCAAGAGCGCCGGCAGCTGTTCCGGCAAATCTTCGGCAATCAAGCCCATCGTGGCGCCGAACCTTTGTGCTGCTTCGCCGTGCAGCCAGACCGCCGCCGCCGCCGCCGCCAAGGCGGGAACGCCCTCGGCCAACAAGGCGGCCGCCATGCCGGCCAACACATCGCCGCTGCCGGCGGTGGCGAGGCTCGCCGGCGCATTGGAATTTATCAGTGCGCGGCCGTCGGGCGCCGCGATTACCGTATCGGCGCCCTTCAACAGGACCACCGCGCCGCTCAGTTTCGCGGCGGCCCGGCAGCGTTGCAGGCGGCTGCCCGTCAAATCGGGGAACAGCCGCGCAAATTCGCCATCGTGCGGGGTCAAAACGCACGGGCCCTGGATCCAGCCGAACAGGTCGGCGGGCGCGTCTTCGAACGAGGTCAGGCCGTCGGCATCGATAACCGCGGGCAGGCTGGTGCGCAGGGCATCNATCGCATGTTGGCGCGTTGTCTGGCCAACGCCATTGCCGGGGCCGATCAGGGCGGCGCTACGCCGGCGTTGTCCCAACAAGGCATCCAGGCGGGCAGCGGGTGGCAGGCCGACAACGATCTGACCGGGATCGCCGGCAAGGTAGATGGGCAGCGCCGCTTCCGGCGCGGCGATGGTGACCATGCCGGCGCCGACGCGCCGCGCGCCGCGCGCCGCCAGGCGCGCCGCCCCGGTCATTTCATCGCCGCCGACAATCAACAGATGGCCGCGCGTGTATTTATGATCGCCGTGCCTCGGCCGCGGCAGATTGGCGGCCCAAAGGTCGGGCGAATTTTCCCAGGTGTTGGGCTTAACCGCNCNGNGAACCTGATCTGGAATGCCGATGCCGGCGACCACCACCTCGCCGCAATAATGCCGGCCCGGATACTGCAGATGCCCGGGTTTTTTGCGGAAAAACGTCACGGTTATGCGGGCGCGCGGCGCATCGCCCAGAATGTCCCCGCTATCGCCATCGACGCCGCTCGGCATATCGACGGCGACGCACGGGATATCGCTCTCATTGATCGCCAACACCGTTTCCAGCGCGGCATCCTCCAGCGGGCGGGCAAGCCCGGCACCGAACATGGCGTCGACGACGATATCGCAATCGGCGATCAAATCGGGGCCAAGGGTTTCGATATCGCCGCTCCAGCGCCCGGCATTGGCGGCGGCGTCACCCTTGAGCGCGTCCACCGGCGACAAAAGCCCCAGGCGCACCTGCCAGCCGGCTTCGGCGAGCAGGCGGGCGATGACGAAACCATCGCCGCCGTTATTGCCGGGCCCGCACAGCAGCGCCGCCCTGCCCGGCGGCCAGTGCCCGCGGATGGCTTCGAAAACCGCATGCCCCGCCGCTTCCATGAGATCGAGACTGGCGACGCCGGCCTCGACGGCCAGGCGGTCGGCGCGCGCCATCTCTTCGACGCTCAGCAAGGTGGTATCGCTATTTGAATGCATGATCAAAATCCGAATTCGGCATCATAGCTTCGGATCGGTCTGGCGGGAAGCCGCCTGGATGCCTATAACTCCGGTGCCTTAATTGCAGCATGGGATTGAATCTTGAAAGTCATCGTTCTCGGCGCCGGCGTCATCGGCACATGCGCGGCTTATTACCTCAATAAGGCCGGGCACGAGGTTACCGTCATCGAGCGCCAGGGCGGCGCCGGGCTGGAAACCAGTTTTGCCAACGGCGGCCAGATTTCGGCCAGCCACGCCGCCCCCTGGGCGTCGCCCGAGGTTCCGTTCCAGATGCTGAAATGGCTGGGCCGGCGCGACGCGCCGCTGCTTTTTCATTTCCGCCTCGATTGGCGGCAATGGGCCTGGAGCTTTCGCTTCCTGATCAATTGCCTGCCGTCGCGGGCCCGCAAAAACACCGTCGATAATATGCGTATCTCGCTCTACAGCCGCGAATTGATGCCGGAAATTCGCGAAGATACCGGCATCGATTACGATTATCGCGCCGACGGCATCCTGGAAATCTACGAAAACCAGAAAGATTTGGATGCCGGTATTCACCATTCCGCCTGGCTGCGGGACCTGGGCTGCGACAACCGCGTCCTCAGCCCGGATGAATGCATAGCCGTCGAGCCGGCGCTGGCCGGCAGTGCTGAAAATCTGGTCGGCGGTATCCTTACGTCCGAGGATGAAAGCGGCGATGCCCATAAATTCACCCACGAATTGGCGGCGGTTTGCGCCGCGCGCGGTGTCGACTTCCGCTATGGCGAGGATGTTCGCGCCATCGAAACAGACGGCGACGAGGTTCGCGCTGTCCGCACCGATAAGCGATCTTTTGAAGCTGACGCCTTTGTCGTTTCGCTTGGCAGCTACAGCCCGCTTTTCCTGCGGCCCCTCGGTATTAATTTGCAGGTATTCCCAACCAAGGGCTATTCAATCACCGTGCCCATTACCGGCAGCAACAGCGCCCCCAAGGTCAGCCTGACCGACCAAGACAATCGCATCGTCTACAGCCGGCTGGGCGACCGCATGCGGGTGGCGGGAACTGCCGAATTTAACGGCTACGATACCGAGCTGGATGAAGGCCGGGCCCGCTCCATCGTCGCCAAGGCAAGGGAACGGTTTCCATCGGCGGGTGATTTCGACCAGGCCGAGCTGTGGACCGGGCTGCGCCCGCTGACCCCCGACGGCGTTCCGGTGATCGGGCCTACGAAATATTCGAACCTCTATCTGGATACCGGCCACGGCACCCTCGGCTGGACCATGTGCGCCGGTTCGGGCAAGGCGATCGCCGATTTGATTTCCGGCGACGCGCCGGACATCGACCTCGCCCCCTACTCGGTCGAACGGTTCTGAATTTACCGCCAATAGTCCCTGATCCACGGCGCCGGATCGTCGCCCGGATTGGGACGGCCCGAAAACACCACCACCTTGGTTTCGGATGGCGGCGCCTTGGCGGCGCGCAGGCGGAAGGGAACGCACCAGAGGTGCGGCCATAATTCGGCGTCCGGCGCCCGCAGGGCGATCCAGTCCTGGTCGCCGTCGAGCCGGGCCATCTCGGCGGCCCCGAAATCGCTGAATATTTCCGGCCGCGCCCCGGCTTCGAACAGCATCACCGAGGAATTGAAGCCGGGCACATAATCGTTATCCATGATCACGAATTCGCCGGGATGGCACAGCAGGGGATCGAGGCTAGCGGTGATGACCACATCCAGATCAAGGTACAACAGCCGCCCGCTAACACCGGGCAGGTTATCGCGGAACAAAGCGACTTTGTTCCACCAGCCCTCAAGCCCATCGCCCGGCAGCGGCCGAACCTCGATATCCGGCTGCAGGCCTTCGGTATTTTCGGTGAAACAGACGAAGCGCGGCGCCTCGGTGCAATTGCGGGTGACCATCGAATGCAGCCGGTTGACGTATTCTGGACCGTATTTGCCACCATGCTTGACGCAGATCACCGTCGCCGGGGCCCCTTCGGTGGACGCCGTATCGGGCGCCGGCATCTCGATCAGCGCACCGGCGCGGACGATGCCGATTTCCGCCAATACATTGCCCGGCTGCAGGCGGGCGGCCTCCCCGAAGGCTTTAATTGCACCATCAAAATTGCGCCGCCGCAGGCGCACCCGGCCAAGCTGGTTATGGGTTCCGGGATCGTCGGGCATCAGGGTCAAGGCGGCTTGCAAGGCGGTTTCGGCTTCCGCCAGGCGGCCGAGGAAATCGAGGACGCGCCCCAGATACACCTGCCCGCCGGCCGAATCGGGCGCCAATGCCAGATGCGCGCGGAAACAGTCCAGCGCCAGTTCCAACTCCGCATTGTCCATGTTGTGGTAGCCGAGGCTGAGATGCAGGTCCGGGTCCCGGGGGTCGATTTCCAGCGCCCGGACAAGGTGGCGGTGGCTTTTTTCATCGGCGCCAAGGCGCTGGTAAAGCTGGCCGACAAATTTCAGATGCTGGGCGCTATCCGGGATTTCCCCGTCGACTTCATCGAGGCAGGCGATGGCGGCTTCGATTTCGCCGCGCTCATCCAATTCCACCGCCCGCTGCAACTGTTTTTGCAGGTCCATCCGATCCTCTGCGAAATGCCGGCGGAATATACCATAACGGCCCGTTTATTCGAGATGCGGTTCATGTTAAGCTGATGCAGTTCGATAGCTTTGGGGGGAAACCATGCTTGATCGGCCCGCGAACGAATTGTTCGCCGAACGTAAACAACGCCATTTGGACGCGGCGGCAATGCGCGAGACCGACCGCGTGCCTTTCGTTTTCTTCAGTCATTTCTGGCCGGCCAAACTGGCGGGCATTAGCTTCGAAGAGGCGATGCACGACCTGGACAAGCTGGAAGACGCCTACATGCAGGCGCTGCGCCTGTTGCAGCCCGACGGTTACGCCGCCATGCAGATGATCGTCGGCACCGGCCGGACCCTGGAGGCCCTCGATTACAAGCAGGTCAAATGGCCGGGTCACGGCACCGGCGCGAACACCACCTTCCAGTATCTGGACCGGGAATATATGAGCGCCGACGAATATGACGATTATCTGTTCGATCCGACCGGATTCTACCTGCACAAATTCCTGCCGCGCATTTCAGGCGCCTTCGAATGCTTTGGCCGCTTCCCCGATTTTCCCACCGGCGTCGCCTGGACGGTCATCCATTCCCTGGCCGCCTTCGCCGAGCCCGAGTTGGAAGAAGGGTTCAACGATGTGGTCCGCGCCGGCAAGGAATTGAACACGCTCATCGGGCGCACCGTGGAATTCGTCGATAAAATGAATGCAGAAGGCATTCCCCTGGCTTCCGCCGGACGCTGCCAGGCGCCGTTCGATATTTTTGCCGATTACCTGCGCGGCTCCAAGGGCGCCATGCTCGATATGTTCCGCAACAAGGACAAGCTGTTGGCGGCCATGGAAAAAGCGCATGTCCTGTTGTTGCGCAACGTGGCGGCTGCGCCGAAGGCGTTCGATTGCCCGTTTGTCTTCATTCCCCTGCATTGGGGGCTCGACGGTTTCATGTCGCCGGAACAGTTCAAGACCTTCTATTGGCCGCAATTGAGGGGCATTATCCTGGCGCTGATCGAGATGGACCTTATTCCCGTGGTTTTATGGGAAGGCGATTGCACCACGCGCCTGGAACTGATCGGCGATATTCCGAAAGGCAAGGCCGTCTATTGGTTTGAAAAAACCGACCTGGTGCTGGCCAAGGAGGTTTTGGGCGACGTGGTTTGCGTGCGCGGCAGCGTGCCGCCGAGCCTGTTGATCACCGGCACCCCAGACGATGTCGACGCCTATTGCGGCAATCTGATCAAGAAGGCCGGCAAGGGCGGCGGCTTTGTACTGGATGGATCGATCGGCATTCCCGACGAAGCCAAGGTCGAAAACGTCGTCGCCATGGCCCAATCGGTACACAAATACGCCATTTAGCGAAAAAAAGCCCCGGCGCTTTAGCCGGGGCTGATGTCTCAAATATCTTGCGAGCTTAACAACCGCTGACGCATTTGGCGTCGCCGTCGAATTCCCGGGTCTTGCCACTAAGCGGCAGGTAGACCGGAATGCCCTTGACCAGGCTGGCGAATTTGGCGGTCTTGGTGCCGGGGATCGCCTTGCCGCCCCTGGTGGCTTCTTCGTTCATATGCTGCGGCATGGCGGCCTTCGGTTTGATCAGCTCGTTGATCGAAAATGCGGCTTCTTCGGGCCCCGAGGTGAATACGTCGCCGGCGTTGATGATCGCCAGCTCGGCGCCATAATAGCGGCGCACCACGGTCTCCTGATCGGCGTTGATGCCGCTGTCACCCGACATATAGACCACCAGACCGTTGGTGAATCTAAGAATGAAGCCGTTGTCCGGCCCGACATAGGCGGTCAAACCGTCTTTCTTGAAATCATCGGCGAGATCCTTATTCATGAAGCCGGGATTGACGCCGTTGGAGTGGTTCACCGTGACGATGGAGATACGCNCCCCGCCGATCTTACGCGTCGCGCCAAAACGAATCACATTGACCTGTTTTTTCGGATTACCGCCGGCGGCTTTCACCTGGGCGCGAAGGAAATTCCTCATTTCACCGCCGGCATAGATCACGGCGCCGGTCTTGGCGATAATCTCGGCAGTATTGGAAACCGGCATTTTCCTGACCTTGGTGGCCGGTTTGCCGCAGGTGCCGGCATTGACGCTGGCGATGGTCGCACCGCCCAGATGATCGAAATGAACGCTCGACAGCAACACGCCGTGCAGCTTGCCAAGGCGGGGATCGGTGCCGCCGGCGACAGTCATGCCGGGATCGTACAAAATGCGTGTGCCGTCCGGGTCTTCGAACAGCATGGCCCGGTCGCGGCGGCAAAATTCGCCGTCGTGGCTGCCCAAGGGCGTTACCTTCACATTGGCCGAATAAGCCGGGGACGCGGCGATGCCCGATAAGGCAAGGAACGCCGCTGCAAGTAGCTTTAACATTTTCATTTCACCCTCCCGATAAGGTTGTGTCGGTGAATACTTAGAATTCTTATTGATGCACATCGATTCTGTCATATCATCGGATTCAGTCAATTCACTTTGCGGATACCAATCGCCTGACGCGGCGGGTGCATTGGTCAAGCCGGCCTGCCGCCCCGAATCATCGCAAATTCAATGCGAATCCTTATTCAAAGGCTCGATGCGACGAAAATGTCTTCCGGTTGAAACTGCTGGGGTGAAATTCCTTGTTCAAATGACCAGCGGGTTTGTGCCGCAATGGTTTGCCGGTTTTTCTCGATGCCATAGGGCCAGAAATCCTCGCCCATCAGGGCAATGGTGTCTTCGGCCTCGGCAACCAGCCAGGGCAGGGTCACGGCAAGCGCGTCGAGATCGGTCAGATGCGGCATGGCGCGCGCCTTGGCTGCCTCGAAGGCGGCAACCACATTGGCGGCGATCCACGGATGTTCGGCCAATAATTCATCGCGGATGCCGACCACATGCATGATCGGGAAGATGCCGGTTTTCTTGAAATAGGCCTGCTCCACTTTTCGAAAATCGGGAAACAGGCGGCCGATATTGGGGCGCTTGTCGGTAAACACCTCTGGATCGCGATAGGTGATGATGGCGTCGATTTCGCCATCGGCGAGCATGCCGCCAAGGGTGCTCCCCGCCGGTATCGATTGCACATCGATGCTTTCCGGCGGCTGCATCCGCATATAGGTCAGCCCGCCCGGCGTATCGATGCCGCCGGTGCGCCAGTGGATATCTTCATTGGCGACCCCATATTCGTCGCTCAGCATGCCGCGCGCGCAAAGGCCGCGGGTGAAGTGATAGTTGGGGATGCCAACGCGCCGGCCCTTTAAATCCGTAGGGTTTTCGATACCCCGGTCGGTGCGGATATAGATCGAAGAATGGGGAAATACCCGCGACAGGAATACCGGCACGGCGGTATAGGGAAATTCGAAACGGTTGCGGGTCAGCAGATAGGTGCTGAACGACATCTCGGCGACGTCGAATTCCTGGTCCTCGAACAGGCGGCGGAAGGTTTCCGGCGGCGCCAGGTTGAGGTAATCGACGGCACAGCCCTCGATCGCCACGGCGCCCGACATTATGGCCCGGACGCGGTCATAATTGCCGCTGGCGATGCGGATCGGGACGTCGGTCATGTTATTTCCCATGGCTCGATAAACCCGGCGATGCCTCCAGATTCTGCTGCCTGATCGCCCGCACCATCCAGATCCAGAACAAAAGGCCGAGCGCCGCCCCGGCGGTGACCGGCACCGGAAGGCTGACAACCGTGCCAATGGTGCCGACCAGAAGCGCGCCGACGGCGGGAACGGCGCGGAAGNTCAACGAATAGATGCCCATCACCCGCGCCCGGATGCGGTCATCGAGGCCGACCTGCACGAGGATTTGATTGCTGACATTGGCCATCGACGAGGTGAAGCCGAATATGACCATCAAGACAACCCCGATTCTGAGGTCGGTTTGCAAGGCGAAGACGATGATTGTCAGCCCGGAAACCAGGAAGCCGATCATCATGTGGCGGGTCAACCCGGTTGTGTCATTGCGGCGCGCCAGCCACAGGGAGGCCAGCAATGCGGCGGCGCCGGTCGAAGACAACAGCCATGCCAGTGCCGCCGGACCCATGCGCAACACATCGCCGACGAATGCAGGCATCAGTTCGATCACCGGGCGCAACAGCAATGCGGCGCAAACCGCGAGAAGCAATAACAAGCGGATCGAGGTGTGATTCCAGGAATAAACGAACCCTTCCACGGTATCGCCAAAGACACCCTTGCGCCCTCTGGGGTCCCGCCGCCGGCCGATGATCGATGCGGACGAAGGCGAGCGCCAATACGTAAATGAAAAAAGTCGCCGCGTTGAATGCGAACGCCGCCCCCGCCCCCAAGGTCACGAGAAAGCCGCCGGCAATGGCCGGCCCCAGAAAACGGGCGCTTTGCGCGCAGGCGGATTGCAGCGCCATCACCGCCGATAAATCCTCGCGCTCGACGATTTTCGGCATCATCGCGAAATGGGCGGGAATGGCGAAGGCGTTGAATATGCCCTGCAAAAAGGCAAAGATAATCAGCAGCTCGATATTGACCCAGCCGGCCATCGTGATCACCGTCAGGACGGCCATCACCGCGCCTTGCCCGGCTTGCGCCACGCGCTGGTAATTCAATGGGTTACCGCGATCGACGATCGCCCCGGCGATAGGCGCCAACACTGCGTTGGGCAGGGTTTCGGCGAATACGATGGTGCCCACCCAGCCCGCCGAATTGGTCAATTCCCAGGTCAGCCAGCCGAGCGCCACGGTGAACACGAAACTGCCGGTCAATGAAACGAACATGCCGGTCAGGTAAATCGAGCAATTGCGCCCGGAAAGGGCGCGGCCGATACCACCCAAATGTTTGAATATCGCCAGATCATGTATCCTTGCGGAATAGGCGTGATGGAACGTCGCCGCGACCGGCGTTCGAATACCGCAATTTACATAATACGCCCGTGCTTAAGGGTGGTAAACGCTTCGGTAAGCGAAATTAATCGACTTTAGCCGCGCGCCGTCCGTGTTCGGTGATCGTCACTTTGTTGAACCCCGCCCCGAATCGCTTGGTTTTGATCCAGGTATTCTCCTCGCACTCTTTCAAGGTGCGTTCCAGAATAGTTCCGTCCATGTCGTCGGCGACGGCGATATCGCCGGACATGATCAACAGCTCAAGCAAGAGCTTTTGTTGCGGTAGAATTGTTGCCATATTCGCGCCACCGGGCTTCAATTGACCAAACAAGGCCGGGCCGAATTGATTACAACGGTGCGTGGCAACTTTCAATCACAGACTGCCGAATGGCTTCTTTAACTTTA
The DNA here is from genome assembly GCA_002687515.1 of Rhodospirillaceae bacterium. Classification (GTDB taxonomy): domain Bacteria; phylum Pseudomonadota; class Alphaproteobacteria; order Rhodospirillales; family UBA2165. The sequence continues at coordinate 51,681 of NZAK01000028.1, forward strand.
GACGATGCCCTTGAACTCGCGACCGGCCACTTTCAGGCAGGCCGTTACGATGCGGCAAACAAAGTGCTTGGCGCCATCCTGGCCGAGGTGCCCGATTTACCCGATGCCTTGAACCTTTATGGTTTGACCGCCCATGCCACCGGTGCCCTCAATGAGGCGCTGGCGTTCATCGGCCGCGCCGTCGGCGCCCAGCCCGAGGACGCGAATTTCATCTCCAACCTGGGCGTCGTCCATAAAACGCGCGGCGAGATGGAGCAAGCCGAAGCCTGTTTCCGCCGCGCCATCGAATTGCAGCCGGACAAGGCGAATTTCCATTTCAACCTCGGGCAGACACTTTACGAAGGCAATCGTGACCGGGAGGCCGCCGCCGCGTATGCACGCGCCGTCGAGCTTCGCCCCGGTTATGTCAGCGCCTTGAGCGAGCTTGGCAGTTGCCTGCGCGATGTCGGACGCGCCGACAGGGACCGGGCGACGTTGGAGCGGGCGCTTGCTTGTTTTGACGATATCGCCGCCATCGAGCCGGGATTCAGGGGCCTGGCCTGGTCCAGATTCCGGGTTCTGCGCGAACGCGCGCGCCTGGAAATCGACGGCGGCGACAGCGAGGCCGCGCTATCGACATGCCAGGAGATCGAAAAAAACCTGTCGCATGCCGATTGGCTTCCCGATGGCGCCACTTTTGCCGGCGGCGGCGTAAAAACCGAGTTGCAGGCTTTTACCATTGCGCCGACGCCGGCCATGGCGTTCGATGCGGATTCGGTTAAATCCTATGCCGATACGCGCCTATTGCCGGGCGACCGGGAATGGTTCCTTGCCGATGGCGATAAAATCCACTTCAAGGACATGGCCAATACGACACCCGAGGTCAGCCCCTATGTGCTGGTCGCGGGCCGGGACAAGGCCGTGCTTCGGATGCCGTCCGATACCGTCCGGATATCGGACCCACCACTGTTCCTGATCGGCGGCAGCCGTAATTATTATCATTGGATGCTGGATTACCTGCCGCGCCTGGCCCTGGCCGGCGATCTGGCCGGCGGCGACGCTGTGAAATTTCTGGTAAATGCGGAGCGCGCCCGGTTCCAGGATGAATGTTTTGACTTGTTGGGCATCGATGCCGACCGGCTCGTCGGCGCGCCGGACGCGGCCCAGATCGTCTGCGATGAGCTGTTCGTCGCGCCGATCCCGATACGCGATATGCACCTGGACGCAGCCGCGCTTGGCTGGCTGCGCGATGGGTTTGCGGCGAAAGCGCTTGGCGGTGCCGGAAGTTCGGACAAACGGCGCCTTTATGTCTCCAGAAAAGATGCATCTTTAAGGCGCGTTGCCAACGAAGCAGAGGTTTTGGAGGCCCTCAAGCCGTTCGGTTTTGAGGTGATTGTCGGCGGTGAATTGACGGTGGCTGAGCAAATCCGCCTGTTTTCCGCGGCCGAGGCGGTGGTCGCCCCGAACGGCGCCGCCTTCGCCAATCTGGTGTTCGCGCCGTCCGGCGCCTTGGTCGTCGAATTGTCGGCGGCGCAACGCGTCAAATACAGCTTCATTCCCGTGCTTTGCGGCGATTGCGGCCATGATTTCGCGCTTCTGAACTGCGGTTCCGTGCCCAGCCCGGAACAAGCCCTGACCGCCAACAACCAGGACCACGACATGCATGTGCCGGTGGCAAAGCTGACCGCGCTGCTGCGCGCACGGCTTTAAATTCCGCTCAAGCCACTAAAAGTAAACTGTCACCGTTTTAAATCGGTGACAGTTTACTTTTAGTGGTCGAAATTCCCCATCCAATAAAATTGTGGTTGACGAACGGCTGCGTTCCATATAGAACAAAATAAGAACAATTTATGGAACCAGACAGCCGAGAGGGAGGCCGCCAGCATGTCCGCCGCCGTTTTCAACCAGCCAGCCACACGGGATTCCGGCCCCGATTCCGGCCTTCTAGCCCATTTGCGCGCACGTATTCACAGCCTCGAGCATCCTGGCGAATGGCCAGATAAATGGCCAAGTGGATGGGTTGGCGCGCCCGCCGCCAAAACCGTGTCCGCCGGCGCCGCCTCGATCGATGCCGCGCTGCCCTGGGATGGATTGCCGGCCCAGGGGCTGCATGAAATTTTCGGCGATGCGGCGGCGTTCGGTTTCTGCGCCAGCCTGCTGTCGCGCCTGCTGGCCCACACGGATGCCCCCATTCTCTGGTGCCGGCGGGAGCGCGATCTTTATGGCCAGGGGCTTTATGGACAAGGGTTGGCCGCCAGCGGCCTCGACCCGGAGCGGCTGATTTTGGTGGATGGCCGCGACGATACCGAAATCCTCTGGGCGATGGAGGAAGGGCTGCGTTGCGCTGGTCTCGCCGCCGTCGTCGGCATGCCCCGCAAAATCCCGCCGATCGCCGGGCGCCGCCTGCAACTGGCCGCCGAGGCAAGCGGCAGCGCCGGCTTTCTGCTGCGCCCCGAAAACGGCTACGCTGGCAGTCATTGTTCGGGGGGGAAACAGACCGCGACCGGGGCGGCGTTGACCCGCTGGCGGGTGCTCTCGGCGCCGAGCCAGGCACACCAGGATGACGGGCGAATGATCGCCATGGGCGCACCGCAATGGCGCTTGGAGCTGCAACGCTGCCGCTTCGCCATGGCAAGTGGACAAACTCTGAAAGAGGCCGGGAAACCCCGCGCCTGGTTGGTGGAATGGTGCAATGAAACGGGTGATTTCCCTATGGTTGCCGAACTTCGCGACGGATCGGTTGAGGCGCCAGCAGACGGCCCAGCCGCGTACGCCACGGCCTGAAAACGGCCCGTTAGCGACCGTCACCGCGATCCATGGCGGCCAGCGCATCGCCGCCGTCAACGGCGCGGCGCGCGCCCAGGGCATCGGCCCCGGCATGGCGCT
>NZAK01000029.1 GCA_002687515.1 Rhodospirillaceae bacterium
CCACTGGCGGAGTTTTACTCCGGCCTGCAACCACACTATCTGGCCGCTTCTCAGTGGTGGATTATTGCTCCGGCGTTCTCATGTTTGATACCACACAAAATTGAGCGAGGCAGACATGGATGCCGAAATTTCGCAAGACGCACGTGGCGAGCGCACACCGGCACTCAGCCGCAGGGAATTTGTCGGTACTGTAGGCGCCGCCGCAACGGTTGCGGCGGGAACGGTCTTGACCACGAAAACCGCCGAGGCGGCGAGCGCTGGCGTAACTGTCCAGTACGCCATGTTGATCGACACCAGGCGATGTTCGGGATGCCAAGCTTGCAGCGTGGCGTGCAAGGCCGAGTTCGACGTTCCCCTTGGGGCCACACGCTCCTGGGTCGAGTATGTTGAAAAAGGGGCCTATCCGAACGTCTCCCGAAATTTCCTGCCACGGCTTTGCAACCATTGCTCCGAACCGCTTTGTGTAAGCGTTTGCCCTGCCGATGCGACCCATAAACGCAAGGAAGACGGCGTCGTGGTCATCGATCCAGACGTCTGCATCGGTTGCAAATATTGTATCCAGGCTTGCCCCTATGATGCCCGGTTTATCAATCCGAAGACCGGCGCTGCCGACAAATGCGATTTTTGCCTGCACCGGGTAAAAGAAGGCGTCGTCCCGGCCTGCGTCAATACCTGCGAAGGCAAGGCGCGTATCTTCGGCGACATCAATGATCCGAATAGTGAAATTTCAAAGCGTATTGCCTCGAACCCGGTGACGGTCCTTCGAAAAGGCCAAGGCACGAAACCCAATGTCTATTACATCGGCGCGGATCACGCTGACGAAACCGATGCCACGAATGGGCAATATGTCAACGTCACCACGCACCGCGAACAAGCGGAAAGGAGATAGCCATGACTGAAGGATTACCATGGGGTTTGCCGGTTATCCTCTATCTGTTTCTTGCGGGGGTGGGAGCCGGAGCATTAACGGCGGCGGCATCAATTTTTCTCCGCGGCGGCAGCGAAGCGCGTGGCATGCATGTCGAGATCGCGCGCTATGGAGCATTCATAGCACCCCTGCCCGTAATTATCGGATGCGGGTTGTTAGTATTCGAGCTCGGATCCTTTGAAGCCGGGAACTGGTTCAGATGGCTCAATCTTTATGCCACCATCAATCTATCGCCGATGTCTATCGGCACATGGTTGCTGACCTTCTTCATCATGCTCAGCGTCGTTTACGCCTACACTTTTATTCGCAATGCGCCCGGTATTAGCACCGAACAACGTTATTCACTCAGGATCTTATTATCCTGGGTTATCGTTCCATTCGGCATCGCAGTTGCCGTCTATACCGGTGTTCTGTTGGGTGCCATGCCGTCGCGGCCTTTCTGGAACTCGCCGATCCTGGCGATGTTGTTCATGATATCGTCTATATCCACCGGTGTTGCGGCGATCCTGATGGCGCGCGCCTTATTTCCGGGAAAACAGGAAAGCGAAGACGCCGAGCAGTATCACCACAGCGGATATCTGTTTACCGCATCGGATGTGATGCTGATCGGTTTCGAGCTGGTGGTGATATTCCTGTTCCTGATGTTCGCCCACCTTACCGTTGGCGATGTCAAGGAAGCCGTCTCCGTCATACTGCCTGGTGGAAGTTTGGCATCGATGTTCTTCATTTGGGTGGTTTTGGTGGGGTTGGTCGCGCCGGCAATTGTCGAACTCTACTACGTTTTGCCCAAGCTACTTTATCACCGAGCGTTTGCGATACCACGTGGCGTCGAGATCGTCGTGCCCGCCGCCATCCTGGTGGGTGGGTTCATGCTGCGCTATGTCGTCGTGGTTGCCGGCCAGATCACCGGTCCGGTCGGAATTTAAGGAGAGTATCATGGTCAGCCGTCGAAATTTCCTGAAACTTAGTGCCGTTGCCGCCTCTGCTTCTGTCGTCGGAGTGCCAACGCTGCAAGCGGCGAAAACGCCTAAAATCAGCGGTGGCATGGACTTTTCGCCCGAGACAGGCGCCAAGCGGACACCGGTGCCAACCGCTTGCTGGCAATGTGTGACCCGCTGTCCGGCGATCGGCTATGTCGAGAACGGCCGCTTGGTAAAGGTTGAGCCGCAACCGAATTCCATCCGTACCGAAGGCACCATGTGCCCCAAGGGCCAGGCCGGGCCAAACCAGCTTTACGATCCCGATCGCATCTTGCATCCGATGAAGCGTGTCGGAAAAAGAGGCGAAGGAAATTGGAAACGGATTAGCTGGGATGAGGCTCTCGGCGAGCTTGCCGCCCGGCTCAAGAAAATCCGCGATGACGGCCATCCCGAAAAATTCGCCTTCCATTACGGGCACATGAAGTCCAGTTCCAGCAAATTCATCAAGATCTTCCTGGCCAATTACGGAACCGGCACTGTCGGCAACCACACCAGCATCTGCGAGGGTGGAAAGTGGACCGCGCAGGAATTGACCTGGGGGTCCCATTACGACAATTGGGATTTCGACAAAACCCGCTTTGTCCTCAATTTCGGCAGCAACGTGTTGGAGGCGCACACCAACCATATTCCGAGCGCCCACCGTTTGCTATGGGCGATGGCCGACCGCGGCGTGCGCATGGTGACCTTCGATGTCCGGCTGTCGAATACGGCCGCCAAATCGAACGAATGGGTGCCGGTTAAACCGGGCACCGACATTGCGGTGGTGCTCGCCATGAGCAACGTCGTCATGGAAGAGGGCCTCTATAAGGGCGCCGGCGAAGCGTTCCTCAAATACTGCAGGGTTACCGAGGATCCGAACGTCACGGTGGCGGAAAAGGTCGCGGTGCTCAAAGCCCACCTTGCCCAATACACACCGGAATGGGCGGAAAAGATCAGCGGTGTTAATGCCGACAAGATACGCAAAATTGCCCGCGAATTCGCCACCACCAAACCGGCGGTGCTAATCAGCTACCGGGGGGCCGTCGCCAACTACAACGGCAATGATTGCGAACGGGCTTGCCAGATGCTGGCCTCGATCACCGGCAATATCGACAATCCGGGCGGGCGCTGCAAGGCGGTCGGTGCCAAATGGAAATACCCCAAGGGCGCCAAACCGAAAATCAAAGCCAAGAAATTGAAGATCGTCGATGGCTTCAAGGGCGCCGCCGCGCTGCCCACCCATCATATGAGCCACAACGTCTTGAAGATGATCAAGGACGGCAAGGCGGGCCGGCCGGAAATTTATCTCTGGTACTGCTATACCCCGGTCTACGCCAACGGCGAGGTGCAGGAGAATATCGACATCTTGAAGGATGAAAATCTGATTCCCTATACGGTCTGCATCAATCCGTTCTATGACGAATCGGCGGCCCTGGCCGATCTTATCCTGCCCGATGCGACCTATCTGGAACGATGGGACACCGAGGACATGGTTTCTCCCAAACAGATCGCCGAATACGCCATCCGGCAACCGGTGGTCAAGCCGTTGGGCGAGGCCCGGGATTTCGGCGATGTCTGCGTCGAGCTCGCGGAACGGATCGGCTTTCCGATGGGCGTCAAATCGAAAGAGGACTTCGTCCGCCAGGCTTGCGAAAATACGCCCGGCGTGAAAGAGGCCGGGGGTTTCGCATTCATGAAAGCCAACGGCGTCTGGCACGATCCCAAGGCCAAGCCCAAATATTACTCCTACAAGAAACCAGTGGCGCGGTCGAAATATGAACGGGCGGGCGTTGTCCTCGATCCGGCGACCGGCGTCTATTGGGATTGGCAGAAGGCGCATCTGAAGACCGAAGAAGAGGCCCTGAAGAAAGGTTACACCAAGTCCAAGAAATCCTACAAAGCCTATGTCGGTCAGAAAATCGGCGATGCCGTGTATTCGGGCTTCAAACCGGACAAAGTGAATAAGTCCGGCTATATGGAGATTTATTCGGGCATCATGGCCAACGTGGGCCTGCCCCCGTTGCCGACCTGGAAAGCGGTCCCGGAACACCAGAAGATGAAAGCCGATGAACTGATCCTCACCACCTTCAAGCATGTCGCTCAGATTCATTCCCGCTCCGCCAATTGCAAATGGCTGTCGGAGATCTACCACACCAACCCGGCCTGGATTAATCCGGAAACCGCAGCGTCGAAAAATATCCGAGACGGCGAGGCGATCAAGGTTAAATCCGCCATCGGCGAGATTAAAACGGTGGCGCGGGTTACTCCCGCCGTGGTTCCGGGGGTGGTGGCCATATCCCACCATTGCGGCCACTGGGAATATGGCCGTTACGCATCCGGCAATAAAGCGCCGGCCAGTTCCGATGATCCATCCTTCGACCGGAAATGGTGGAACAGCATCGGGACGCACCCGAACTGGATAATTCCGAACGCGCCGGACCCGGTCAATGGCCAGATGCGCTGGATGGACACCGTCGTTTCGGTCGCCAAGGCATGAGCAGATGACCAGCCCATCGGTTCGATCTGAAGCTACCGACCCGGTGTCGCTCGCCGATCAGGCGTTCGAAAGCAGCAATCTTTACAGCTTCTTCGCCGCTGTATTCAGCAAGGAAGCTTCCAGCGAGATGCTCGACTTGATCAAGTCGCCAGATTTCCTGGAAGCTTTTTTCGATGCCGGCGGTAAATTCGACCTCAAATTGCTGCGCCGTCCGGATGACGAATTGATTGAGGAGTTGGCGGTCGAGTTCACGGCGCTCTTCCTCGGTCCGGGCGAGCACATTTCGCCCCATGAATCGGTTCAAACCGATGGCGGCAAGGGCCGCTTATGGGGGCCTGAAACATCCGAAGTCAGGAATTTCATCGAAACCGCGGGGTTCGAATACAAAACCAATTACACCGGCTTGCCCGACCACATCAGCGTCGAATTCGAATTCATGGAGCAAATCTCGAAACGAGAGGCCGAAGCCTGGCGTAAAAAGGACTTTAAAACGGCGGCGGAGGTCTTGGATGTTGAAAATAAATTCATGAAAATACATCTCTCGGCCTGGGCCATCGAATTTTGCCGTAAAGTGGGCAAAATGGCCAAACATCCTTTTTACAGCGAACTTGCAAAACTCGCTTCGTCATTTTTGGAAGACGAATATGACGAGCTTCCCCGCCGTCTGAAACTGGCCCGTGAATACATGGTAAATTAAGAATTTGGCCAGACAATTTGGCCTAATAAAATAAGATGTTCTGGGGTCGGCCCAATTTTTTTTGACGTTCTTCTTAACCGCACCCTGGCCAGCTTTTTTCAGTCAGCTTTCGGCTCGGCGCCCGCCCCGGCCCGGGTTGCGGTCATAGATGCGGGCCAGGCGTTCTGGCGGTACGCGCATATGGTAAAGCGCGTGGATCTTGAGCCAGCCCCAAATGATGGCGGCGGCGGAGCGGCCCTCGAAGCGCCGGGGCGAGGTGATCACCGGGGCCTCGGCGATGCAGCAGGTGGGGCCCGCCTTTTCCAGCCTCCGCGTCAAGTCGTAATCCTCCATCAAGGCGATGGGGCGGATGCCGCCCAATGCTTCCAGAACGCTACGCCGGACGAAAATCGCCGAATCCCCGTAATAGAGCCCGTGCCTGCGAATCCAGGCATAGAAACGGGTCAGCGCGGCAAGGAAGCGGCGCTCGCCTTCGAACAGGATGCGGAAATTGCCGCCGACGGTTGCCGGCACGGCCGCCAGTTTGGNTTCGATCAGGGCCAGGCCGGTGCCGGGAAAGCCGGTATCGGCGTGCAGGAATAGGAGGATATCGCCGCCCGCCACGGCCGCGCCGGAGGCAAGCTGGCCGCCCCGGCCGCCAGCGGNTTCCAGCACGCGGACACCGAGGGCGCGCGCCAAGGCGGCGGTGCCGTCGCGGCTGCCGCCGTCGACCACGATGATCTCGTGCCCGCCCGCTTGCGCCCGCAGCCCCAGGATCAAGGGGCCGATGCGCGGCGCTTCGTTCAATGTCGGGATGATGACGGAGATCACGCTTGTTCTCGGTCCAGGCGCGCCCGCTCGGCCTCGCTGATGAGGCCGATGCCGACCAGAATGCGCGCCTGGCGGCGCCAACCGGTTTGCAGCCAGCCGGCGCCGAGCCGCGTCACCATCGCCACCGGAAGCGTGTAGCGTTGCCGCGTTTCGGTTCCGGTTTGGCGCCAAAGATCGCGCACCCAGCGGTAGAGGGCGATGCGCTCGTCCACCGGCATCCCGGGCAGGCGTTGCCTGAGGTAATGCGCGCCGAAGGCTATATGGCGCGCCTCGTCGATGAGGATGCGGGCATTGATGGCCCGGAAAAGGGGGCNGGGAAGACGCCAGGCCAGTTTTTCGATCAGCGCCACGACACCGCCCTCGAAGACGATGTGAAAGGCGAGGATGGGCCCGGCGGCGGAACCGGGCCAGTTCAAACTTTCATCGAGGGCGCGGGCCAACGTTTCCTCCATCGGCGCGATGCCGCCGAGACGCTCGGCATAGGTGCCATAGACGCGGGCGTGCTTTGCCTCGTCGGCACCCTGCAGCGCCAGGAAGCGCCGCGCTTCGGGATCCGGCATGCGCGGGCCGAGGGTTTCGCACATCGAGAGAACCGCGCGTTCACCATGATGGAATTGGCTGACCAGGGAGCGGTAGGTGCGTTTGCGGAACCAAACCGGATAGCGGATCTTCAAATCCCAGTCGATATGGCTCTCGGGCGCCCAATCGTCGCCTTCCGCCTTGGCGATCAGCCGGGCGATGGTTCCGTTTTCCTCGGTTTCGCGCTCCGTCCGCCATGCCGCCCGGTCGGTCAGCGCCTGATTTCCAATTCTGTTCACCGTCCGTTACCCGCCTTTTCATAAATTTCACGCCCGGCGCGAACAGTGCCTGGCGGCACCCATCGAACTGCATGATATCGGCGGCGGGGGATGATTGATATCGTCAATCCGCAACTGGCGATCAACAAAAATTTATTGCAATTTTGCCGCCGCGGTAATTGAATCCAGCCACCGGTCAACACTATTTATAATTATGTCGGGTCATTTCAGAGCAACGGGCATTGAACGATACCTATAATATCGAGCGCTTGAATTTCCTTATTGTCGACGACAATAAGCATATGACCATGCTGGTCAAAAACCTGATTCACGCGCTCGGCTCGCGCAATGTCAACGAAGCCAACGACGCCGCCGAGGCGTTCACCGAGTTGTCCCATTTTCCCGCCGACCTGATTATCGTCGATTACCATATGCAGCCGCTGGATGGGCTGGATTTCGTGCGCCTGGTGCGCACCGGCAGTGACAGCCCCAACCCCTATGTGCCGATCATCATGCTCACCGGGCATACCGAAATGTCCAAGGTCATGGAGGCCCGCGACGCCGGCGTGAACGAATTTCTGGCCAAGCCCATATCGGCTAGGTCGCTCTATTCGCGCATCCAGAAAATCATCTCGCAACCCCGGGAATTCGTCAAAACGCGCACCTACTTCGGCCCCGACCGGCGGCGAGTAGTCAAGAAATGGGACGGCACCGAACGGCGCAAGAACGCGCCCAGTCCGGCCACCGCCGCGGCCGCGGCCACCGAAGCGGCCTCCGAGGCGGCGTCCGGGGCGGCGCCTTCCGGCGAGGCCGGCGGTGGTGGCGAAGAGGCGGGACTTTCCCAGGACGAGCTGGACGCTCTGTTCGACTAGTACGCTGGGGCGTACTCGGGCGTGATCGCGAATCCATTCGCTTAAAAAAAAACCGGAACCCAGCGCTGAAACCGCGCTGAATTCCGGTATCTTACACCGATGGTGAATTTATTCGGTTGGCTCCGTCAGGTGATGATCGGCACGCTTTGATCGCCCCAACCGCCGGCCAGCCCATGATAGCGCGATACCCGCATCAGCTCGACCGTGAACCCGGCCTCGACCGCCTTGACGACCGACAGGTTGAGCAGTTGCAGATCGTCGGCGACCTGTTTCAGGGCCCGCATCTGCTCGGCCGTGTAATTCGGCGCCGCCTCTTCGGCCACCGGCTCGAAGTTGCCGCCCTCGGGGAAGGTTTGAACATTTGCATTGATGGCATCCATTATTCCGTCTCCTTTATAGGTATTCCGTGTCACATTCATCCGGGATCAGGCCGCGGCGCGGTTGCCGTTCGTCTTTTCCTTGTCCTTGAATTGGCCGCTTTCCGTCGATTCCACCATTGCGATGGTCGAGGAATGTCCGCCGGCGATGGTTTGCGCAACGGCGTCGAAATAGCCGGTGCCCACTTCGCGCTGATGGCGGGTCGCCGAATAGCCGTCCGCTTCGCTGGCGAATTCGGCCTGCTGCAACTCGGAATAGGCGGCCATGCCGGTATCGCGGAAGCCCGAGGCCAGATCGAACATGCCGTGGTTAAGCTGGTGGAAACCGGCCAGGGTGACGAACTGGAACTTGTAGCCCATGGCCGCCAGTTCGGTCTGGAAGTTGGCGATGGTGGCCTTATCCAGATTGGCTTCCCAGTTGAAGCTGGGCGAGCAGTTATAGGCCAGAAGCTTGCCCGGAAACTCCTTGTGGATGGCTTCGGCGAAGACGCGCGCTTCGTCCAAGTTCGGCTTCGAGGTTTCCCACCACATCAGGTCCGAATAGGGCGCATAAGCGAGGCAGCGGACGATGCATGCCTCGACCCCGGGGCGGATGTTGTAGAAGCCCTCGGGCGTGCGCCCGCCATCCTCGATGAACGGGCGGTCGCGCTCGTCGACATCGCTGGTCAACAACTTGGCGCTTTCCGCATCGGTGCGGCAAATAATCAGGGTTGGAACCCCCAGCACGTCGGCGGCCAGGCGCGCTGCCGTCAGGTTGCGGATATGCTGGCCCGTCGGAATCAGAACCTTGCCGCCAAGATGCCCGCATTTCTTTTCCGATGCCAACTGGTCCTCGAAATGCACTGCCGCGGCGCCCGCCTCGATGAACGCTTTTGTCAGCTCAAAGGCGTTTAGAGGGCCGCCGAAGCCGGCTTCGGCATCGGCAACGATGGGCGCGAACCAATCGCGCTCCGCCCCGCCCTCGGAATGTTCGATCTGGTCGGCGCGCTGCAGGGTGCGGTTGATCTTGCGCACCAGTTCCGGCGCCGCGTTGGCGGGATAGAGGCTCTGGTCCGGATACATGGCGCCGGCGGTATTGGCGTCCGCCGCTACCTGCCAGCCGGACAGGTAAATGGCCTTCAAGCCGGCGCGCACCATCTGCATGGCCTGGTTGCCGGTCATCGCGCCGAGGGCGGCGACAAAGTCCTCGGTGGCAAGAAGTTCCCACAGGCGGTTGGCGCCGCGTGTCGCAAGGGTTTGCGAGACGACCACCGAACCCCTCAGTTTTTCAACGTCTTCGGGGCCATAGGGCCGCTCGATACCGTCAAACCGGCCGCTCGGCGCGGCGGGGACGATCTGGTCGAAGGGGGTTGCGGGACGAGTCATTGCGATGCTCCTTCAGTATGGGTAAATATTCCGCATACATATTTATCAACTTAGACGGCTTGTCTATAAGTAGTTGAATAAATGAAGTAAATAGGATACAGTTTAGTCGTTCTAATGTTGTAAAATTGTAAATTTTGTAAATTTTGAGAAGCGTCAAGGGATTGTCATGGCAGAGCGCAGCCACAAGGTTTTCGCCGGAACCCGGGTCCGCCGCCTGCGCCGGGAATTGAACATAACGCAGATGCAGATGGCCGAGGATTTAAGCATTTCGCCCAGCTATCTGAACCTGATCGAACGCAACCAGCGGCCCTTGAGCGCGCAGATTCTGTTGCGTCTGGCAGACGTGTTCGACATCGATCTGAAGGAATTGTCGGGCGACGACCAGAGCCAGGCGGCGGCTTCTCTGAAGGAGGTGTTTTCCGATCCGGTGTTCAGCGAAACGCGGATTTCCAACGCCGAATTGACCGATCTGGTGGGGGCCAGCCCATCCGCCGCGCACGCCGTCGTTTCGCTCTACCGCGCCTACCGCGAATCCCTGGCCAACAACGCCGGAATGGCGGAACAGCTGGCCAACCGCGAAGGCACCCAATCCCAGGATATGATGCGCTTTCCGATCGATGAAGTGCGCGACTATTTCCATGATTCCAATAACCATTTCCCGGAACTTGAAAACGCCGCCGAAACCCTGTGGGCCGATGCCGATTTGACCATCGAAGACCTCTACCCCGGCCTCCGCCAGCATTTGAAAAAGGCACACGATATCACGGTGCGCATCCTGCCCGTCGATACGCTGCCCGATATCACCTGGCGGCTCGACCGTCATTCCAGGCGCCTGTTCCTGTCGGAAGTGCTGGCGCCGGCTTCGCGCACCTTTCAGCTTGCGCTGCATGTCGGGCTGTTGGGCCATGTCGGGCTGATCGACGAGATTGTCGGGCGCGCCGGCCTTGCCGGCGAAGAGGCGCGGCAATTGTTCCGCCTTGGCCTGGCCAACTATTTCGCCGGCGCCGTGATGATGCCCTACGAAAGCTTCCACGGAGCCGCCGAAGCCCTGCGTTACGATATCGACTTGATCGGTAACCGATACAATACCAGTTTCGAACAGACCGCGCACCGCCTGACCACCCTGGGCCGCGCCGGCGCCAAGGGCGTGCCCTTCTTTTTCCTGCGCGTCGACCATGCCGGCAACATTTCCAAGCGGTTCAGCGCGTCCGGCTTCCACTTCGCCCGTTTTGGCGGCACTTGCCCGCGCTGGAACATCTTCGAAGCCTTCCGGACGCCCGACCGGATCGTCACCCAACTGGTGGAGATGGAGGACGGCATCGCCTATTTCACCCTATCGAGTACGGTGCGCGGCATGGGCGCCGGCCATCGCATGCCGCAACAGCAACTGGCCATCGGTATCGGTTGCAAGATCGATTACGCGAAAAAGCTGGTTTACGCCGATGGCCTTGACCTTGACGATCAAAGCGCGGCCACGCCGATTGGCGTCAATTGCCGGCTCTGCATGCGCACCGATTGCAACCAGCGCGCCAATCCGCCGCTCAACCGCCGCGTCATGGTCGCCGAAAACCACCGCGGCATTTCGCCTTTCACCTTCGCCCAGCTTTGATCGGAGTTCCGATTCCGAGAGCATTGACCCTGGCCAGGGGAACCCTTAAGCAGGTTTTCCCAATGCCAGCGCCGATGCAATAAACACCGACGGAGCCCCGCACCATGGCCGATCTGAAAATGACCTTCGCCAGCGGTGATTACGACCGCATGGAAGCCTTGATGAATGGCGAGGTGGATATTGACGGCATCGAGTTGCAATTCGATGCCATCCAGGCACCGCGCGAAATTTTCGACCGCATGGTGCAAAACCAGGAATTCGATGCCTCGGAACTGTCCACTTCCGAGTTCATTTCGATGACCGGCCAAAGCGCCAAATTGGGCGATTGCCCGTTTGTGGCGCTGCCCGTCTTCCCGTCCAAGGCTTTCCGCCACGGCTTCATCTGCATCAATAAAAACGCCGGCATCAACGGGCCCAAGGATCTGGCGGGCAAGCGCATCGGCACGCCGCTTTATACGCAGACCGCTGCGATCTGGATCCGGGGTATGCTGGAAACCGATTATGGGGTGGATTTGAGCGGCGTTCATTGGCTGCAGGGCGCCATCGAAAAGGCCGGCAGCCACGGCAACGCCAAGGTGCCGCCGCTCCTGAAGCCGGTGGATATCGAGATCAACAATTCGGGTAAATCACTCAGCGATCTGCTGGCCGAGGGCCAATTGGACGCCGTCCTCGGCTCAAGGATGCCTGGCTCCATCGTCACCAGCGACGACGTGGTACGCCTGTTTCCAGATTTCCGCCAAGAGGAAAAGGACTATTTCATCCGCACCGGTATCCATCCGATCATGCATCTGGTCGCCATCCGCAAAGATATCTTTGATGCCAACCCCTGGATCGCCCAGCCGCTGTACGACGCTTTTTGCAAATCCAAGGACATCGCGCTTTCCAAGCTGGGCTTTTCCGGCGCCCAGAAAATCATGCTGCCGTTCCTCTATGGCGACATCGCCGAGGTCGAGGAACTGTTCGGCGGCGATCCCTGGCCCTACGGGATCGATGCCAACCGCAAGACCATCGAGGCACTGATCGCCTACATGGTGGAGCAAGGCTTTATCCCAAAATCCCTATCCGCGGACGAGTTGTTCCTGGACGTAAAGGGATAATGCCAAGGTGCGCCGCCGCCTTTCGCTTGCCCCCTATTCGATCTCTCCGAAGCGGTCGGAATAGTTGATGCGGACGGTGAAGCCGCCTTCGTTGACGGTCCATTTGTTGATGCTGTAGATGCGGATACCGCGCGCGTGCATAGGGTCGGCGTCGGCTATTTTGCGCGCCGCGGCGAAATCATCGGCCCGGTAGACGATAATGCCGCCGACACGGTTACCGTCCTCGTCCATCACCGGGCCGGCGGCGAACAGCGAGCCGTTCTTTTCGATTGCAATCTGGTATTCCAGATGTTCGGGCAGGATTTCCATCATCTGTTCGGTTGAGACGCCGTCCTTCAGGCGCGTATCGACGATGTAGAATTCCTTTCCCGGTGCGTGCTCCGCCATGACATGTTCCCTTCCATTAGTTTGCGTTAATCCGGTTGTGCCAGAACTTTGTCCAGGCGTGACCGGATGAGCGGATTACCGGCGCCGTTATCGATTGCCAGTTGATAAATATGCTTTGCCTCGGCCGGTTGATCCACCGCTTCGAATATCATGCCGATTCCGAGATAGGCGCCGGCGGCGCCGGCATCCAGATCGATGGCGCGGCGATAATGAATAACCGCTTCGTCGAGACGCCCCTCGGCCTGATGCAGGCGCGCCATTTGTTCCATGCATTCGGAGCTTTCCAGCCCGCCGGCGACGGTTGCGCCCAACTCCGCTATCGCTTCGCCGGCGCGGCCCTGCTCGGCGCGCGCCTGGGCCAGTTCGGCATGAGCCCAGCCATCCGCCGGCTCCAATTCGCTCAGGCGCAGCAACCAGTTTTCGGCCGCGCCGTAGTTCCCGGTCAGCAGCGCCATATGGGCGCGCATCCTGACCGCGCGCGCCGCATCCGCCGCTGGTTTTCCGGCGGCGTCCAGGGCTTGGCTTGCGGCGTCGAAATGCGCCAGCCAATTTTCGCCGCCGGCCTCCTCGGCTCCGCCATACCGGGCCCGTGCCGCCAGCCCCCGCAGATAATGAACCTCGGCGGCCGCATCTTCGCGCTCCAGCGCGTCGGCGGCGGCAGCCTCGAACAAATCCCATTCGCCGGTCTTGTGGAACCGCCGCGCAACCTCGATCAGCGGCAGCCGCAACTCCTCGTCCAACGGCTGGACGCTGCCCTCGGCAAGGCCGCTCAGTGCCCGCGCCATATTCTCGAATTCCGACTTCAGGATGTCCGGCGCGGGCTTTTCCCATATCCATTTCTGACACTTGCTGGAAAAAGACGGGGTGTCACCTCGATCGACGGAATGGTTCAGCATCGGGGTCGGTTCCACATCGATCCAATCGCCGGTAGCGAAGGTGAGAGAGCGTGTGATCGGGCTGTAATTGCCGAGCTGGGACGGCCCGTTGGTGACGCCCATATTGAGGAAGGCTGCCTCATAAAGCGCCAGACGCAGATCGATATTGATTGCCGCGGTGGGAAAATCCGCAAGCTTGCCCAACCCGGCCGGCCTCGGAAGCAGCGCGGTTTCGGTATCGCGCACGAGCACCGGGAAATAGCCCTCATCCTCCAGCCAGCCGGCAAATTCGATCCAGGTGGACAACTCGACATTCCTTTGCGCGTTGTGCGATGCCTCGCGCAAGGTCAGGCTGACCAGCGGCCGTTCGCCGGCGTGGGCGCGCCGCCATTCGGCGATATAGGCGCGCGCCTGGGCGGAGGCTTCGAGCACCCTCGGATCATTGCCTTTGTGGGCCTCGATAATGGACCAGCCGTACTGCCACAGGGGCACCGGATTTTCGATACTATAGCCGTCCGGAAATACCGGCCCGCGAAGCCCGGCGATGGCGGCGCGCGCCTGCTCCCGGTCCTGATAGACGCTCAACTGCCGGCAGGAAGGCAGCAGCCAGCAGCCATCGATGATGATGTTCTTCAGGCGCCACTTCTTCTGATCCAGCCCATATTGAAGGTTGGGATGGAAGCCGTCGCCATCGGCCGGCACCAGAACGAGGTGGACGCCCTCCAGCCCCTTCTCGCGGCGCTTGAGCTCGGCCATCACCAGGAAACCGAAAAAATCGAACGATACCCGGGAAAGGGCGAAATCATAAACGGCGACCAGCAGGCCAGACGGTTGTTTGGCGGTTTGAGACATGCGATCGAGGCGGCGCCTCTCCTTGTCGGCGGTTGACGGCGCATGATAATAAAAAATACTAAACTAAGGAACCGGCCCTTCTTTTGAAGCCGCCCGGCCCGGGGGCGTACTAGGCAATTATGGGCTGACTGGACGGAAGGGCAGCCATCGTCGCCGGCGGTGCGTTCCACGCGCCATTGGTTAGACCGGAAATCCCAACTTTTCCATGTCTTTGATCCGACGATTTATTGTCAATGCGATGGTGTCGATAATATCTTGATCTTTTAATTGACCGATCGCCTTGACGCGATCTCGTTGGATCTGGCCCACGGAACCGCCCAAAAGGAGTGGGACGGAACTTGAATTTCCGCCGCTCGTCCCATCCATTTTGGGCTGCTGGGAGGGGTTTTGATACTACGCGGTTGGGCCGCATCCGTTGCTCACCAAGGTCTAGGGGCTGGTCTTATCCACAAAATTAGTGATAGGATCGTAATTGGAATAGTGATGGTAAAATTGGGTCCACTGGCCCTAAATTAACGAACCGAATTATCTGATTGGAGCCGTTTCCGGTCCGCTATCCTGGACCAAAGTTTCAACAACACGGGGGGATATGTCGTGGTATTCGTCAGCCTCCTTTCCTTAATATGTAAAGTATCTCAGAGGAGGTGACGCATGAGCGATGAAAATACCAAGCTGATCAACCTGATCGCCGATATGGAAGAGGACGACGCCATTGCCATGGCCCGTCAGTTGCTCGACGGCGGCATGCAACCGGCCGCTATGCTGGAAATTTGCCGCTCGGCGATGGACATCGTCGGCCAGCGCTTCGAAGACCAGGAATATTTTATTCCCGAATTGATCCTCGCCGGTGAAATGCTGGAACAGATCGGCGACATGGTGAAACCTCTGATCGCCGCCGGCGCCGAGGATGCCGAAGACCGCGAAGCAGCCGGTACGGTGCTGATCGGCACGGTACATGGCGATCTGCACGATATCGGTAAAAATATCGTTACCTTCATGCTCGATGTGAACGGTTTCGAGGTTATCGATCTCGGTGTCGATGTGCAGCCCCAGGATTTTATCGACGCCATCAAGAAATCGGCGCCGCCGATCATTGGGCTAAGCGGGTTCTTGACCCTGGCGTTCGATTCGATGAAGGAAACGGTCGATGCGATCACCGAAGCCGGGCTTCGCGATCAGGTCAAGATCATGATCGGCGGCGGCCAGGTCGATGACGCCATTCTTGCCCACACCGGCGCCGACGCTTTCGGCATCAACGCCATGCAGGCGGTGTCGCATTGCAAGGGATGGGTGGGGGCCGCCTAAGCATGAGGGATCAAACCGGGCATGAGCTTTATCAGGAACGGGTCCAACGGCTGGCCGACAA
Organism: Rhodospirillaceae bacterium; assembly: GCA_002687515.1. Classification (GTDB taxonomy): domain Bacteria; phylum Pseudomonadota; class Alphaproteobacteria; order Rhodospirillales; family UBA2165. The sequence continues at coordinate 15,489 of NZAK01000029.1, forward strand.
CGTCCAGCTGAAGGAAACCGACCGGGCGCCCTTCATTTACGGGACCCGCTTCTGGGCGGCCGCCTATAAGGGCATCAGCTTCAAGGAGTTCATGTACAACGTCGACACGGCGATCGACGCCACCCGGGAAGCCGTCAAATTGCTTCAGCCGGACGCCTTTTCGGCAACCATCTATGCTTTTGGCGATGCTATGGAGACCGTGGATTACCGGCCCATGCAATGGCCCGGGCACGGCACCGGCGACAATGTTTGTTTCCAATACCTGGACCAGGAGTTCATGCCGGCCGGCGATTATGACGAGTTCCTGTTCGATCCCACCGGTTACTACATCCGCACCTACCTGCCGCGCATCGCCGGCGGCTTCGAGCCCTTGAAGAATTTTCCCGACTTCCCCAATCAAACCGAATGGAACGTGATTACCGGTCTTCGCGCCTTCGCCAATCCTGAACTCCAAGAGGGCTTGAAGAATCTGTTTAAGGCGGGCGAACAGGTGGACGCAAACATGAAAAAGATGGGCGCATTCATCGAGGAAATGGCCGGTGAGGGTTTTCCCCCGGCGGCCGGCGGATTCTGTAAATCGCCCTACGATCACTTTGTCGATGCGATGCGCGGCTCGAAAGGCGGCATGCTGGATATGTTCCGCAACAAGGACAAGCTCCTGGAGGCCATGGAAAAGTGCCGCAAGTTCATCACCCGCGGCGTCAAGGAAGGCGCCGAACTTTCGGGATGCCCCTATATCTTCCTGCCCATGCATTGGGGGCTGGACGGGTTCATGTCGCCCGACCAGTTCAAGACATTCTTCTGGCCGGAATTGAGGAAAATCCTGATCGAATTGATCGAAGATGATTTGATTCCGGTGGTCCTCTGGGAAGGCGATTGCACGACGCGCCTGGAAATCATCGCCGACATCCCGGCCGCCAAGGCGGTCTATTGGTTCGAGGCGACCGATATGTTCCGCGCCAAGGAAGTGCTCGGCGATATCGTCTGCATTCGGGGCAATGTTCCGGCCAGTCTGCTGATCACCGGAACCGCCGATGACGTCGACGATTATTGCCGGGAATTGATCCAAAGGGTTGGCAAGGGCGGCGGTTTCATGCTCGACGGCGCCGCCAGCATTCCCGATGAAGCCAAAACAGAAAATGTGGTGGCGATGGCGGAATCGGTCCGGAAGTACGCGAACTAGGCCGCCTTCCATGACCACGGTGACAGACTGGCCCGATCTTCCGAGCAATCGGAACTACGATGAATGGGCGGCGCTCGAATGCAGCCGCAACCTGCGCCCGAGGTTCCAAGCCGCAATCGCCGAGATGCAGGAGCATGTGCGCCGGTTGCGGCTTATCCAGCCGCGCCTTGCCTATGAAACCACTGGACTAGCCGGAATCGAGGGCGATGTTGTCCATTTGCAAGGTGGCGAGAAATTAATCGAGGCGCCGATCGTCGCCGAAAAATTCGGTAAAGCGCGTGAATTGGTGATGGCGGTGGCCACCCTCGGCCCCGGGATCGAAACAGAGGTTGCGGAATTTTTCAGACAAAAAAAGGCGGTCTTCGCGCTGGCGTTGGAAGAAATCGCCGTCGCCGCCATATTCGAGTTGAACAACCTGATCGCCGCGCATATTGCCGAGCAGGCCGGGTCCAGGGGACTGAAGGCGAGCAGCCCGCTCTATCCCGGAAACGACGGCTTCGACTTTTCCCAGCAACGTTCGATTTACGGACTGGCGGGCGGCGCGCGCATCGGCATGGATATTTCCGGGGGCGGCATGCTGTCGCCGGTTAAATCCGCATCGATGCTGTTTGCCATCGGCGAAACCGCGCCGGTCTGGGACCGCCGCGCCGATTGCAGCACCTGCAAGGCGCGCGAGGTTTGCCGCTTCCGCAACCGCGGCGATGCGAGCATTGCGGCATGAATGTCCGCTCCAAACCGCAAGCAGAATCCGAGGCGAAAACCCGTTCGAAGTCCCGCCAGGCGATCCGCGTGACCGTCCAGCCGATGGACGAGGTCATCGAATTCGTCAATGGCGAAACCATCCTCGACGGCGCCAGGCGTGAACGTATCCGCATCGCATCTTCCTGCGGCGGTCACGGAACCTGTGTTACCTGCGCCATCCAGGTCATCGACGGCGAAATTCCGGAACCGCACGCCGCCGACCGGCAGGTCTTTTCCGAACGCCGGCTGGAGGACGGCTGGCGGCGCGCCTGCCTGACGCGACCTGCCGGCGATTGCACNATATTCGTTCCGGCCCGCTCGACCGCGGCGCCGTTGCGCACCCAAGTTGACGGCCAGGCCGAAGAGGTGGATTTCGATCCCGATGTGGAAGTGGTGCATTTCGAATTGCCGGAACCGACGCTGCAGGATTTCCGTTCCGACGATCTGCGTTTCCGCGAAGCCCTGCCGGAAGCCGCCAAGCGGTTCGACGCGGCCCTGTTGCGCACCTTTGCCGACGAAGTCCGAAGCTGGAATTGGCAAGGCTGGATGGCGTGCCGCGACGGCGAGGTCATCGCCGCCAGCCCGCGCGAAGTACCTATTCTCGGCATGGCCGTGGATCTGGGCACCACCAACATGTCCGGCTTCCTGGTCGATATGAGCAACGGTGAAACCTTGTCCGCCAAGGGCATGGAAAATCCGCAGACCATCTATGGCGCCGATCTTATCACCTACGCCTCGCACATAAGGCGCAAGCCTGAAACCGCCTTGGAATTGAAAAAGCTGGCGGTCGAGGGGGTTAACCGGCTGGCCGTCGATTTGTGCGCCGAAGTCGGCGCCTCGCCCGAACAGATCGTCGAGGTCACGGTGGCCGGCAACACCATGATGCATCATCTTTTGCTCGGCCTGCCGGTCAGGCAACTGGCGATGAGCCCGTTCATTTCCACAATGAGCGCCGCCATCGACGTGAAAGCCCGCGATTTGGACATCGCGATCGCGCCCGGCGGCTACGTCCACATGATGTCCAACATCGCAGGTTTTGTCGGCGGTGACCATGTGGCGACGCTTCTGGCGTCGGAGCTGGACGGCGAGGCGCCGGTCATCATTATGGATATNGGCACCAATACAGAGATTTCCCTGGTCCAGAGCGGCAACATCACTTCCGTTTCATGTCCGTCTGGCCCGGCTTTCGAGGGCGGCAATATCTCGTCCGGCATGCGGGCGGCTGCCGGCGCCATCGAGCTGGTGCGTATCAAGGGCGAGGAGTTGAAATTGCAGACCATCGGCGACGAGGCGCCGGTCGGCATTTGCGGCTCGGGCGTTCTGGACGTGGTGGCCCAGCTTTACCTCGCCGGCGTTTGCGATCACCGCGGGCGGCTTCTGGAAGACCATCCGAGGGTGCGCGCCATCGAGAGCAAGCGCGCCTTTATCCTGGCCGATGAACGCGAAAGCGGCAGCGGCCTTGCCATTACCTTCACCCAGGAAGATTTGCGCGCCTTGCAATTGGCCAAGGCGGCGATCCGTTCGGCCACCGATCTCCTGCTCGAACAGACCGGCTATGCGGAATCCGACCTTGCCAAGGTGGTCATCGCCGGCGCCTTCGGCAACTTTATCGATGTCGGCAGCGCGCTCGCCATCGGTATGCTGCCGGAACTTCCCTTCAACCGCTTCGTCCAGGTCGGCAATGCCGCCGGCGACGGCGCCCGCTTCGCGCTCCTGTCCAAGGTGCAGCGCGCCGAGGCGCTGGATATCGCCGAACGCGCCCAATATATCGAACTTGCCGGCACCGACAGCTTCATGAAGGTCTTCGGCAGCCGCATTAATTTCACCGAAACGCGCGACATCAAGCCGCATGAAAAAGACCAAGGAGTAGAGGACTGATGGCCATAGCCGGACTGAACATCATCGGGGAGCGCATTAATCCCGGTTTTCAGAGCACCAAGGCCTTGTTCGATAATTCTGACATCGGCGCCATTCAGGAGCTTGCAAAAAAACAGGCCGATGCCGGGGCCATCGCCCTCAATATCAATATCGGCACGCGCGCATTGGACGAGCCGGAATTCATGAACGAGGTGATCGAGGCGATCCAGGCGGTCGTCGATATTCCGCTGTCCTTCGATTTTCCCAATGTCGCGGTTCAGGAAATCTGCCTCAAAAAATACGATCCGGCGAAGGCGGGCGGGCAGAAACCGATCGTCAATTNGATCTGTGAAACCCGCTGGGAGATGCTCGATCTTTTGAAGATCCAGCCTTTCCGCATCATCTTGATGGCCTCCGAGCGGGTCGAAGACGGCGCCGGGCTGCAGAACAAGAACTCAGCCGACATGCTGATGACCACGCAGCGCATGACCAAGGCCATCCTGGGCGGCGATTACGGCGTCGCGATGGATGATCTGATCGTCGATATCTCGATCGGCACCCTGTCGTCGGATACCGAGGGCCTGACCCGCATGTCGCTCGAAACCATCCGCATGATCCATCAAGACCCGGACCTGGCCGGCATCCATATGTCGGGCGGGCTTTCCAATCTGTCGGTGCAGTTGCCGGCCAAACGGATCGACGGCGCGCCCTTGAAGCTGCAATTGGAAAACGCCTACCTGACGCGCGCCATTCCCAACGGCTTCGATCACGCGTTGGCGACGCCGTGGCGGGATTACCATTTGCTGGACGAGGGCAGTACGGTCCTGAACGGCTTCGATGAAGTGGTAGCCCTTGACGGGCTTGATGCGCTCAGGCGGTTGCGCAAGCTTTATAAGGATTAGACCTGGAATGGCGGCTGATATTTTCGTTGCCGACAGCTATTTCGACGGTCACCAGTATCACGGCGGCGGACCGTATACGGTGTTGCTCTCGGGAGGCGCTGTTACCCAAATCCTGGATGGTGATCAAAGCGCATCCGATACTCTGCCCGAGATATTCAAATCCGGCGCTGCCGAAACCCACCGCGCCGGCTTCCTGATGCCCGGCATGGTCGAGGCTCATTGCCATCTGTTTCTCGACGGCGGCGAATTGGACCTGGATGCGCGCAGCCAATTCATGAAGTCGGACATCGATGAAATGCTCGACATGGCGCGGCAGAACGTGGCGCGGATGCTGGCTTCGGGCATCACGCAAATCCGCGATGCCGGCGACCGCTGGGGCATCAATCACGCCGTCCGCGATGAAATCAACGCGGCCTCCGGCGTGCATCCCGATATCCGCTCGCCGGGGCTCGGTATCCGCCGGCCGAAACGCTATGGCGGGTTCATGGCGCGCGAGGTGGAAACCGGCGACGACATCGTTGCCGCGGTGCGCGAATTCGCCGAAACCGGCGACGACATCAAGATTATCCTGACCGGCATTATCGATTTCGCCACCGGCACCGTGAAGGGCGCGCCGCAATTCGACACGGACGAAGCGCGCCTCGCCGTCGACACCGCCCACGATTGCGGACACCTGACCTTCGCCCATTGCAGCGGCCTCGCGGGGCTGGAAGTCGCCGCCGAGGCAGGTGTCGATTCCGTCGAGCACGGTTTCTTCATGACCCGCGATATCCTTGAGGTGCTNGCCGAAAAAGGCATCAGCTGGGTGCCCACCTATTCGCCGGTTCACTTTCAATGGGCGCGCCCGGAAATTATCGGCTGGGACGATCATGCCCGGGGCGAGATGCGGAAAATCCTGGATTCCCACCTGGCCAATATGGCGATGGCGGTGAATATGGGCGTCGATGTGGTCATCGGATCGGACGCCGGCAGCCACGGCGTGGTGCACGGCAAGGCGGTGATCGACGAAATTTATTTCTTGGTAGAAGCCGGCGTCTCGATGGCGGCGGCGCTGGCGGCGGCAACATCCTTGCCGCGCCGCAAGCTGAATATGGAAGCGGCGGATATCGCCGCCGGAAACCCGGCGGAATTGGCGGTCCTCAAGGGCTCGCCCTTTGACGACAGGCGTAACTTGGAGAACCTAACCGCCGTTTACAAGGACGGCGAAATACGGCGTTTCGGCGCATAAGGCGCTGAATTCTGGCCGCCGCGGCGGCAATTGGTGATATAGTCAACGAGATGGCAAAATTTCCGTAGGGAGTGTGACATCATGGATCAGACCGTACTCGAACGAACCGACAGCGACCCAAAAGCGGCGTACGGCGCCAGAATTCAGCGTATGCGTGATGCCGTCGCGCTGAAACAGCCGGACCGGGTGCCGTTTTACGTATCCAGCCGTTTCTGGGCGGCCCGCCGTCAAGGCATGACTTGTGAACAAGCCATGTATGACGGCGACGGCCTTTCGAAGGCGACCAAGGCGATGCTGCTCGAATTCGACCCCGATTTCTACCAGCTGCCGCATCAGCAGGTGGTGGTCGGCGCGCCGCTGGAAACCCTCGGCTTCAAGGCGGTGAAATGGCCTGGCCACGGTGTCCACGAAGACGTGTCCTTTCAGTATCTGGACACGGAATTCATGAGCGCCGAGGAATATGACGAGTACCTTACCGATCCCACCGGTTTTACCTTGCGCAAGTACCTGCCGCGCATCGCCGATGCCCTGGAACCGATGCATGTGCTTCCCGATTTTCCGGCCTATTACCACACGCGGGTTCTTAGCCTGGCGCGCTATTTTGCCGATCCGGGTGTCCAGAAAAGCCTTAAGGCCCTTGAAAAAGCCGGCCAGCAAATGGAAGAGATCGCCGCGGCCGCCAAAGAATTTGCGGACGAAATGGCGGATTTGGGCTTTCCCTTGTTCAACCTCACCAACGCATCGGCGCCCTTCGATCAAATCGCCGATTACTTTCGCGGTTCCAAGGGCGCCATGCTCGACATGTTCCGCAACCAGGACAAACTGTTGGCTGCCATGGAAAAGGCTCGCGGCTACACTATCCGTTCGGCCCTGGACGTTACCGGCGGCAGGCAGGATGCGCACGTGTTCATGCCGCTGCACTGGGGCCTCGACGGGTTCATGTCGGAAGAACAGTTCAAGACGTTCTATTGGCCGCCATTGCGCAGCATCATCTTAGAGCTCATCGAGAACGGCGCTGTGCCCTATGTCTTCTGGGAAGGGGTTTGCGATTCGCGCCTCGAGATCATCGCCGATATCCCCGCCGGCAAGGCCATCTACAAGTTCGAATCCACCGACATAAAGCTGGCCAAGGACGTCTTGGGCGATACCGTCTGCATCCAGGGCAATGTGCCGGCTTCGATGCTGGTCACCGGCACCCCCGACGATGTCGACGCATATTGCAAGGAGATCATCGAATATGCGGGCAAGGGCGGCGGATTTATCCTCGATGGCGCCTGCGGCGTCCCCGATGAATCCAGATACGAATGCGTCGCCGCCATGGCCGAGGCGGCCCGCAAGTACGGGCAGTATTGATTGGGTAGGGGCGGCGCGTCCGAAGCTATGGTTGACTTTTCCGGTCTTCGCCGACCAGCGGCGGTTCGGTGGATATGTCCAATTCGCCGGGCACCGATTGAACCATTCCAAGGCTTTCGGCTTTGCCGGACATCTTCATCACGCCTCCACCAGCAATATTTTTACCTACCTGTTTTCACCTTCCGAGACCGGTTTTTCGTCTGATATTGTCAGTTCCCTTAGCGCCAAATCCTTGATGAATGCCGAGCGCGTCTTGCGCCGCGATGCGGCCTCGCCGTCGATCAGCCTGACCACGAACTCGGGCAGCGTCAGATTGACCCGAACGGATTTTTCCCTCGGGTCCGCCGCGTTAACCATGAATACGATTGATCCCTCGATTTCCGGATCGGCGAGAATGTCCTCCATGGCGGTCGGGTCGGGAATGTTTTCGCCGACCTTGATCATGTTCTCCATGTGGAAGGACAGCCCTTTATCGGCATTGTTGGTTGCTTCTTCCAGGGATTTTCCGCCGGTCAAGAAACCCGGAAAATCCGGCACGGTTACCGTTACGTCGTGTTTTTCGTCTTTCCACAAAAGTCCGATATACCTGGTCATTTCAAAACCTCGGCAGTTTGATGCCGGTTTGCCGCTCGATACCGCGAAGGGCCGCGGGAACGGCATCACCAGTAATTTTGATAGAGACGGTCACCTTCCGATCTTTATGGGTATAGGAAATATGCGTGTCGTCTCGGCCAATTTCGGTCCAACCGGATTGCCGCAGCAATGTATGAATCGAACCGTAATCCATTATGCGTATAATATGCGCACAAATTAGCTAAGTCAATAATATACGTATAGTATGCGCATAGTTGCCGTTATCGTCTAAACGGCTGGTTGTTTATAGGTCCAGCACCTGTTTCGCCAATATCCCCGCCTGGATCTCGTTGGTGCCGCCGAGGATGGTGAAGGCGCGGAAATTGAGGTAGCGGGGCGCCAGGGCGAGCAGTTCCTCTTCTTCCGGCGGCAGTTGCAGGGCGTCGTAGAGCGGGCGCCCGGGCTCCCATTTCAAGATGTCCTCGCCGGCGGCATCGAGGGCCAGTTCCGACACATCCTGGCGGATCGAGCTCCAGCGCATTTTCAGCATCGACGACACGGCGCCCGGATTGGCGCCCGACTGCAAATCCGACAGGACGCCGATATCGACCATCTCCATGGCGTCCAAATCGGCCCCGATTTCTGCCATGCGGGACCTGATATGGGGATCGTCGATGCCGCGCGCCTGGATCAGGCGCACCACCTGGGTGAACTGGGCGCGCACCCGCCCGGCAACCAGGGCGCCGCCGCGCTCGTACTCCAATAGGAACTTGGCGACGTCCCAGCCCTTGTTTTCTTCGCCGACGCGGCCCGCTTGCGGGACCCGCACATCGTCGAAAAATACCTCGTTGAACTCATGGTCGCCGCCATTGCCGATAATCGGGCGGATGGTCATGCCCGGCGTGTCCATGTCCAAGAGAATGAAACTGATGCCTTCCTGGCGCTTGCCTTCGGTGGAGGTGCGCACCAGGGCGAACATGCGGTTCGATCTGTGGGCGAAGGAGGTCCAGATTTTCTGGCCGTTGATGATATAATCGTCGCCGTCCGGCTCGGCCTTGGTCTTTAGCGATGCCAGGTCCGATCCCGATCCTGGCTCCGAATAGCCCTGGCACCAATGGTCCTCGCCCGAGCGGATGCGCGGCAGGTGCTTGTCCTTCTGCTCTTGCGTTCCGAAATGCATGATGACCGGGCCCACCATGCGCGCGCCTTGCGCGTTAAAGACCGGCGCGCCGGCGCGCGCGCATTCGGTGTCGAAAATATATTTCTGCACCGGCGACCAGCCGGGTCCGCCCCATTCCTCGGGCCAGGCCGGCACCGACCAGCCCTTTTTATCGAGCTTCTTGTGCCATTCGCGCCCCATCTCGGGCTCGTTGAGAAAGGCGGTGGTCAGGGCCATGCCGCGGCGCGTGGCGTCCGGCAGATTGGCCTCGATGAAGGCACGCACTTCGCCCTGGAAGACGATGTCCTCAGGCATTAGGTTCAGGTCCATTGAATTGTTCTCCGAATTTCAGCGCCGGGATTCAAGACGGCGACAGCAAAAGACTGGCGCCGGCAATTTCCGGATCATCGATGATCGCGGCGTAGCGCTCGGTATGGTGGGCGGTGCTGCCGAAAAGGGTCTCAAAGACCATCAGCCGCTTGACGTAGTTGCCGACGCTGAGTTCCTGGGTGGTGCCGATGGCGCCGTGGGTCTGGATCGCGCTTTGGCCGACGAAGCGGGCGCAGCGCCCGACCTTCGATTTGGCGCTGGAAACGGCGCGCCTGCGCGCGCCTGCATCGGCGTCCACCGACAGCACCGCCAGCAGGGTGACGGCGCGGGCTTCTTCTTCGGCCACTTTCATATCGACCATGCGGTGCTGCAATACCTGGAATTTGGATAGCGGCCGGCCGAATTGCTCGCGCGTCTTGGTGTATTCGATGGTTTCCTCCACCAGCCGCTTGATGGCGCCGACGGCATCCGCCGACAACGCCGCGATGGCGTGGTCTAGCGCGCAGTCGATGGCTTCCGATGCGTCCTCTTGATCGCCAAGAAGCGCAGACGCGGCCACCTGGGCACCGGCCAATTCCACATCGGCGGCATAGCCATTCTGAACTGTCCGGTGCGGGCGGATGGTGACGCCGGGCGCGGCGCATTCGACCACGTATACACCGGTTCCGCCGCCCAGCTTGGCCGGAACAACAAGCCGGTCCGCCATCGGCGCGTCGATCACCGACTTGCGGCTGCCTGTCAAAACATAGCCATCGCCGTTTTGGGCCGCTTCGACCTCTGCCTCGCTGCCCGCGGCGCCGCCCATATAGGCGAAGCGAAGGCTGCCTTCGCCGATCGCCGGCAGTATGTCGGCGCGTTGTTCCGGCGTGCCGATGGCGGCGACAAGGCCGCCGCAAAGGACCACCGTGGAGAGATAGGGTTCGACCACCAGATGCCGCCCGAAGGCTTCCATCAGGATCGAAATTTCGACCATGCCGGCGCCGAGGCCGCCGTCTTCTTCCGAGAATGGCATCGCCAACCAGCCCATTTCGGCAAACTGCCGCCAGATGTCGTCGGCCCAAGCCGGCCCGCCCGCCGTGTCCGCGTGGCGGGCGGCAAAATCGTAATTTTCCGCCAGCATTCGCTCGGCGCTGTCGCCGAGAATGGTGTGCTCGGTATCAAATTGCAGGTCCAATTGGAATCTCCCCCTCGGCCATTGCGCCTTTGGAATAATACTTTAAGCTTCTTGGTCGATCAAAGCCAACCGTTCAGGTTGGTGAATTGAAACAAGTTGCGGCGCGCCCTTCCAGTGATCACAGTGATAGTTGGGGGCGGGGGGAAAAATGGTCGGCAGCGGTAGGGTGATCAGCGGCGATCGGGTCATCGACAAGGCCGAGCTTGAGGTGCGCGCGCGCCGTGCGGCAGCGGCGCTGCAAAGCTCGGGCATCGATGAAGGTGATACCTTCGCGGTCTTCCTGCGCAATGATTTCGCGTTCTTCGAAGCGCGCATGGCCGCCGAACTGTTGGGCGCTTATATCGTTCCCATCAACTGGCATCAGAAGGACGAAGAGGTCGGCTATATCCTGCGCGACTGCGAAGCCAAAGCTCTTGTCGTTCATGCCGATCTTTTGCCGCAAATCCGGGCCGGTATCCCGGATGGCATAGATCTATTGGTGGCACCCACCGCGCCCGATTTAAGCGATGCCTACGGCGCCGATCAGAGCACTTGCGTGGTTCCGGACGGCCTGACCGATTGGGGCCAATGGATCGAGGGTTTTAGCCCCTGGGATGCACTGGAAAGGCCGGTGCGCCCGCCGATCCTCTATACCTCGGGCACCACCGGGCGTCCGAAGGGCGTCGTCAAACAGCCGTTGAAGCCGGAACAGTTGGAAATCGCGGCCCAAATCGTCGCCAAGTCGTCCGGCCCCCGCGACGGCATGGTCTCGCTCCTCTGCGGGCCGTGCTACCACGCGCCACTGGATGTGCAATTGCGGCACGCGCTGAGCTATGATGCCGACCTGATCATCCAGCCGCGCTTCGATGCCGAAGGTTTTTTGGCGCTGACCCAGGAATACGGCGCCACCAACGCCCATATGGTGCCGGTCATGTTCGTGCGCCTGCTCAATCTTCCAGATGAGGTGCGCGCCGCTTACGATGTTTCGTCGATCGAGCATATCATCCACGGCGCCGCGCCCTGTCCGGTCGAGGTCAAGCGCGCCATGATCGATTGGTGGGGGCCGGTTTTCATGGAATATTACGGTTCTACCGAACTTGGCGTACCGGTCCTCGGCTCTACCGAGGATTGGCTGGCGCGGCCCGGTTGCGCCGGCCGCCTGGTGCCCGGCGCGACGATCAAGATCATTGGCGAAAATGGCGAAGAGCTGCCGCCCGGCGAGGTCGGCGAGATTTTCACCGGCGCGGAATCGCGCCCCGAATTTACCTATAAGGGACGCGATGGCGAGCGCGCCGAGGCCGAACTGGACGGTATGTATTCGATGGGCGATCTGGGCTATATCGACGCCGACGGTTACATATTCGTTTCCGACAGAAAGCGCGACATGGTCATTTCCGGCGGCGTGAATATCTATCCCGCCGAAATCGAAGCGGTCCTGACCGATTTGCAGGGCGTCAGCGATTGCGCCGTCTTCGGTATCCCCGATGACGAATTCGGCGAAAAACTGATCGCCTATGTGGAACCTGCGAACGGCGCCCAATTGAATGGGCAGGCCGTGCAGGAACATTTGCGCGCCCACCTCGCCAATTACAAGGTACCCCGGATTATTGAATTCAGTAAGAACCTGCCGCGCACCCCGACCGGGAAAATTCTGAAACGCGAATTGCGCGATCCCTACTGGAAGGAAGCCGGGCGTTCCATCTGACTTGATTTGTAATATTCGAAACCTTCCCACCCAACGGAGGAATTAGCGTGGCAAAAAAAGATATCGCTATCGTCGGTTATGCGGAAACCAAAATCGACGTAAACACAAGACGCAGCCCCTTCGATTTCGCCGGCGAGGTGCTCGACGGGCTGCTCGCCCAAACCGGCCTGGAAAAGGACGCCATCGACGGTTTTGCGGTGTGCAGCGCCATGTCCGCCATGTCGACGCCGTTTTGGTCGATTGTCGTGTCCGATTATCTGGGCATGGAGCTGGACTGGTGCCAGCAGGTTGATATCGGCGGCTCTTCGCCGCTCGGCGCGGTTGCCAGGGCGGCATCGGCGATCCGCGACGGGCAATGTGAAATCGTTTTCGTGCTGGGCGCCGATTCACAATCGACGCAAAACCTTTCGAACCCGCGTGGCTGGCAGCCGGAATTTCAAAATCCGGTGGGCCTGATGGGACCGCCCGGCGCCTTCGGTTTCATCACCAACCGCTATGACGGGGTTTACGGCCTTGATTACCGCGCCCTGGCCAAGATCGCCGTCACCCAGCGGGAACATGCGGTGATGAACGACAACGCCTATGAAAAATTCCGGAAACCGATCACCGAACAGGATTATCTGGACTCGCGCATGATCTCCGATCCGATCCGATTGCTGGATTGCGTGATGCCCTGCGATGGCGGCAACGGGGTGATTGTGATGAGCACCGAGCGCGCCAAGTCGCTGGGCATGGCGAAGATGGTGCATCCCATCGGCTTCGGCGAGCGCGACAATCACGGCGTCAACGATCCCGATACCGATATCCTGGAAACCGGCCATTGCGCCGCCGGGCCGAAAGCCCTTACCCAAGCCGGGATGACGGTGAACGATGTGCATATGTTCCAGCCCTATGACGACTTCATCATCGCGGTCATGCTGCAGATGGAAAATATCGGTTTTTGCAAGCGCGGCGAGGGNTGCGCCTATGTGATGGATACGGATTTCAGCCATACCGGCGATCTGCCGCTGAATACCAGCGGTGGTCAAATCTCGGCCGGGCAGGCGGGCCTTGCCGGCGGCGGCACCAACCTGGTCGAAGCCGTGCGTCAGTTGATGGGTGATGGCGGTGCCCGCCAGGTGAAGGACGCATCCAACGCCATGGTCACCGGTATCGGCGCCATACCTTATTTGCGGAACTGGAGCGCCTCCACCGTGATGATCCTGGAAGCCGGCTAATAGAAGGAGCAAAGCAATGAACGATCAAGCCAAACCAAACCGTCCGGTCCCGGTGCCGACCAATTTCTCGCAGCCCTTCTGGGATGGCGCCAAGGAACGGAAATTCATGCTGCAATATTGCCTGGACAGCGGCAAATTCCAGTTCTTCCCGCGCCCCAACAGCCTCTATACCGGACGGCGCAACCTGGAATGGCGCGAAGCCTCGGGCGAGGGCGTCGTCTATAGTTTTACCGTGACCCGCCGCCCGCCGCCCGTTTTCAAGGGCCGCGAGCCATATATCCTAGGTTCCATCCAGTTGGCCGAGGGTCCGCGCATGATGGCCGAAATCGTCGGCTGCGAGATCGAGGATGTGAAGATCGGCGGCAAAGTCCGCATCAATTGGGAAGAAGTGAACGAGGATTTCAACTATCCGGTTTTCGAATTGGCCGAATAAAGGAATTCGATCATGGTTACCCTGACCGCACGGCCGACAGCCATCGATATCGACCCCGCCCGGACCGCGCTTGTCGTCGTCGATATGCAAAACGCCTTCGCGTCCAAGGGCGGCATGTTCGATCTGGCCGGTTTCGATATATCAGGCGCGCCCGCCGCTATTCAAGCCAACCGCCGCCTCATTGATGGCTGCCGCGCCGCCGGCGCCCAAGTGGTCTATCTGCAAATGACCTACAAGCCTGACTTGAGCAATGGCGGCGGTCCGGATTCGCCCAACTACCATAAGGAATTGGGCATGGTCATGATGCGCGAACGGCCCGAATTGGCGGGCAAGCTTCTGGTTGAAGATACCTGGGATGGCCAGATCGTCGATGAATTGGCCCCTGGCCCGGACGATAAGGTCATTAACAAAACCCGGTATAGCGGATTTTGCCAGACCGAAACCGACGCCTACCTGCGTTCAAAAAATATAACCCATCTTCTGTTCACCGGGATCGCCACCAATGTTTGCGTCGAAAGCACCGCCCGCGATGCCTATTTCGCCGATTATTTCCCGATCGTGATCGAAGACGCGATGAACCATTCGGGCCCCGATTTCAACCGCCAGGCGATGCTCTGGAATTTCGAGCATGTGTTCGGCTGGGTGACCGATTCAAGCAACGTGCTGGACGCGTTGGCGTCCGGTGCGTAATTTCTAGCGCATAGTTTGGATCAATTCACCGAACTGAATTTTATTTGTTGCGGCCGCCTTTCTTGCGCTTGGATTTTTTGGCCTTATCCTTTTTTGACTTTGTCTTTTTCGCCTTTTTTCTGTCATCATCATCATCATCATCGCCTTTNCCCTTGCCGACGCGCTCTTCGCGGTCCTCTTTGGATTCGGCGCCGCGCCCCTCGCGCGCATCGATACGTTTCTGCCGGTCTTCTTCACTTTCCGCGCCCCGGCCGCGCCCACGGCCCTTACCCTTGCCCTTGCCTTGGGCAAACTGGATAAATTTAATCATGGCGCGATGGTCGCCCGATAGGGCCCGGTCGTCGATTGTGGGTTGTGCCGAAGAGACCGCCGCTTCGGCGCGCGGCGATGCAACGGCAAATGCAACCACAAATACCGACAGGGCGAATGCGGCGAATACGATTGCTTTGCAATGGCTGGTGAATTTCTTGAGCGTCATTGCTGAGGACTCCTGTCTATTCCAGCGGGGACACCTGTTGGACTTGAATGGTAAATGGTTATTGCATCGATGGCGAATCAAGATTGGGCGGGACATTGGGCAAGAAAGGCATAATATAAGCGCTGTTGGAACAAACCGGTCCTCAGCCGTGCGGTTCCGGTTTCGCTCCGGCCGCAGCACCCGGACATCAATTTACAAGAGCAATAAGTTTGGCGGTTAATCTAGGCCTTGGCGGGATAACGGGCGCGTTTTCCAGCCGCAATTTCCGCATCTTTTGGGTTGGTAACCTCACCCACACCATCACGGTTTGGGTCAACCGGATGGCGCTCGGCTGGCTGACCTGGGAATTGACCGGTTCCGGAACCTGGCTCGGCATCATCGCCGCCGCCGGCATGCTGCCGATGGTGTTCCTCGGTCCTATCGCCGGGGTAACGGCGGACCGCTTCGGCCACCGATTCCAGCTGATGACGGCCACCTATACCGGCGCGGCGATCGCTTTTGTCATGGCCACCATGGTCGCCTTTGGTTCAATCGATCCCGAAATTCTTTTGATTCTGGCCCTCCTTGCCGGGATCAGCCGCGCCTTCAACGTTCCGGCACGTTCGGCCATGGTGCACGCGCTGGTCGAACGCCAGCACCTGTCGTCGGCCATCGGCGTCAACAGCGCCACCTATTACGGCGGCAATTTCATCGGTCCGGCGCTCGGCGGATTGATCATATCGGTGTTCGGTATCACGCCCGCGTTTTTCGCCTATGTCGCGGGTGAATTGATCGCCGCGACATCGTTTTTCCTGCTCCGTTTCGAGCCGATTCAAAGTGACGGCAGGCGCCGGTTCGACCTGTTCGGCGATTTGATCGCCGGGGCGCGCTACACCTTCCAAAACCGGGGCATCCTGGCGCTGATGATGCTGAGCGCCATCATGGCGCTGTTCCTGCAGCCCTATATCGACATGTTGCCGGGCATGGCCGACAAGGTTTTCGGCATGGGCGCCGAGGGGCTTGCCTACCTGACATCCGCCACTGGCGCCGGCGCCATGTTCGGCGGATTGTGGGTCGCCCGGCGCGGGCGCATCGAAGGCCTGGTTCGCATCCATTTCATCATGCTTGTGGGCGCCATCGCCATGATGATCGGCTTTGTTGCGACCGATATTTTGGTTGCGGCCATGGCCGCTTTGTTCGCCGTCGGTTTCTGCCTGATCGCCGCCCATTCGGCGAACCTGACCCTGGTTCAGAATGCCGTCGATGGCAGTTTCCGGGCGCGGGTGATCAGCTTTTCCGGCGTCATCGGGGTTAGCTTCCCGGCCGCCGGCGCACTCTCCATCGGCTGGGCGGCGACCAGCCTCGGTTTCCGATTGCCGGTCGGCGTTAGCGCCATCGTCGCCTTGCTCGCCTTTGCGGTGACCGCACGCATGGTTCTGAAACGCGCCTCGGTGTTGGAGGGCGAGGGCTGAAATTGCGGCTGACCGGCCGAACTTAGGGTAATGCCGTAAGCTTACCTCAGCCAAAAAAAGGTTAACAACCCGGCAATTAATCACCATATGTGGTTTATCCGTTGGCGAAGGCCGTTTCTCGATGGGGGAATCCCGGTGACCGGCAGCAGCATGCTGAACACGCGAAAAATACTGGTTCTGGCGGTAGTTGCCGCCGGGGTGATTTTCGCCGTCGATCTCATGCTTCCCCGCGGCGTGGCCGGCGGTGTGCCTTATGTGCTGGTGGTATTGATGGCAAGTTGGGTTCCGCGCCGGCGTTATTTGTTCATCCTCGCCATATTGGGCACCATCTTGACGGCGTTGGGATTTTATTGGTCGCCGGCCGGGGGCATCCTGTGGGTGGTGCTGACCAATCGTGGATTGGCTTTGTTTTTGATCTGGACGGCTGCGGTCCTTCTGATGTTGCGCGTGACCGAACGCAAGGTGGCCGCCGCCGAGGCCCTTCGCAGCGAGGACCAGTTGCAGGCC
Organism: Rhodospirillaceae bacterium; assembly: GCA_002687515.1. Classification (GTDB taxonomy): domain Bacteria; phylum Pseudomonadota; class Alphaproteobacteria; order Rhodospirillales; family UBA2165. The sequence continues at coordinate 32,449 of NZAK01000029.1, forward strand.
ATTTTTGACGCCGTTCCGGTCGGCATCAGCTTTTTCGACACCAATGAAATCTATCGCTTCGCCAACGATAAATTCCGGAAGCTGCTCTGGCTCAGACCGGAACGCGTCGTCGGTTTGTCGATACGCGATGTGCTCGGCGAAGATATCTATGCCGTCGCCGGCGTCCACGCCAGGCGTGCCCTGGCCGGTGAAACCGTGGCCTTCGAAAACAGTTTTGCGGATGAAAAGGGTATCCGGCTTTGGGTTCATGTCGCCTACATTCCCTATCGCGGATTGGATGGTTCGATCCAGGGCGTCGTGGTGCTGGTCGAAGACACCAGCGAACGCAAAGAAAGGGAACGATGGCTGCGCCTGAAGGAACAGGAAATCGAAAATGCCGAAGAAGGCATCGTCACCTTGGACCGTGACGGGCGGATGATCGATGTAAATAATATCACCTGCCGCCGGTTCGGCTATGACCGTGATGAAATTCTCGGCAAGTCTATTTCTGAATTCAATATTGATATTCCCCATCCCGAATGGCCGGCATACTGGGAAAAAGTGAGGGCGCGGAAACACCTGATCTTCGAAGCCCGCTACCGGCGCCGCGACGGCAGCGTATTTCCCGTCGAGATATCTGCGAACCATGTGGAATTCGAAGGCGATGAATTTATCTGTTCCTTCATCCGCGACATCACGCAACGCAAATTGGGCGAACAGTCACTGGTTGCGGCAAAACAGGAAGCCGAGGTCGCAAACCGGACCAAGTCGGAATTCCTGGCCAATATGAGCCACGAAATCAGGACGCCGCTGAACGCCATCCTCGGATTTTCCGATGCGCTACGCAGCGGCGCTCTGGGAAAAATGGACGAAGACAAGCAGCGGGAATATTTGGACAACATTCATTCCTCGGGCACGCATCTGCTTGAATTGATCGATGATATTCTGGACGTCTCGACCATCGAAATCGGCAAGCTGGAATTGTATGAAAAACGTGCCGACCTTAAAACAATTGCCGCCGCGGCGCTGAGCATGGTCGACCGGCGCGCCGAGGAAAGGAATATCCGGATGGTCAACCGGATCGATAATGGCGCCCTCGATATCCTCGGCGACGAGCGCCGTATCAAGCAGATACTGGTCAATCTCCTGTCGAACGCGGTCAAATTCACCCCCGAGGGTGGCGAGGTGACTTTGGATGTCAAATCCGCCGGTGACGGCTCGCTGCTGATGAGCGTGTCGGATACCGGGATTGGCATGGAAGCAACAGAAATCAAAGAGGCGTTGAAGGATTTCGGACGCGTCCATGTGGACAAAGAAATCGAAGCCGAGGGCACCGGCCTCGGTCTGCCTCTGGCCAAGAACCTGGCCGAACTGCACGGCGGAGATCTGGAGATTGAAAGCACCCCCGGGACCGGAACGACGGTCAATGTCCGTCTCCCCAAGGAACGGGTTTTGCACTAGCTTCTTAAAGTGAGTGGCCCGATTCACGCTAAATTCACTATCGCAATTTTCGCGACCGGGACACCAGCTTGCCGCGGAAATATGCCTGGGATTGGCGGACCGGCATTGGCGCTTATAATAGGCACAATTATTTTTTGTGGCTTGGGTGCCAATCTGTCAGGGAGGTGGCGGCTTGCGATCCGTGGGCGTCGATATCGGCGGCACATTCACCGATCTCGTCGGGCTGCGCGGCGGCGAAATCGTCGTCGGCAAGACCTCGACCGTGGTCGACGACCCGACCGAGGGTGTCGCCCAATGTTTGCAAGGCGCCGATGCCGATCTGACGCTGGTCGAGGAATTCCTGCACGGATCGACTATCGCCATCAACACCGTTTTGGAACGCAAGGGCGCGGTGACGGCGCTTTTGACCACCGAGGGATTTCGCGATGTTTACGCCATCGGCCGCTCCAACCGNCCGGAAGGCTTCAACCTGGAGTTCCGCCGCCCGCGGCCGCTGATACTCCGCCATTTGTCCTTTGAGGTGGCCGAGCGTCTGAACGCCACCGGCGAGGTTTTAACGCCGCTCGACGAAGCCGCCGTCGAAGCCCTGGGGTTGCGATTGGTCGAAGCCGGCGTCGAAGCCATCGCCGTCTGCTTCCTGCATTCGCACGCCAATCCGGTTCACGAGCAGCGCGCCGGCGAGATTTTGACCCGCGCTTGTCCCGATATTTTTGTCACCCTGTCATCGGACATCTTGCGTGAATATCGGGAATATGAGCGCACCTCGACGACCGCGCTCAACGCTTATATCGGCCCCCGCGTCTCCAGCTATCTCGACCGGCTGGACTTGTACCTCGCCGGTGGCGCCTGCGCCGGCAACGTCCAGATCATGCGCTCCAACGGCGGCACCATGTCGCTCACCCAGGCGCGCAACCAGCCCGTCGCGATGACGGAATCGGGGCCGGTGGCGGGCATGATCGGTGCCGGACATCTGGCCGATATATTGGGCTTCGATCAATGCATCGGCTTCGATATGGGCGGCACCACTGCCAAGGCCAGCATGTTCCGCGATGGCCGCCCCGCCGTCCATGAAGATTACTATATCGGCGGCTATGCCAGCGGCCAGCCGTTGCAGCTTCCGGTTGTCGACATTATCGAAATCGGCGCCGGCGGCGGCAGCATCGCCTGGTGCGATGCCCATGGCGGCATCCATGTCGGGCCGGAAAGCGCCGGCGCCGATCCCGGCCCGGCCTGCTATGGCAAGGGCGGCGAAGAGCCGGTGGTCACCGATGCCGATCTGGTCTTGAACCGCCTCAATGCCGGGCGCTTCCTCGCCGGGCGCATGGAGCTCGATGCTAGGCTCGCGACAAGGGCGATAAAGGAAATGATCGCCGGGCCCTTGGATCTAAGCATCGCCGATGCGGCCCTCGGCATCACCCGCATTATCGACAACGCCATGTCGCTGGCGGTGCGCGCCGTATCGGTGGCGCGCGGCTCGGATCCCCGCGACTGCGCGATGATCGCTTTTGGCGGCGCCGGACCGATGCACGCCATCGCCATCGCCAGGGATATTTCCATCCCGACCGTCGTCATCCCACGGTTTCCGGGAAATTTTTCGGCGCTGGGCATGCTGTTGGCGCCCTGGCGGCAGGATTTTGTCCGCACTTTTGTTGCCGAGCTGGCCGATGTTTCCGAAGCAGACGCGGCGGCGGTCATGGCGGAATTGTCGGGGGCCGCGCAAAACAGGCTGACCGGGGAAAATATCGAACGGTCGTCCGCCGAATTCCAATTCGCCGCCGATCTTCGTTATGTCGGGCAAGAGCATACTATCCCCATCGGCTTCGCTGCTGCGTCCGACTTGAAATCGGGCGGCTCGGATGCCCTGCGCGGAGATTTCGACCAGGCCCATCACACCCGTTACGGCCATGCCGCGCCGAGCGAACGCATCCAGGTGGCCAACATCCGACTGACGCTGAGCGTGCCCAGGGACGGCGCCTCNGTAACCGAATGGCTGGCCCAGCCCTTCGCGGCCGAGGATGGCGCGGCGGAGGAAAGCCGCGACGTCATCTTCGAAGATCCCAATCAGCCGCTGGCGGCGCGTATATTGTGGCGGCCGGGATTGCCAGCGGGCACCGAAGTGGAAGGCCCGGCGGNGATCGAGGAGCCCAATTCCACCACGCTTCTATATCCCGGCGACAGAATGCGCGTCAGCGAACACGGCCATCTGATCGTGGCTGTGGGCGGAAGCTGAAATTTAAGAGTAGGATATGCCGATGAACGTGCATCCGATCACCCTCGAAGTCGTGCGCAACGCCTTTGTCGCCTATTCCGAGGAAATGGCGACGGCGCTCTGCCGCTCGGCCTATAACATGATGATCTATGAAGTGCGCGATTTCTGCTGCGGACTGATCGATACGGAAGGGCGCCTGATCAGTCAGAATTCGGGCGGCCTGCCGATCTTCCTGGCCGATCTCGGCGTCGCCGTTCTGGACGGGATCGAGCGCTATGGGCTGGATGGGTTCGAGCCCGGCGACGTGGTGATCATGAATCATGGCGAGGTTTGCGGCCAGCATCTGAATAATATTGTCATCTATACGCCGTGCTTTTACGAAGGCGAACTCATCGCCTTTGCCGCTAACCGGGCGCATTGGGTCGATGTCGGGGGCTCCCGCGTCGGCTTCGGCTCCTACACATCCACCGAGATTTACGAAGAGGGGCTGCAACTTCGCTCCTTGAAAATCTACGAGGCCGGCAAGCGCAACCAAGCCATTTGGCAAATCCTCGAGGACAATATCCGCTTTCCGGAATCATCCCTTGGTGATCTGCGCGCCCAGATCGCCGCCTGCAATATCGCCGACCGGCGTTTAGCCGAGCTTTATGGCCGCTACGATGCGGCGACCGTTTCGGCCTGCATCGATAACATCTGGGATCAGTCCGAGGCCGAGGCAAGGGACGTGGTGCGCCAAATCCCGGACGGCACCTATGAGGCCGAGAGCTATCTCGACAATGACGGCCGCGACCTCAATACCCCGCTCCGGGTCAAGGCCAGCGTCACCGTCAAGGGCGGCGACATGATCATCGATTACACCGGCATGCACCCACAGGTGAACTCGCCCTTGAATTCAGGCCATTCCGGCGGGCTGGCGGCGGCGCGCATCGCCTTCAAGTGCCTGACCCTGCCCAACGCGCCGGTCAACGAAGGCTGTTTCCGCCCGCTCGAGCTGATCTCGCCGGAAGGCACCATGGTCAACGCCAAGCCGCCGGCGGCCATCGGCCTTTGGAGCGTCGCCATGCCGACCGTGGTCGATACCATATTGCGGGCCCTGGCGCCGGCCCTGCCGGACCGCATTCCGGCGGCGCACAAGGGCGATATGGGCGGCTGTTCCTTTTACGGATACCGTGAAGACGACGGCAAACGCTTCTTGCTGATGAACATCATGGGGGGTGGCTGGGGCGGCAAGCCGGATGGCGACGGCGAAAGCGCCGCCATGTCGATCTGCCAGGGCGACGTGCGTAACGCCCCCATCGAGGTGCAGGAAATGAACTATCCGTTCCTGATCGAGTGCCACAAGCTGCGCACCGATTCGGGCGGCGCCGGGCGCAGCCGCGGCGGCCTGGGTGTCGAGGTCCGCTACCGCTGCCTGCAGCCGACCACCGCCAATATCAATTTCGACCGTACCCATGACGCGCCTTGGGGGTTGCATGGGGGCAGGGAAGGCGCCGTCAACCAGGCCATTATCCGGCGCACCGACGGCACGCAAGAAATCGCCCTCAAGGCGACCAACGTTAAACTTAATACCGGCGATAGTGTCACCTTCCTGACCGGTGCCGGCGGCGGCTACGGCCCGCCGGAGGAACGATCCAAAGAGGCCATCGCGGCCGATATCAAGGCCGGTTTCATCTCTGAAGAAGCGGCGGTGCGGGATTACGGCGTGGCGCCGGCACAAGGAACAGCTGGGGAGGCAGCGGAATGAATGAAATACATCGGGAACGCAGCCAGCGCATCCAGGACGCGCTCAGCGCCGAGGGACTGGACGGCTTGCTCATCTATGGCAACGCCTGGCGCGTCGATTACATGCGCTTCGCCGCCGATTATTCGGTGCTCGAGGGAGATGCCCTGGCCATCGTCTTTGCCGACGGCGAAACCCACATCATTGTCGAGGGGCCGGTCGAAGGCATGCGCGCCCGCGCCGCACGGCCCGATGCCAGCGTCACCGCCACCGATGATCTGATCGCCGCCGCGCGCGGCCAGTTGAAGTCGTTCGGCAACAGCAAAATCGCCCTCGCCCCGGCGGAGCTGATACCCTACGGGCTGATGGCCGGCGAGGATGCGCCGGAACTGGCCGACGGCACTGGCCTGATGGACGCCCTGATGCGGGTGAAATCCCCGGCCGAGATCGATGCCATCCGGCGCGCCACCGACATGGCCGACCGCGGCTACGAGGTCTTCGTCGATGCCGCCAAGCCGGGCCGCGCCGAGTTCGAAGTGGTCGCCGAGATCGAGGGTTTTTTCAGGGCCCAGGGGTGCCAGGAGAATTTCATGCTGATCGGATCGGGCGGCGTCGAGGTCATGGGCATGCACCCCGCCGGCACGCGCCGCATCGAAGCGGGCGATCTGGTCACCACCGAGCTTAGCCCGTGCGTCGATGGGTATTATTCGCAGATCTGCCGGACCCTGGTGGTCGGCGAGCCGACCGAAATTCAGCTTAAATCCTTCACCGTCTTCCAGGACGCCGTCGATGCCGGATTTGCCATCCTCAAGGCAGGCGTCACGGCGGGTGAGATCGCCATCGCCGAGAACGATGTCTTCCGCGAGCGCGGCCTCGGCAAATATACTTCAAGCGAATATACCCGCGTCCGCGGCCATTCACTCGGCCTGTTTGTGGATTCCAAGCCGCCGATCCTGGAGGATGTGGAAACGGTGCTGGAGGCCGGCGCCTTTATCATTATTCATCCCAACACCTACCATCCCGATGCCGGCTATATGGTGCTCGGCGATGCCGCCGTGGTCACCGAGGAAGGATATAAGAGCTTCTCCCGGACGCCGCGCGATTTAATAGTTTCAGCGATCTGAACAAGGGAGAACCACCATGCGGCGCGGATTGCTGAACTGGTCGAAAGAGGAATTGCCCGAGGCGGTGTTCGATGCCCGCGTTCAGCGCCTGCGCGAAGCCATGCATGAGAGGGGCCTGGACGCGGTCCTGGTCTATACCAATTTTCCGCGCCCGGCGGGGGTCGCGCACCTCACCCATTTCGTGCCCTATTGGAACCAATGCGTGCTGGCAGTCCTGCCGGTTGGATTGCCGAGCTTGATCGTCAGCCTGTCGAAGCGGGTCGCCGGCTGGATCATGGAAACCAGCCATGTGCATGAGGTGATCTGTTCGCCCAATATCGGTGGCGAGCTGTGCAGGCTGTTGGAGGGCGCGGCGGCCAGGCGCATCGGCATGGTCGAGCTCGATAAAACGCCGCGGCCGATCATAAGTGCGCTTCTGGAAGCCGATGCCGGGTATCAAATCACCGACGCCACCGGGCTTTTTGCTTCCGTCCGCAATCCCGCCGATGAAGCCGAGATCATGCTGTCGCGAAAGGCGGCGGAGATGGCCGCCGATGCCCTCGCCGGCGCGGTGGAGGGTGATGGCGATCCCGACCTGGCGGCGATCGAACGGGATATCCGCTATGCCGGCGCCGAGGACGTGTTCATGGATATCGCGCCCGACCTGACGCGGGACCCCAACTACATCCGCGCCGACAGGCCGATGCGGCTGGGCGCCCGTTACGCCATCCGCCTGTCGGTCGCCTACAATGGAACCTGGATCCGCTATGGGCGCAGTTTCGAGCGGGACGGAAATAGCGACGCCGTCGCCGCCATATCCGATTACCTGGCCGCCGCCATTCCGGCCCTCGGCGATGGCGCCGATCTGAAGCCCCTGGCCGCCCATGCGGACGCTCTGTCGCCGCTGCAATGGGATGGTGTGATCATCGAGGGCTGTACCGGCTGCGCGCCGTTGCAGCTATTGCCCAATCCACCCGCCGGCGCCGTCGTCTCGCTGGGCTTCACCTTCCGCGATGAACGAGGACATTGGCTGGTCGACGAGCCAGCGGTCTTGTCCACGGGCGGGGCCAACCCGGCGGCGAGGCTGACCCGTAGCTAGAGCGGTTCCGGTTATTCAGGCGCGCGTGAAGCGGGTTCCGGCCCGGCCCTCGAGGGCGCGGTCCAGGTTTTCCGGATTGGTGATGACGCCGCCGCCGCCGCCCTGGTTCAGATATTGGATCATGGCTTCGACCTTGGGACCCATGCTGCCGGCATCGAACTGGTCCTGGCTAAGTAGGCGCTTCGCTTCCGGGGCGCTGATCTCGTCCAGCCAGCTCTGGTCCGGCTTGTTGTAATTGAGCGCCACCCGTTCGACATCGGTGGATATGATGAAGCGGTCGGCGCCGAGCTTGGCCGCCAACAGGGCCGATGCCAGGTCCTTGTCGATCACCGCTTCGACCCCGACCAGGTAGTTCTTTTCGTTCTCCAGGACCGGGATACCGCCGCCGCCGCAGGCGATGACCACGTAGCCGGCACCGGACAACAGCCTGATTTGCTCCATTTCGAGAATCTCGACGGGCTTCGGCGACGGCACCACCCGCCGCCAGCCGCGCCCGGCGTCTTCCTTCACCACCCAGCCCATTTCGCCGGCCCGCGTCTTGGCGGTGGCTTCGTCCAGTTGCGGGCCGATCGGTTTGGTCGGGTTGGCGAAGGCCGGATCGGCGCCGTCGACCAACACCTGGGTGACGACGGCAACGGCGCGCTTGTCGATGCCGCGCTTCACAAACTCGTTGTGCAGGGCGCGCTGGAACATATAGCCGACGGCACCCTGGATATCGGCATCGGCGTAATCCATCGGCACCGGCGCGACCTCGCCGATGGCCAGCTCCGAGCTCCTGAGGATAAAGCCGACCTGCGGGCCGCTGCCGTGGGTGATGACCACGTTCCAGCCCGCTTCGATCATATTGACGATATGTTTGACCGTGGCGACCGCCGCTTCGTACTGGTCGGGAATGGCTTGCCGGTCCTCGGAGACGATCAGCGAATTGCCGCCGACGGCGATGACCATGGTGCCCTTTGTTTCGGCCATCATGCGCCCGCCCGTTTGGTCATGGCCGTGCGACTCCTACTCCCCAGGAGCGCAAAACGTTATCACAAACCGTTCGCAACAAACAAATCAAGATGTTGATGCGTGGGAACCGCGTCCGTTAATCCTTGGAAGCCATGTAGGCGCGCCAATCGCCGAACTCGGATATGTCCAAATGGCCATCTTCGGCTATTTCGCGCGGGAACAGGATGCCATTCACACTGCTGCCGTCGGCAAGCTTTACCGGGCCACAATAAAGGTTCGGCGGCTCGCCATCTTCGACCCGCCGCCAGATTTCGTCGGCCATGCGGTACATCTCGCCCTTGACCGCGACGCCACCATTTTCGACCTCGAACATGCCCGGGTGCCGGTCGTCGATCGAATACAGCCGGTAGATTGGCGCGGTTACGAATTCGCCTAAGAATTCAGCACCTTCCAGGTTGTCGTGCAGGGCCAGGCCGCGCATCAATGTGCCGTTGACGAAGAGTTCGAATGCCATTCCGTGGGTCCCCTGAGATTGCGCTGCTCTTATCCCGAATTTGCCGGGCCGTGACAATGCCGTAATTCGGCGGAGCGCGATGATCGCCGGTTGCTTTGGCCGCCGGATGCCATCACCATGGGCGAATGGCAATTTGGAGGGGATTTCGATGACAGATACCGGCGCCGACGCGCTTCAATCGGTGGGGCCAAACCAATTGAATGGCGGCCTGAATACCCTGGGCGCAGCGGCGGCGGCGGCGAAGATCGCGGCGGGCGAAATTACCTCGGAGGCGCTGGTGGGTGACTGTTTGGCGCGAATCGATGCCCGCGACGGCGATATCCACGCCTGGGCATTCGTCGATCCGGAACTGGCCCTGGCCGGGGCGCGCGCCCGCGACGGGGAAGAACCGCTGGGTCCGCTGCATGGCGTGCCGGTCGGCATCAAGGATGTCATCGATACCAAGGACATGCCGACCGAATATGGATCGCCCTTGTATAAGGGCAACCGGCCGGACCAGGATACGGCGACGGTTGCCGCATTGCGGGATGCCGGCGCGGTGATCCTCGGCAAGACGGTCACCACCGAATTCGCCTGTCCGTTTCCAAGCGTGACCCGCAACCCCTTGGATTTGCAGCGGACGCCCGGCGTGTCTTCCAGCGGATCGGCCGCCGCCGTAGCCGATTTCATGGTGCCTTTGGCCAACGGCACGCAAACCGGCGGCTCGGTCATCCGTCCGGCCTCGTTGTGCGGACTTTACGGCTTCAAGGGCAGTTTGGACGGCCTCGACCGCACCGGCATCCGGCATTTGAAGCCGTCCATCGACACCCTCGGGCTGATGGCCCGGCATCTGGAAGACATCATCCTCATGCGCGCTGCATTAACCGGTGAGGAAGCGAGCGGCGTCACTATTCCCGCCGATGCGCCGCGCATCGGTATCGCCCGCACCCATGTCTGGCCGGAAGCCGAGCCCGAATCGGTGGCGATGATCGAGCGGGCGGGCGGGTTGTTGGCGCGCGCCGGCGCATCGGTCGAGGATGTCGAGCTAGGCGGCGAATTCCCCGCCGTCATGGAACGCTTCCCCTATATCACGTCCTATGAAAGCGTGCGCTCCGCCGACGATTTTATCGCCGATCATTTGGACCAGATCAATTCCTGGTCGCGCCAGGGCCATGAGTTCGGGCAAAAGGTGACGATAGAGGAATATGAAGGCGCCAAGGCGGCGGCGGAACAGGCGCGCGCGCTTCTGGCCGGAGTGTTCGATGATTATGATATATTCATCACGCCCAGCGCCAAGGGTGAAGCGCCCCAGGACCTGACCGCCATCGAAGGCGGTGCTTTTAATTCCCTCTGGACATTATTGTATGCACCTTGCGTCACTTTGCCGGCCTTCACCGGCCCGAACGGTATGCCCGTCGGTTTGCAGGTAGTCGGACCCCAGGGGCAGGACGCGCGTACCATCGCCAATGCCGGCTGGGTCGAACGCGCCCTTCTTGAGCAGGCCGGGGCGTTGCCAATCGGGGCCGGCGCATGAATGCCGGCTTGCGGTCCGCCGCGCTGCTTGCCGCCATCGCCATATTCTGCGGCGGCCGCGCAATTGCCGCCAGCGTGCAGCCGCACCAGGCGTTTTATGAAATCAGCGTCCGCGAATGGAAGCTGCCGGGCGCGGTCGCCGATTATTCGGGAACTCAGATTCTGCGCCTGGAAAGCACCTGCGCGGCTTGGCGCCTGGTCGGCCGCTTCGCCCTTTCGGCGGCGATGCAGAACGGCCGCAGGCTGAGCTTCGAAACCGAGATCAGCAATACCGAGGCGAAGGACGGCACGCGGTTGCAATTCGACCACCAGACGCGCATGAACGGACGCCCATTGGGGCCGATCCGGGGCGTCGCCAGCCGCTCGGGACCAGGCGCGGCCGGGCGCATCGAACTGAGCATACCGGGGAACCGCACCTTGCAGCTGCCCAGGGAAGCACGCTTTCCGGTGGCCTCTTTCCTGTGGACGGCGGCGCAGGTGAAAAAGGGCGCGCGCACCATGAATTACGTGTTGTTCGACGGCTCGAGCCCGGAACCGGTGCGCGTGTTCGAATTGCTGACCGGCAAGCCGGGCAAATTGGAGCCGCCGCCCAAGGGCGATACCGGTCTATTGCGGCGGCCCGGCTGGCGCACGGTTGGATCGTTCCACCGTTATGCCGGCGGCGGCTCCAAGCCGCTGACCACGGTCACGCAGAATATATATGACAACGGTATCGCCGGTGAGATCACCTTCGATATCGGGCTGGCCGTGGTCAGCCTCAAGCTGCGCGCCATCCGCAAGCTGCCCGAGCCGGCCTGCTGATATCGACCGGCCTACTGATATCGAAATGAGCGAGCTTAATCCGCAAGCCTTCCTGGAAGAGCTGTTCCAGGCCGCCGTCGCGGCGTCGCAGCCTTCGCTTTGCCTGCCGCCGCATCTGCTGCCCCACTTTCCGCTGGCGCCCAAGGGTGACTGCCTGGTGATCGGCGCCGGCAAGGCGTCGGCCGCCATGGCCGAAGCCGTCGAGGCCCATTGGCCCGGCCCGATCGGCGGTCTGGTGATCACCCAGCGCGGGTATGGACGGCCCTGCCGGAACATAGAAATCATCGAAGCCGGTCATCCGGTACCCGACCAAGCCGGCGCCGAGGCAGCCAAGCGCATGCTCGAGCTTGTCGGTGGCCTACGTCCGGAAGATTTGGTCATCTGCCTGATGTCGGGCGGCGGCTCGTCGCTCTTGAGCCTGCCGTTAGGAGGCGTTTCCCTTGCCGACAAACGGGCGCTGACCCGGGCGCTGTTGAAATGCGGCGCCCCGATCAGCGAGATCAATACGGTGCGCAAGCATATTTCGGCGGTGAAGGGCGGCAGGCTTGCCGCCGCCTGCCGCCCGGCGCGTATTCTTACCCTGGCCATATCCGACGTCGCGGGTAACCATCTGTCGGTGATCGCGTCGGGCCCCAGCGTCCCCGACCCGACCACCTCTGCCGACGCCCGCCGGGTGATCGAAGGTTACGGCATCGATGCGCCCGCTTCCGTTCAGCGGGCGTTGGATGGTGATACCGGTGAGACACCCAAACCGGGCGATGCGGCATTTGCCGGCGATCAGGCGGTGATTATCGCCGATGCCGCCGGCGCGCTGGCGGCGGCGGCGGACCGGGCGCGCGCGCTGGGCATCGAGCCGGTTATCCTGGGCGCTGATCTCGAAGGCGAAGCACGCCAGCTGGCAGCGAAAATCGCCGGCAATCTGGATGCCCATTCCGGGCGCCCGTTGGTGCTTCTTTCCGGCGGCGAGGCGACGGTGACGGTGACCGGGAGCGGGCGCGGCGGACCCAATGCCGAGTTTCTTCTGGCCCTGGCCCTGGCCCTGGACGGGCGCGCCGGAGTTTACGCCCAGATCCACGCCTTGGCCTGCGATACCGACGGCATCGACGGCAGCGAAGACAACGCCGGCGCCTTGATCGCGCCCGATAGCCTCGCCCGGGCGCGGGCGTTGGGTATTGACGCCGAGGCCTCGCTTGCCGACAACGATGCCTATGGCTTTTTCGCGGCGCTCGGCAATTTGATAATCACCGGCCCGACCTATACCAATGTCAACGATTTCCGTGCCATACTTCTGACCTGACCCCGAACGGAGGAATATGATGCCCAAGAAGATCGAACACATCCATTGGCCCGATGCGCCCGATATGTGGATGCCCTATGCCCCCGCCATCAAGGTAACCGGCGGCACCACTGTTTACTGCGCCGGGGTCACGGCGGCGCCGGTTTATCATCACCATCCGCACCGGCCCGAAGAATTCGCCGACATGCCCACCGATATGGACGGCCAGGCGCGCGCCGCGTTGGAGAACCTGCGTAAGGGCCTGGCCGCCGTCGGCGCTACCTTCGATGATATCGTATCCGCCGATAGGTTCCTTACCGACATGGAGCAGCAGGATATCTTGAATAAAGTCTGGGCCGAATGTTTCGGCGACGCCAAGCCGGCGACGACCACGGTACAGGTGGTGCGCCTGGCGACCGATCCCCGCTGCATGCTGGAGATCAACGCCATTGCGGTCATAGATTAAGAGGGAATTTGACCTGCTTCTTTTTTTAGCGAATGCGTGACGATCAACGCCCGCGTCTCAGAAACGCCGAGCGGAATGCCGATTTCATGGGACCGCTGAGGACATCGATGGTTTCGCCGCCACTGACCGATGGGCGCCGGGCGGTCTTTTTCACCGTCCTTTTTGCTGCTCTCTTGGGTTTGCTCTTTTTCGCCATCGCTGATCTCCCCAGGTGGACTGCTTCGAATGAAAAATAGCAATATTCCTGGAAAATTCAAATTGCAATTGAATCCCTGGATTTGAACGCACGGCGTTTGAGCTTTTCCGGCCAGGGAGCCCAAAACCAGCATTTCATTGCACCAAATTCCAATTCCTATAGAATTGCCCCGGTTAGACGAGCCTTCGTTTAAATCAATGATAGCTGGGAGAGGATTATGTTCAAACATCTTTTAGCGGGTGCGGCGGTCATCGCGTTTTCCGCAAGTGCCGCTTCGGCGCAAACTTCGCTCAAAATGGCGTTTTTCGCATCGCCCAAGGATCCGACCTATTCAAAGGTCATCAAGCCGTGGGCTGAAGCCATCAATGCCGAGGCCAAGGGCGCCGTCAAGATAGACGTCTTTTCCGGCGGCGCGCTGGGCCGCAATCCGCGCCTGCAGGTCAAAATGACGCTGGACGGCGTTGCCGATCTGGCCTGGGTGGTGCCATCCTACACGCCGGGCCGCTTCCCCGATAACCAGGTGATGGAACTGCCGACCCTGATCCACGACGTCAAGGAAGCGTCGGTGGCGTTCCGGCGGATCTACGACAAGGGCCTGTTGCGGGGCTATGGCGATTTTTAAGTGCCGCTGCTGGTCACCACCCATCCCTATTTTATCAACACCGTAAAGCCGGTGACCAAAATCGCTGATCTCAAGGGTTTGAAACTGCGCGCCGGCGGCCCGGTGGCGGGCGCTTCGATGCGCGCCCTTGGCGCCGTTCCGGTCGGCATGCCGATCCCCGCCGTCGCCGAAAATATCAGCAAGGGCATCCTCAACGGCTCGGCCGCCGAATGGAATGTCATGTATGCGTTCCGCATTATCGAGGTCGCCAAGCATCATTACATGGCGCGCCTCGGAACGGTGCCGCTGGCGGTTCTGTTCAACAAAAAAAGGTTCGATGGGCTTTCCGCCAAGGCGCGCGGCATCATCAACAAGCACAGCGGTGAAAAATTCTCACGCAAGTTCGGCGACGTGCATTTCGCCATCCAGGGGAAGATGCTGGCGATAACCCAGAAAAAGGCGGACCAAAAATTCGTGTTCCCGTCGAAGGCGGACTTGGCCAAATGGGACGACACTTTGCGCCCCGTTATCGACGACTGGGTCAAAAAGCACCCCAAGGGGAAAATGCTATTGGCGGCGCTTAAAAAGGAACTGGCCGACTACCGCGCCGGCCGCTAGCCGGGTTTAATTGCCGGTCTGATGAACGGCTTCATCGCACGTTTGGACGCGCGCAGCTCGGGCGCGGCGCGCTTCCTCGCCCTGGCCGGGCTGGTCGGGCTGGTGGTGTTGACCGTCATAACCATCGCCGACGTCCTGATGCGCTGGCTGTTCAACAGCCCCATCGACGGCGTTGCCGATATCGCCCGGCTGATCGTGGCCATCAACATCGCCGCCTTTTTCCCCCTCGCCCTGGCGGAACGCCATCACATCGCCATCGGGTTTTTGGGAAAAGCGCTGGGCCCACGCATTCACGCCTGGCTGGAAGTACTGGCCTCGCTGGTCACCTCGGTATTTTTCCTGGCGCTCGGCTGGCAGTTTATCCTCTATACCGACGAATTGCAGGCCAGCGGGGAAACCACCTGGCTGCTCGGTATTCCGGTGGCGCCGTGGTGGGCCGTCGTCACCCTGTTCCTGTTGATCTGTATTCCGGTGCAACTGATCGTCTTTTTGGCCCGCTGGCGGGCGGCGATGGCCGGGGCGCCGGAAGATAGCGGCGATGGATCGGCCCATTCGGTTCCGGAGTCCGAGTACTGATGGATCCCATTCTGGTCGCATCGCTCGGCCTGGCGGGCATGTTCGTGCTGATCGCGCTGCATATTCCCATCGGCGTGGCGATGGCGGTATCGGGCGCCATCGGCTTCGGCATCCTCGGCGGCTGGAAACCGGCTGTATCCTTGTTCGCGACGGAACCGGTCAGCGTCCTGTCAAGCATGGATCTGGCGGTTATTCCGTTGTTCCTGCTGATGGGGAGTTTCGCCGGCGTCAGCGGCCTCTCATCCGATATCTACCGCATCGCCTATGCCTTTCTCGGCCATCGCCGCGGCGGTTTGGCGCTGGCCACCATCGGCGGCTGCGCCGGGTTCGGCGCGGTCTGCGGATCGTCCCTGGCGACGGCGGCGACCATGGGCCGGGTGGCACTGCCGGAAATGCTCAGTCGCGGCTATTCGCCGACCCTGGCCACCGGCAGCATCGCCGCCGGCGGCACCTTGGGCATGCTGATCCCGCCCTCGGTGATCATGGTGATCTACGCCTTCCTGGCCGAGCAATTCGTCATCACCCTGTTCGTCGCCGCCCTGGTTCCGGGTCTTATCGCGGTTCTGGCGCACTTCATCACGATCGGCATATTGGTGCGCCGCGATCCAAAATCGGGCCCCGCCGGAACCCGCCTCGAATGGGCCGAAAGGCTGGCCGTCCTTAAAGGAAGCTGGGGGGTCTTGGTTCTCTTGCTGGCGGTCATCGGCGGCATCTATGGCGGCGTCTTCACGGTCAACGAGGCGGCCGCCCTCGGCGCCTTCCTGGCCTTCATTTTCACCGTGGCGCGGCGAAAGTTTTCCCTGGATACGTTCTGGCAGGTGCTCAAGGACACGGCGGCCAATTCGGCGATGATCTATCTGATCATCGCCGGCGCCTCGATATTTTCCAGCTTCATCACCGTCACCAAGATGCCGGACGCGCTGGTCGCCGCCATTTCTGCGATGGGCCTGCCGCCCTTGGCGGTGATCCTGGTGCTGATGGTGGTGTTCCTGATATTGGGCAGCATCTTCGATACCGTCGCCGCCATGGTGATCACCATGCCGTTCGTTTTGCCGCTGGTTACCGATCTCGGTTACAATCCCATCTGGTGGGGCGTCGTGCTGGTGATGGTGATCGAAGTGGGCATGATCACACCGCCGATCGGCATGAATGTGTTCGTCCTATTCGGGGTGGCCGGCAACATTCCCTTAAAGACCATCTTCAAGGGCATCCTGCCGTTCTTCTATGCGGACGTCTTGCGCATTCTGCTGATCATCCTGTTTCCCACCCTGGCGCTCTGGCTGCCGGCGCTATTGGGTTACAATTTGAGCTGAACCGTATAAAATATGGCCCTTGAACTTTATAATTTCCCGGCTTCCACCTGCAGCCAGAAAGTGCGTCTGTGCCTGCACGAAAAGGGGCTGGCCTTCACCGATCGAATTCTGCTCTCGTCGAAAGGCGAGCATCTGACCCCGGAATATTTGGCGCTGAATCCAAATGGGGTGGTGCCGACGCTGGTCCATGACGGCATTCCAATTGTCGATTCCTCGGTCATTCTCGAATATCTGGACGAAGTGTTTCCGCAAATATCAATGATGCCGACCGGTGCGGTGGCGCGCGCGTCTTCGCAAATGGCTTCGATTTTTCGAAGAAGTGCCGACCGTCGCCGTCCGCTATCCGTCCTTCAACCGGGCATTGCTGAAAAATTTTCAAAATATGTCCGAGGAAGAATTCGCAGACGCCGCCAACCGCCGGCCGTTGCGCCGGGATTTCTACCGGCGCATGGGGCAGGATGGATTTACCGACGCCGAGATTGAAAAATCGCTTTCCGATATTCGCATGACGGCGGAACGGATGGAGGCCGCGTTGGCGGAAAACGGCCCTTGGATCATGGGTGAAAAATTCAGTATCGCCGATTGCGCCATCGCGCCGTCTATCGACCGCATGGAAGATTTGGGTTACGGCGGTATTTGGGATGATGATTGCCCGAATGTCGCCGCTTGGCTGGATGCGATGAAAGCGCGGCCCAGCTATGGCAAAACCTATTATGCCAAAACCCGCTTCTCGGATATCTATCCCGGCATTAATGATCCAGCCTGATAATAAAAAGGGGCGGCCCATTCAATAAATGGGCCGCCCCCGAAACCGCCCCCTAGATATACCGTGTAAATCCGCCGCAGACCTCGACCACCGTGCCGGTCATGTAGCTGTTCTTCTCCGACACGATCCAGGCCGCGGCGTCGCCGATTTCCTTGGGTTCGGCCCAGCGGCCGAGCATGGTCATCGCCGAGATACCGTCGCGCACCTGATCGGCGGTGACGCCGCGCACCTTGGCCATGCCTTCGGCGCGCGGGCCCCAGGATTCGGTGTTGGTGAAACCGGGGCAGATGGTGTTGACGGTGATGCCGTCCTTGCCCAACTGTTCGGCCATCACCTTGGCAAAGCCGTGGATGGCGGTGTTGGGGATGGTGGTGGTCAGGGCGCCGGGCAATAATTGTTTGCCGGTGACACCCGATACGCAAAGGACACGTCCGGCGCTTGATTCCTTGAGATGCGCAATTGCGTGTTTGGTGGTGTAGACGAATGACATCAGGTTCAAATCGAGGACCGTTGACCATGTATCTTCATCCAGCCCGTCAAGGGTGCCGGGGATCATGCCGCCGACATTGTTGACCAGAATATCAATGCCGCCGAGAGCGGCGGCGGCTTCATCGGCGAATTGCTTGCAGCCGGCCTCGGTCGATAGATCGCAAATGATGCCGACCGCTTTGACGCCCTTGGCCTCGATCTCGGCGACCGCCTGGTTAAGCCGGTCTTCACCCCGCGCCGACAGCGCCACGTTGCAGCCCTCGTCGGCCAGCGAATTGGCGATGGCGTTGCCGATGCCCTGGCTGGAACCGGTGACGGCGGCGTTTTTCCCTTTAAGTCCTAGATCCATTTCAAAATTCTCCCGTTGCATTAATCGCGATTATCGACGCGCTTGTTGAAGGCGCGGATTTCAGAATATTCCCAGACGTCGGCCTGGATCAGCGGATCGTTCTCGCAAAACTCCTCGATCGCCGCGCGGCCCTCGGCCTCGACCACATAAAGGCTGCCGACGATATCCTCGCCATCGTCGGAGGTAAGCGGCCCCGACATGACCAGCTTGATCGGCGCTTTATTCAGGTAATCTATGTGGGCGGGCATGGCCTCGGCGCGGGTCGGTCCCATATTCGGTTTATCGATACCGAAAATGACAAAAAGCATGTCTTCCTCCCTTCCAAATATTTATTGCCGGTTATCTGATGAGCGCGTCCGCCGTCGCCTGTTCGGTGCGCTTGGCGACGCGTTCGATTAGTTCCAGCGTGTCTTCTATGTAACTTTTGTCAAGCCCGTGGGTGATAAAAACAATGCGCGTGCGCCGGTCCTCGCCCGGCCATTCGGGCAGCCAATCGAGCGAATGGAAGATCAACTGCGCGCCCTGGATGACGGCCGGCCGGTCCGGCTCGCCGGCGACATTGACAATGCCCTTGACGCGCAAGAGATCGGGTCCGGCTTCGCGGGTCAATCCTTCCAGGAACATGCGCAGCATATCCAGCGACATCGGCTCGTCGCGGGTGATGCAGAAGGAGTTGACGCCGCCGTGGGCGTGGCCTTGTTCCGGCGTGTGGCCGTGTTCCTGGTAATAGGCGCGGGCGGCTTCGTCGGGCTCGGCCGCCGCCGCCGGCTCGGTCGCTGCTTCGTCGTAAAGCGCCGGATCGATCCAGGATTTCAAATCGATCTGCTTCGATGCCGCATCGAACATGCCGGTGCCGAACAAATCCTCGGGATCGATCTCCTCGGTCGCCGTTTCGACGATCGGCGCCGCCGGGTTGAGGGCGCGCAGGCGATCCCTGACGGCGGCGACGGTTTCACCGCTCTTGCCGCCTTCGACCAGATCGACCTTGGTGACGATCAGCCGGTCGGCGATGGCCGCCTGTTTGACGCATTCGGGGAAGCGCTGCAGCGAACTCAGCCCGTTGACCGCATCCACCGTCGTCACCACCCCGTCCAGCGCATAATGGTTCATCACCATCGGGTTGGTGAACACGATTTGCAGCACCGGCATCGGATCGGCGATGCCGGTGGTTTCGATCACCACCCTATCGAAATGGGGGATGGTGCCGGCGTTGCGCTGGATATAGAGGTCGCGGAAGGTATCGATCAAATCGCCCTTCACCGAACAGCAGAGGCAGCCATTGGCCAACTGCACCACCTGTTCATTGGACTGTTCGACGAGATCGTAATCGATACCGATCTCGCCGAACTCGTTGACGATAACGGCGGCCTGGCTCATCGCCGGATGGTGCAGCAGCGTATTCAGCAGCGTCGTCTTGCCGCTTCCCAGGAAGCCGGTGATCAGGGTGACCCAGATCCGGTCCATGCGCCGCTCCTTCGGGTGGGCTCCACCCGCCGCCCTAATAAATCTCGCAGCCGGGCAGCCCGCATGAAATCAGGTGGTCGCTGGGGAAGTTGGTGATGATCTCGCACGCGTCGTCGGTGACCACCACTTCTTCCTCGATGCGCGCCGCGCCGGAACCGTCCTCGGCACCTTTCCAGCATTCGACCGCAAACACCATGCCCTTTTTCAATTCGGTCTTCTGGCCCATGTAACGGCGCGAAATGATCGGCCGCTCCCACAAAGACAGCCCGACGCCGTGGCCGAACTGCAAAAGGAAGGCTTCGTCCTCGTTGGCGTAGCCGAATTCCTCCGCCTTCGGCCAGACATTGGCGATATCGTCCAGCTTGGCGCCCGGTTTGATGGCATCGATGGCGGCGCTCACCCACTGCGAACAAATCTCGTAGGCTTCTTTCTGGGCCTCGTTGGGAATGCCGCAGATGAAGGTGCGGTAATAGCAGGTGTGATAGCCGTTGTAGCTGTGCATGATGTCGAGGAAGATCATGTCGCCCGGCTGGATGATGCGGTCGGAAAAGGTATGCGAATGGGGCGCGCCGCGCGGACCGGCGACAGAGTTCACGCATTCGACCCGCTCCGATCCCATGCCGTACAATTTTTCGTTGGCGATGGCGACAAGATCGCTTTCGCGGGCGCCCGGGCGGATCGCCTTGGCGATATCGAGGTACGTGCCATCGACCATGGCGGCGGCCACCTTCAACAATTCGATCTCTTCCTCGGTCTTCACTTCGCGGGCATCCATCAATGCCTGTTGGCCGTCGACCACCTCGATGCCCTCGGCCTCGAGGGCGCGCAGCATCGGCAGTTCCATCACATCGATGCCCAAGGGCGCTTTTTCGATGCCGAGCTCGATCAGCTTATCCTTGATCTGCTTGGCGAACACGTCCTGGATGCCATGCTCCGGCGGCAATGCGCCCTGCATGGTGCTGACCGGCGCTTCCACCCGGTTGCCCATGTGCGGTGAGCTTCGGCGTTTGGCCGGCGGCGCCGGATCCCACAGGAACGGCGCGCTGTCGCCGGGAGCCAGCGCATAGCGGTCGAACTTGTCGCGGCCCCATTCGCCGATATGGGTGCCGGTCACATAGCGGATGTTATCGAAGTTGAAACAGAGGAATGCGCCGAAGCCGGAATCATTGGCCGCCTGCTTGGCGCGCTCCTGCCGGTCGGAGATCAATTTTCCATAATCGATGCCGGCTTCCCAATCCTTGGCTATGGTGCCCCAGGTGGCGGTTGAGCGCGGTCGGTTGTAATGCATAATTTCCTCCTCTCGGCGGCAGGCTCCGCCGCGGTGCGGCCTGCGTCGTTTTACTGGCATTGCGGCGGCTATTGTTGCGATTACGGCCCAAATAATAAAGCACAATTTCCCATCGCCAATAGGGTTCTATTTTGATAATGCTTAAGTCTCAACGCTGCGCGCCGAGGCCCGCATGGGTGGGTTCTGCGCAAGAAAGGCGTGCCGCATGAAGGCGCGCCCAACCGGGCCGGGGAGGACGTTCATTGGCTAAAAAAGCAAAATCGAAGGCGCCCGCCAAGTCGAAGGCAGCGGCGCGGCGCGGCGGCAAAAGCGGGGCTTCGGCGCGCCTCAACGACGATATCGGCGAAGCTAAACGCCTCCAGATGTACCAAATGCTGCTTGAAGTTCGGTATTTGGAAAACCGCGCCAATGATTTGTTCATGCAGAACCTGGTCAAGGGCACAATCCATCTGTCGATCGGCATGGAAGCCGTTGCCGCCGGCTGCGGCGCCGCCATGGCCAAGGACGATTACACATTTTGCACCTACCGGGGCCATGCCCACACGATGGTGCGCGGCGCCCCGATGACCGCTGTCCTCGGCGAATTGATGGGCCGCGAATGCGGGCTTTTGAACGGCAAGGGCGGCTCCATGCACCTGACCAGCGTCGAACATGGCGCCATGGGCTCCTACGCCATCATCGGCGCCCACCTGCCGATCGCCGTCGGTGCCGCTTGGTCGGCCCAGTACCGGGGTTCGGGGCAGGTGTCGGTCTGCTTCTTCGGCGACGGCGCCACCAATATCGGCGCCTTCCACGAGGCGCTG
The DNA here is from genome assembly GCA_002687515.1 of Rhodospirillaceae bacterium. Classification (GTDB taxonomy): domain Bacteria; phylum Pseudomonadota; class Alphaproteobacteria; order Rhodospirillales; family UBA2165. Next base: position 54,003 of record NZAK01000029.1, read on the forward strand.
AACATGGCCGTCATCTGGAAGCTGCCGGTGGTTTTCGTCTGCGAAAACAACCTCTATATGGAATATACGCCGATCGCCGACGTGACGGCGGTGGAACATCCGGCCGCCGACCGGGCTTCGGCCTATGGGCTGGCTGAGATCCTGGTCGATGGCAACGACGCCGACGCGGTCTACCGGACGGCACTGAAAGCCATCGAGACGGCGCGCGCCGGCGGCGGCCCGTCCCTGATCGAGGCCAAGACCTACCGGCATCTCGGCCATTCCAGGGCCGATCCGGGCACTTACCGTCCGGAAGAAGAAATCGAAGCCTGGAAAAAACGCGATCCGATTCCCATGTACCGCCAGCGTCTCTTGGATTTCGGCGTCAAGGACGGCGTCGTCAGCGGTATCGAGGAGGCGGTGATGAAGGCCCTCGATATCGCCACCGAGGAAGCCAAGGCTTCGCCGACGCCTGGCCTTGAGCTGGTCGATACCGAGGTTTGGGCGGATGGAGGCTCGTCATGGCGGAATTGACCTACCGTGAAGCCGTCGCCGAGGGCATCGCCCAGGAAATGCGGCGCGACGAAAATGTTGTGTTCCTGGGCGAGGATGTGGCCGACGCCGGCGGCGTCTTCAAGACTACCGTCGGCCTCCTCGACGAATTTGGCCCGGTGCGCGTCAAGGATACGCCGATCTCCGAACAAGCCATCGTCGGCGCCGCCATGGGCGCCGCGATGACCGGCCTCAAGCCGATCGCCGAGATCATGTTTTCCGATTTCTTCGCCGTCTGCTGGGACCTGGTCGCCAACCAGATCGCCAAATCCCGCTACATGACCAACGGCCAGGTGAATGTGCCGCTGGTGATCCGCACCGCCAATGGCGGATTGGTCCGTTTCGGCGCCCAGCATTCGCAAAGCGTCGAAAACTGGGCGATGATGATCCCCGGGCTGAAGGTGGTGGCGCCGTCTACCCCGGCCGACATCAAGGGGCTTTTGGCGGCGGCCGTCCGCGATCCCGACCCGGTGATCTTCTTCGAGCAGAAATCGCTCTATGCCAACAAGGGCGAGGTCCCGGACGGCGAGCATGTGGACCAGCTCGGCACCGCCAAGATCGTGCGCCCCGGCGACGATGTCACCATTTTAGCGTTGGCCGCGATGGTGCCGCGCTCTATCGAGGCCGCCGAAATCCTGGCCGCCGAGGATGGCATATCGGCGAACGTGATCGATGTGCGCAGCCTGGTGCCCTTGGATACGAAAACCATATTGGGCGAGGTCAGCCGCACGGGCCGCGTCGTCACGGTCGAGGAAAATCCCAGGCTTTGCGGCTGGGGCGCGGAGTTGGCCTCGATCATCGCCGAGGAATGTTTCTATGATCTGGACATGCCCGTGGTGCGCATCACGACGCCGCATGTGCCGCTGCCCGCCGCCGACGAGTTGGAAGACCATGCCATCCCGTCGGTTACGCGTATCGTCGAAACCATCCGCCGGGAAGTCGATTGATGGATATCGTGATGCCGCAATTGGGCGAGACGGTGGCCGAGGGCACGCTCACGGTTTGGCATAAATCGGTCGGCGACAGCGTCCAGGCGGACGAATTGCTGTTCGAGATCGGCACCGACAAGGTCGAGATGGAGGTGCCGGCGCAAGCTTCGGGCGTTTTGACGGAAATCCGGGTCGAGGCCGGCGAAACCGTCGATGTCGGCACCGTCCTGGCGGTGATCGACGACGGCAGCCAGCCGGCCAAGGCGTCGGCCGCCAAAAAAACCTCCAAGCCGGCGGCGAAATCCGAAACCGCGCCGGCCAAACGCGCCGCCGCGCCGGCCCGCGATAAATCCATGAAACTGTCACCGGTCGTACGCAAACTATTGGCCGAAAACAATTTGCAGCCCGGCCAGGTTTCGGGAACCGGGCGCGACGGCCGCATCACCCGCGGCGATGTGCTGGCGTTCCTTAAAGGCGCGCCGGCGGCGCGGCCCGCACCTGCCGCCGCACCCGAAGACGGGCGCACGCTTATTCCATTCAACCGGCGGCGCAAGCTGACCGCCGAGCACATGGTGCGTTCCAAGGCGACCAGCGCGCATGTCTTGCAGGCGGTGGAAGTGGACTTTTCCGGGGTCGAGGCGGCGCGCCGGCGGGCCGGCGCCGCCTGGAAAGCCAAGCAAGGGTTTTCCCTCTCCTACCTGCCGTTCATCGCCAAGGCGGCGTGCGACGCGATCGCCGAATTTCCCCGCATCAACGCCAGCATCGAGGGCGAAAACCTGGTGCTTTTCGATGAAGTCAATCTGGCCATCGCCGTCGATCTGGATTTCGAGGGCCTGGTGGCGCCTGTTGTCCGCGATGCCGGTTCCATGGCGGTTGTCGATCTGGCGCGCGCCATCAACGAAATTGCCGATGCCGCCCGCCGCGAAGCCCTCGGTCCCGACGATTTTGCCGGCGCCACCTACACCATTTCCAACAACGGCTCGTTCGGCACATTGATCACCGCGCCGATCATCAACCAGCCGCAGGTGGCGATCCTGTCGACCGACGGCATCACCAAGAAACCGGTTGTGGTCGAGGTGGATGGCGGCGACGCGATCGCCGTACGGCCCGTGGGCGTGCTGGCGCAAAGCTTCGATCACCGCGCCATCGACGGCGCCTATTCGGCGGCATATCTCAGGCGCCTCAAGGACATCATCGAAACCCGCGAATGGGCGGCGGCGGTGCCTTAGAGCGGTTCCGGATAGATAGGAACCATTTGACCGGGATGATTTTGCCCCGTGGCGAGGAGCACTTCGCATGGCGATGCATTGGCATCGGCAAAGATG
>NZAK01000030.1 GCA_002687515.1 Rhodospirillaceae bacterium
CGCCGGGGACACGACCGCGCCGACCAGGGCGGGGTTATATTCGGGAGAGTGGCAGCATCCTACATGTTGTGGGTATGGGCGTTAAGCGGATAGGCACGTTTGATTCCTCCCATCTGAAAAGCCAATTCTTTGATTATACAGTGATCGACCAATATCATCACTCGATCAATTGTAACATAATTTTTTTTATTTGATAGAAACTCGTGGTTTCTTGGCGATCGGCCTCTGAATTCGGCGGGCGGCGGTTTCCGGTTGAGGCGCCAGATTCAGCCCGAAGTTGATGCCAAGCTGATGCCAAGTTGATGCCAAGTTGATGAATGCGCCGAAATCCGGCACCATTCCAGGCTGTTGAGAATAACAGGGGCCACGCGGCATGATCCGCCCCATGACACCAATTATTTTTAAATGGCCGATTATTCTTAAATCGCCGCTCCTGCTCGGCGCCTCTGCCCTGATCGCGGCTGGCCTGGCTACTGGCCTGGCGTCCGGACCGGCGGCCGCCGGATTGCAGGAGCGGGTGCGAAAACCAGCGCTGGCGCCGGTGCCACGTCGCCGGCCGGACGATGCCTACCGCCATCTCGCCGAGTTCGGCCGGGTTTTCGAAAACCTCGCCGGCGGCAGCGCCGCGGATACCATCAAGGCCCTGGATCTGTTCGCCGAGGTCTTCAACCGGGTCCGCACCGATTACTGGAAACCGGTGCGGCCCCGGCTTCTGATCGAGGCCGCCATCGCCGCGGCGCGGGCGCGCGCCACAGCTACCACCACTGGCACCACCACTGGCGGCGGCGCAGCGGCGCAAAGCCTCGCCATCGCGGCGGTGCGCGGCATGATCGGCGCACTCGATCCCTATTCCGGATTTACCGCCGCGGCGGACCGCGCCGGTGCCAGCCGGCGTCATTTCGGAAATATCGGACTGGAGGTCTTCGTCAAAAAGGGCGCCGTCACCGTGATCTCGCCCCATGACGGATCGCCGGCGGCGCGCGCCGGCCTCAGCCCCGGCGACGTGATCACCGGGGTCGACGGCAATCGCTTCTCGAACCCGACATTGGGCCAGGCGCTGGAAAAATTGCAGGGGCCGGTGGGCAGCGAAGTGCGGCTGTTGGTGACCCGCCCCGGCGCGGCGCCGTTCGAGGCGCGCATGCTGCGCGCCATCGCCCCTGGCCGCACCGTTCGGGCGCGGCTTGATGGTCGCGTCGCGGTGATCCGCATCGCCAGTTTCAGCGCCAACACGACCCGCGATTTGAGGCGCGCGCTGAAGAAATTGCGCGCCGCGGCGAATGCCAAGGCGGCGCGCCTCGACGGCGTCGTCCTTGATCTGCGCAACAATTCCGGCGGCCTCTTGAACGCGGCGATCAACGTTGCCGACACCTTCCTTGATAGCGGCGAGATCGTTTCGACGCGGGCGCGGGCCGGGCCTGAGGGGAATTCAAGGCAGCGGCGTTTCAATGCGCGCCTCGGCGATGCGGTCCGCGGAAAACCCGTGGCCGTGGTCGTCAACGCCGGTTCCGCCAGCGCCGCCGAAATCGTCGCCGGCGCGCTCCAGGACCTGGGGCGCGGGGTTATTATCGGCACCCGCTCGTTCGGCAAGGGTTCGGTGCAGACGATCATGCGGATTCGGGGCCACGGCTCGCTTCGCCTGACCACCTCCCACTACTATACGCCGTCGGGCCGGTCCCTCGACGAGGCGCCGATCGAGCCCGATGTGAACGCCAAGGCCTGCGCCCGGCTGGCGGGGCGCAGCGTCAGGCCGGGCGATGACGCGTTTCTTGTCTGCGCCGCGCGGCGGGTCCGCGCCATGGCGCGCGCCGGCCGGCGTTAGAGCGGTTCAGGAGTAATTCGGTGACAGTTTACTAATTAGGCGATTTAAATAGTAAACTGTCACCGAATTGATTGGGACGGAGGATAATGAGATGAAAATAGACGGCGGCTGCCATTGCGGCCAGATCACGTTCGAAGCCGAGATCGATCCCGAAATGGTGGGGATTTGCCACTGCACCGATTGCCAGACCATGTCCGGCGCGCCATTCAACGCCGTCGTGCAGGTGCCGGAAGCGGACTTCACCCTTAAGTCCGGCACCCTCAAGATGTATATCAAGACCGCCGAAAGCGGCAACAAACGGGCGCAGATGTTCTGCCCCGATTGCGGCAACAGGATATACGCGACATCGGCCGGCGATCCGCCGGACGGTCAGTCGAAACGCTTCGGCATCCGCCTCGGCGTCATCCGCCAGCGCCGCGAACTGACACCGAAGCGGCAGATCTGGCACCGCTCGGCGCAACCCTGGGTCAACGATCTCGCGTCGATCCCGGTGATCGAGACTCAATAATCAGCCTGAGTTACAACCCCGCCACCTGGGCCAGCGTCGCGTCGGCTTCTTCCTGGGCTCGGTGATTTTTGTCGATGGCGGCCTGGACTTTCGGGTCCACTTGAATCTCCTTGGCGAACTCGGGGCGCCCGCGGAGGCCCTGGAACCAGCTTTCCACATTGGGGTGCAGGCGCGCCAGGGGATAACCGCAGAGAACCAGCCGGTTGGCATAGATGAACCAGGCGATATCGAGGACGCTGAGGTTTTCTCCCAACAGATAATCGGCGCTTTTCAAGGTGCCGTCCAAATCATCAAGGGCGGCGCGGAATTTGGCCGCCGAGGCTTGGATGGCTTCATCCGAAATGCCGTCCCGCGCCACCCATTCCCAGAAATCGATTTCCCGTTTTTTGTTGGCGTCTTCCTGGCCCTGGACCGTGCCGCTGCCGCCGGCCCGGTAACCGGCCAGCACTCCGGCCGATCTCGGCGCCTTGCCGCGTGGCTGGGTAAAGCGGAAGGTGATGGTGCGCAGGTCGAGATGCAGATCGTCCTCGTGGTGCAAGAGACCGTCCATTTCACCTTCGCGGCCCTCGGGGATCAGCTTCGGTTCCGGATAACGTTCATCCAAGAGGGTCATGATATCGTTGCTTTCGATATGCACTTCGCCGTCAAGGACCAGGGCCGGCACCAGGCCGCGCGGATTGATGCCCAGATACCGCTCGCCCATGTTCTCATGGACGCCAAGATTGACGATGTGCGAGTCCCAGGGAACGCCCTTCAAATTCATGAATATCCGTGTTTTCTGGGAGCAGGAGGACGGCATCGCGTGGAACAGATGGACGCCCTTCCAAGCGAGCACTTCACGGGTCTTGATATCGGCGTCAAGCAGTTGAACCATTGCCGGGCTCCCACATTATTTCTGGTCAATTCGACAAGTTAAATCATGGATCAGAGCCAATGGCGATGGCTGATCGCGGGCCGTAAATTTGCCTCCAAAAGCGGCCGCCAATATCCCCACAAACTTTTTGTAAAAAAGGGCTTGAACCGGTGCGCCGCAAGGAATAAGTAAGCTTCGTATACGGAATTAAAAAAGACTCAGGCCAAAATGCTTTCCACAGGAAAATACGTGAAACTGGGCAGGGGCTGTGCCGTCCGCAATCACGGCCCGGTCTTCCGCGCGCCTGTGAAGCATCGGAGGACCAAATGACGGCAATGACACAAACCCGGCTGACCGGCACCCAGTGCTGGAGTTCGAGCCATGACGGCCGCTTCCAGCACCTGATGGTTTTGTTTCACGGGGCGAATTCGAGCGGCGAATTGATCGCCCCCTTGGGCGGCCGCATTTCCCGCGCGCTTCCCAATACCTATGTCTTTTCGCCCAACGGCCCGAAGCCGACCGGCGATCACCGCTTTGGCTGGCTCGGCGAGCCGCGACTGGAAAACCCGGCTGAACCCCCGGGAGAACCCTATGACCGCCTGTCCCGCGATATCAACCAGACGCTCGACCTCTACCAAGAAGAATTCGGTCTGGCCGACGCCGACACCATTTTCGTCGGCATTGCCGAGGGCGCGGCGGCGGCTCTCGGCGCCGCCCTGACCCGGCCCCGGCGGATCGCCGGCGTCCTCTGTTTCGCCGGACCGATGTCGATGCCGCCCGAGTTGCTGGATGAAATCAGAAGCCGCCCGCCGGTCTGTCTGATCCACGGCAACGGCGGCAGCAAATTTTCGCCGGACAGCCTGTCGGCGACCTACAGATTCCTGAAGCGCGCCGGTGTGCCGCTGACCTCGCACATGTGCCGGACGGCGAAGCACGATATCAACGGCGAAGCCTTCTCCCACGGCACGCGCTTTCTCTCCAAGGTTCTCGATCAGTAACAAACCGGCTTGGCGCCCCGCTCCACCAATACCGGTTCATCAATAAAGGCTTACATCAACCATGAAACATGGAACCGTTCTGCAACGGCTTTATGCCCGGCGCCGCTTTCGTTTGCGCCTGTTCTGGCGCCACACCGTCCATTTTCGCGGCTGGTAAATAGTCCTTTCTGCCATCCACCCTTGCGCGCGGAAGCTTCTATTCCGCCGCTTGCAGATAGGACGCCACGTCGACCTCGTCGATCTGTTCCCTCTTCAAGAAGCGCTTGCCGTATTCCTTGTAGACGCCCGATTGCAGGAACAGTCTGAACAGCTCGCCGTCGATATGGGCGTCCTTTTCCATGAAGCCCATGATCTTCACCGATTCCGACAATTTCTTCGGCGCCTTGTAGGGCCGGTCGGCGGCGGTCAGGGCCTCGAAGATATCGGCGATGGCCATGATCCGCGCCGGCACCGACATGTCGACTTCGGAAAGGCCGCGCGGATAGCCGGTGCCGTCCATCTTTTCGTGGTGGCCGCCGGCATATTCGGGCACCCGTTTCAGGTTGCGCGGAAAGGGCAGGCTTTCCAGCATCTTGATGGTCTGGATCATGTGCTCGTTGATCTTGAAGCGGTCCTCGTCGGTGAGGGTGCCGCGCCCGACGCAAAGATTATAGACCTCGCCGAGATTATATTTCCGCTCCGGCACGCGCATGTTGAAGCCCCAGCGGTTGTCGGGGGCGATCAGGTCCTGGGTTTCGCGCTCGATGATATGATCGGCGCGGTCGGCGAGCAGCTTCTCGGCGACCGGCAATTTGGCTTCCGGTTCCCGCTCCTTGCGCCTGGCCTCGTCATAGGAAATGCCGATACGGTCGGAAATGGTGCGCGTCCATTCCCGGTTCGCGATCTCCCTGGCGCGCTCGATCCTGTCGTCGGCCATGAACTCGCCGCCGACATTGCATTCGGCGATGAATTCGTAGTCGTCGTCGAGGGCGGCCAGCTTGGCGTCCAGGCCGGCCTTCAGTTTCGCATGGTTGCCGCCGTCCAGGCGCGCCCTCAAGTATTCAATCTCGGCATCGCGCTTCAGGACCTCGAAGCGCATGCGCACCTCGTGGATGCGGTCATAGATGGTCTCCAGCTTGGTTGCCTTGTCGACCACATATTCGGGCGTCGTCACCTTGCCGCAATCGTGCAGCCACCCCGCGATGTGCAGCTCGTACCATTCGTCCTCGGTCAGCTCGAAATCCTTGAACGGGCCGTCGGTCTGATCGCAGGCGGCGCGGGCCAGCATCTTGGTCAGTTCGGGCACCCGCTGGCAGTGGCCGCCGGTATAGGGCGATTTGGCGTCGATGGCGCCGGCAATCAGCTCGATAAAGGCATCGAGCAGCTGTTTCTGCGCCTCCAGCAGCATCTCATTGTCGAGCGACACGGCGGCCTGCGAGGCGAGGGCGTCGATCAGGGGCTCGATCTCGGGATCGAAGGCGATCACATCACCGGTTTTCCGGTCGCGCGCGTTGAGCAATTGCATGACGCCGATGACCATGCCCTCATGGTTCTTCAAGGGCACCGTCAGGAACGAGGTGGAACGGTAGCCGGAACGCTCATCGAACGCCTTGGTGCCGGAAAAATCATAGCGGCTGGAGGTGTAGGCATCGGCGATATTGATGGTATCGCCCGAATTGGCGGCGGCCGATGCGACGTTGTGCATATTGGGCTCGCCGCTGTCATCCAACAGCATCACTTCGGGAAAATCGATGGCGACGCCGGTGGTGCCGCCCATCGCGATATCCAGGGTATCGTTGCGCAGGATCTGGAAACAAAGGGTATCGGCCTCGGTCTTGAGATAGAGGGTGCCGGCGTCGGCGTGGGTGAAATCCTTGGCTTCCAGCAGGATGCGCTCCATCAGGCGGTCGTGGTCATGCTCCGCCGAGAGCGCGATACCGAGATCGATCAGGCGCCGGTAGCCGGCGAATTCGCCGCTCTGGTCGCCATTCGCCCTGCGATCCCGCGAAGCGCCTTCGGAAATATGATTTGAATCCTGTTCCGTGTTCATGGCTCTTGTCCTGTCTTTGGCCTATCCCTGGCCAGCAATGATTTTAGTAAACATGCGGCTCACTATGCGGCAAAACGGTTGCTAAACGATTGCCAACTGGCCGCTAAATTTGGCCCACTGCCGCCGAAACCCCGGCGCCGTAGACCGCGCCGGCAAGGGTATCGGCGTTCCGGCCCCCGCGCAACAACGGAGGCAAAGCCCGCGTGGGGATGGCCAGGTTGGCCACGCGGGCGTCGATCTTGGCACCTGTTCTTGAAGGGGTATGAAACGGTATGAAAGTACTGGTCAATTTTCCGGAAATATCTCGCACGAGGAAATGCGCCCTGTACACGGCGGGGTTGCCGGTGGCGGCAACGCAGTTGTGCTTGACGCGGGCGGGCTGATTCTAGTGAATAGCCCAGGCAACTAATCCGGGACGGACTCCGATGGCGGACAAAAACTTACGGGATTTCATGGCGCGGCTGGAAGCCGCCGGCGAGCTGGTGCGGGTGTCGGAGCCGGTGTCGCCGGTTTTGGAAATGACCGAGATTCAGACCCGGCTGCTGGCCGAGGGCGGGCCCGCCGTGTTGTTCGAAAACGTCGTCGGCGAGGACGGCCGCAAATACGATATGCCGATGCTGGTCAATCTGTTCGGCACCGTCAGGCGCGCCGCCTGGGGCATGGGGCGGGAGCCCGATAGTTTAAGGGAATTGGGCGAGACCCTGGCCTTCCTGCGCCAGCCGGAACCGCCGGGCGGTTTCAAGGAAGCGGTCGGCATGCTGCCGCTGGTCAAGACGGCGCTCTCGATGCGCCCGAAAACGGTGAGCGCCGCGCCCTGCCAGGAAGTGGTCTGGGAGGGCGATGAGATCGATCTCGGCCGCCTGCCGATCCAGACCTGCTGGCCCGGCGAGCCGGCGCCGCTGATCACCTGGCCCTTGGTGGTAACGCCGAAGCCGGGCGAGGCTGATGCCGACAATTTCAACATCGGCATCTACCGCCTGCAGGTGACCGGCCCGGACACCACCTATGTGCGCTGGCTGAAGCACCGGGGCGGCGCCCAGGCGCACGCCGCGCAAGGTGCGCAATCGGCGGAGCCGCTGCCCGCCGCCGTCGTCATCGGCACCGATCCGGCGACCATCCTGGCCGCCGTCGCGCCGGTGCCCGACACCATGAGCGAATACCAGTTCGCCGGCCTGTTGCGCGGCGACCGGGTGGCGCTGACCGAATGCAAGACGGTGCCGATTAAAGTCCCGGCCGAGGCCGAGATCGTCATCGAGGGGCATGTGTCGCTGACCGAAACCGGCGACGAGGGACCCTATGGCGATCACACCGGCTATTTCAACGCCGTCGATAAATTCCCGGTGTTCAAGATCAGCGCCATCACCATGCGCCGCGACGCCATCTATTTGTCCACCTTCACCGGGCGGCCGCCGGACGAGCCCTCGGTGCTGGGCGAGGCGTTGAACGATGTCTTCGTGCCTTTGTTGATCCAGCAGTTCCCGGAAATCGTCGATTTCTGGCTGCCGCCCGAGGGCTGTTCCTACCGCCTTGCCGTCGTTTCGATCAAGAAAACCTATCCCGGCCAGGCCAAGCGCATGATGATGGCGGTCTGGTCCTATCTGCGCCAGTTCCTCTATACCAAGGTGGTGATCATCGTTGACGACGACATCGATGTGCGCAGCTGGAAAGACGTGATCTGGGCCATCACGACGCGCATGGACCCGGTGCGCGACGTCACCCTGGTCGACGGCACGCCGATCGATTACCTGGACTTCGCCTCGCCCGAGCCCGGCCTCGGCGGCAAGATGGGGCTCGATGCAACCAACAAGTTGCCGCCCGAAACCAGCCGCGAATGGGGCGTCAAGCTGCGCATGAGCGACGCGGTGATCGCCAAGGTCGATGAAATGTGGGACAAGCTTGGCCTGCCGGGAAGCGGCAAAGACATCTGGAAGGGAGACTGAACGCGCATGTCCGGGGAAATGCTGGAAATTCTGCAAGGCCTGCTGGCCCGCGCCAAAAAGGCCGGCGCCGACGCCGGCGACGCGGTCCATATCGAAAGCCGCTCGCTGTCGGTGGGCCAGCGCTTAGGGGAGCCGGAAAAGCTGGAGCGTTCGGAAAGCGCCGATGTCGGTTTGCGCGTTTTCGTTGGCAAGAAGCAGGCCATCGTTTCGTCTTCGGACATCGCCGAGGAGACCCTCGCTGAATTGGCGGAACGGGCCGTCGCCATGGCCCGCGCGGTGCCCGAAGACCCCTATTGCGGGCTCGCCGAGCCCGGTCAATTGGCCACCGATATTCCGGCCCTCGATATGTGCGATCCCGCCGAGCCCAACGCTGAAACCCTGATCGATTGGGCCAACCGGGCCGAGGACACGGCGCGCGCCGTCGAGGGGGTCAGCAATTCAGAAGGCGCCGAGGCGGGCTGGGGCCGGGCCCAGGTTTCGGTGATCGCCAGCAACGGCTTTTCACAATCCTATGCCGGCTCCCACTATTCCCTGAGCGCCTCGGTGCTGGCCGGCAGCGGCACCGGGATGGAGCGCGATTACGATTACACCGGCGCCGTCTATGGCGGCGATCTGGAAACCCCGGAAGAGATCGGCCAAAACGCCGGGGAGCGCACCGTCAAAAGGCTGAACCCGAAGAAAGTAGCGAGCGGCCAGGTGCCCATCGTCTATGATCCGCGCGTATCCAGGAGCCTGGTCAACCATTTCGCCAACGCCATCAACGGCGCCGCCATCGCCCGCGAAACCAGTTTCCTGAAGGATTGCATGGACCAGCGGATATTCCCCGCGACGGTCAATATCATCGACGATCCGCACCGCCACCGGGGCCTCCGCTCGAAACCCTTCGACGGCGAAGGCGTCGCCAACAAGCGCCGCAATGTGATCGAGGCGGGCACCCTGACCACCTGGTTCCTGGATCTGCGCTCGGCGCGGCAATTGGGGCTGGAAACCACCGGGCACGCGTCCAGAGGCGCCGGCTCGCCGCCCTCGCCCTCGGCATCCAACCTTTACATGGACAACGGCGATATCGGCCGCGATGCGCTATTGAAAGACGTCAAATCGGGCCTCTACGTGACCGAACTGATCGGCTTCGGGGTCAACGGCCTGACCGGCGATTACAGCCGCGGCGCCGCCGGCTTCTGGATCGAGGATGGCGAACTCGCCTACCCGGTCTCAGAAGTGACCATCGCCGGCAACTTGAAGGACATGTTCCTGGAACTGACCGCCGCCGACGACCTGAAACTGCGCTACGGCGTCGATGCGCCGACCTTGCGCATCGACGGCATGACCCTGGCCGGGACTTGACGCCGCTCCGCACCCAAATCGAGAGGTAATTCCATGGCGCTGGACAAGGACGCCGTTGCATCAATCGCCAGGCTGGCGCGCATCCGTATCGAAGATGGCGAGCTGGAAACCCTGGCCTTTGAGCTGTCCCACATCCTCGGCTGGATCGAGCAGTTGGAGGAAGTGGACACCTCGAATGCCGAGCCGATGACCAGCGTCACCGAAATGGACTGGCCGAAGCGCCAAGACAAAGTGACCGACGGCGACTATGCGGACCGGATACTGGCCAACGCCACCGATCGGTTGGGCCAATTCTATACCGTGCCCAAGGTCGTCGAATGAGTTCCGAACTGACAAGTTTGGGCGTATCCGAGGCCCGGGCCGGGCTGGCCGCCGGGGACTTCACCTCGGAAGAGCTGACCCGCGCCAATCTAGCCGCCATCGAAGCCAGGCGCGGGCTCAACATATTTATCACCGAAACGCCGGAGATCGCCATCGAACGCGCCCGCCAATCCGATGCTAGGCGCGCCGGCGGCGAAACCATCGGCCCGATGGACGGCGTGCCGATCGCGGTCAAGGATCTGTTCTGCACCGAAGATGTCCTGACCACCGCCGCGTCGCACATCCTCGATGGTTTCACGCCGCCTTACGAATCCACCATATCGGGCAATCTGCGCGCCGCCGGCGCGGTGATGCTGGGCAAGACCAATATGGACGAGTTCGCCATGGGCTCGGCCAATGTCACCAGCCATTACGGGGCCGTGAAAAATCCATGGAAGCTGGCCGACGGCAAGGACCGGGTGCCGGGCGGCTCGTCCGGCGGCTCGGCGGCGGCGGTGGCGGCGAACATGGCGAGTTGCGCCATCGGCTCCGACACCGGCGGCTCGATCCGCCAGCCGGCGTCGTTCTGCGGCATCGTCGGCATGAAGCCGACCTATGGCCGCTGCTCGCGCTGGGGCATGGTGGCCTTCGCCTCGAGCCTCGATCAGGCCGGACCGATGAGCAAATCTGTCGCCGACGCCGCCATCATGCTCGGCGCCATGGCCGGCCATGATGACAAGGATTCGACCAGCGCCGATAAGCCGGTGCCCGATTTCAGCGCCGCCCTCGGCCAGGACCTCAAGGGCCTCCGCGTCGGCATCCCGGCGGAATACCGGATGGACGGCATGGCCCGGGAGATCGAGGATTTATGGCAACAGGGGACCCAATGGCTCAAGGATGCCGGCGCCGAGCCGGTCGAGGTGTCGCTGAAACACACCAAATATGCGCTGCCGGCCTATTATATCGTGGCGCCGGCGGAGGCCTCCTCCAACCTCGCCCGCTATGACGGGGTGCGCTACGGCCTCCGCGTCGAGGGTGAGGATTTGACCGATATGTACGAGGCCACGCGCGGCCAGGGCTTCGGCGCCGAGGTGCGCCGCCGGGTGATGATCGGCACCTATGTGCTGAGCGCCGGCTATTACGATGCCTATTACGTCAAGGCGCAGAAGGTGCGGACGCTGATCCTCGGGGAATTCCAGGATGCCTTCGAAGATGTCGATGTATTATTGACCCCGACGACGCCCTACCCGGCCTTCGCCATCGGCGAAAAAATGGACGATCCGGTGCAGATGTATCTCAACGACGTATTCACGGTGCCGGCCAGCCTCGCCGGCCTGCCCGCCATTTCGGTGCCGGGCGGGCTGTCCGCGGAAGGCTTGCCGCTCGGCCTGCACCTGATCGCCAAGCCCTGGGACGAACAAACCCTGTTCCGCGCAGCGGAAGTTTTGGAACGCGCCGCTGGCTTCGATGCCACGCCGCCCGGCGCCGTCGGGTGAGGAGCAACCCATGACCTATCTAATCGAAGGCGAAAGCGGCGATTGGGAGGTGGTGATCGGGCTCGAGGTGCATGCCCAGATCACCTCCGAGGCGAAGCTGTTTTCCGGTGCCGCCACCGCCTTTGGCGCCGAGCCCAACAGCCAGGTCTCCTTGGTCGACGCGGCGATGCCGGGCATGCTGCCGGTGATCAACGAGCATTGCGTCGCCCAGGCGGTGAAAACCGGCCTCGGCCTCAACGCCGAGATCAACCTGCATTCGGTGTTCGAGCGTAAAAACTATTTTTATCCGGACCTGCCGCAAGGCTATCAGATTTCGCAATTCCAGTACCCGGTGGTCGGCGCCGGCGTGGTGGTCCTGGACATGCCGGAGGGGCTGCGGGAGATCGGTATCGAGCGGCTGCACATGGAACAGGATGCGGGCAAGTCGCTGCACGATCAGGACCCGAAGCGCACTTTTATCGATCTCAACCGGTCGGGCGTGGCGCTTATGGAAATCGTCTCCAAGCCGGACCTCCGGAGCCCGGACGAGGTCGGCGCCTATTTGCGCAAACTGCGGGCGATCTTGCGTTATCTCGGCACCTGCGACGGCAATATGGAACAAGGGAGCTTGCGCTGCGACGCCAATGTCAGCGTCCGTCATCCGGGGGAAGAGCTGCGGACGCGCGCCGAGATCAAGAACGTCAATTCGGTGCGCTTCGTGATGCAGGCCATCGAGTTTGAGGCCAGGCGCCAGGTCGAATTGTACGAAGACGGCGGCGAGGTTACCCAGGAAACCCGGCTGTATGATCCGAATACCGGCGAGACCCGCTCCATGCGCTCGAAAGAGGAAGCCCACGACTACCGCTATTTCCCGGACCCGGACCTGCTGCCCCTCGACATTACCCAGGACTTTGTCGACGAAATTTCGGCGACGCTGCCGGAATTGCCGGACGCCAAGAAGGCGCGTTTCATCGATGCATACGGCCTGAGCGCCGGGGACGCCGCGCAATTGGTGGCGGAACAGGAAACCGCCGATTATTTCGAGGTCGTGGTGAGCGCCGGCGGCGACGCCAAACTGGCCGCCAACTGGACCATCCACGAATTGTCGGCGGTGCTTAACAAACAAGGGCTCGATATAGGCGACAGCCCGGTCGACGCTGAGGCCCTCGGTAAATTGGTCGGCCTGATCGCCGACGGCACCATTTCGGGGCGTATCGCCAAGGACGTGTTCGAGGTGATGATCGATGAGGGCGGCGACCCCGAGACCATCGTCGCCGATAAGAGCCTGAAACAGATCACCGATACCGGCGAGATCGAAGCCGTGATCGATCAGGTGATCGCCGACAATCCGGAACAGGCCGAACAGTTCCGGGGCGGCAACCCGAAGGTCGGCGGCTGGTTCGTCGGCCAGGTGATGCGGGCCACCGGCGGCAAGGCCAACCCCGCCGCCGTCAATGAGCTATTGAAGAAAAAGCTGGGTTGAGCTGAGCCCCAACTGGGAAAAGCCGATGGCGAGCCCGAAAGACCATTACGATAATTTGCTGGCCGAGCGCTATAGCTGGATGTTCGGCGATTTCGATGCGCGCGTGACCGGCGAACGGGAACGCCTGCAAAGCCTCGGCATCGCTCCGATGGACGGCGGGCGCGGCGCCGACCTCGGCTGCGGCGCTGGCGTTCACGCCATCGCCCTGGCTGGGCTCGGCTATCAAGTCGAGGCCATCGATTTTTCCGAAACGCTACTGGATGAGCTTGCCGAACGGCGCGGCGATCTGCCGGTTACGCCGATCCTCGGCGACATGCTGGACGCCGCACGGCTGGTCGATGGGCCGGTGGACGTGGTCCTCTGCATGGGCGACACGCTGCCGCACCTGCAAAGCTTGGGCGAGGTGGAACGGCTCTTTGCTGGGTGCGCCGAACTGCTGAAACCCGGCGGGCGCCTGGTCCTCGGCTTCCGCGATTTGAGCCGTGAAGCGGAAGGCCTCGACCGTTTCATAAGCGTACGCGAGACCGAACACCGCGTCATGACCTGTTTCCTGGAATATGAGGAAGAGCATGTGAAGGTGCACGACCTGTTCCACGAATGGCAGGACGGCCATTGGCAGCTGCACAAAAGCATGTACCGGAAATTGCGCTTAGGCCCGGACCGCGCCGCCGAAATGCTGGCGGCGGCGGGCTTTGAAATGGCGGCGCGCGACGAGACGCGCGGCATGGTGCATCTGGTTGCCGTGCGGCGCCAGGATTAGCCGTGTCCCGCCTCAAACCCCACCTCAAGGTTTTCCTCTACGCCGTGATCTTCGGCATGGCCGCCTACGGCGTTATTCAGTTGGGGGTCATGCTGCACCGGTCGATCTTGAATTGACCCGCAGTTCTATTCCTCGCAAAGTCCGGCTTTATGGAGCCCTTCGACGATGCGGCCCCAATCGGCCGGATTTTTGTAAGGCAGTACCCGCGCCTTTTGCTCGAGGGAGTAATCGGGATTGATCTCGAGAACCTGGCGCCAGATTTCACTTGCGTCGTCGGCGCGCCCGAGATGACCGTAGCAGGAGGCAAGAAGAACCCTGGAAATATCGGTTTCCGGGTTGCGCCGGATGCGTTGTTGCAGCAAAGGGATGGCGGCCTCAAATTCTCCCTTCAAGGCGTGGGCATGGGCCAAAAAATGCAGCCAAATGGTATGATGATGGGGATCAAGTCGTATGGCGTTGTTGAGGTTTTCGATAGCCTGGTCATAGTGTCCCGCGTATCCGAGGATATGCCCGCGCGCGCTCAAGTTCGCTGCATTATTAGGGTCGAGCGCCGTCGCTTGGTTGGCGGCATCAACGGCGCCGTCGATGTCGTGGGACCAGAGCCGGCCCAGGGCCAGGACACGGTGGGCATCGGCGTCCTGGCCATTGATGCCAACCGCCTCCGCCGCCAGCCGGCAGCCCCGCTCCAGAATCTCCGGCCCCGCGCCGTCCCAACCGCTCATGAATTGGTTATAGAGCGACATCGCCATTTCCCAGCGCGGCGCCCCGAATTCGGGGTCCAGGGCGATGGATTTTTCGAACATCGCCTGCGCTTCCCGCGTCGCTTCCGGGGTGAACCGGTAGAGCAGATCGCGGCCCCTCAATAGGTAATCATAGGCTTCCAGATTATCGGTTCCCGGCCCGCCGAGCCGCGCCTGCTCATCGGGATTGAGCGTCACTTGAAGCGCCTCGATAATATTCCGCGCAACCTCGTCCTGGACGGCGAAGATGTCTTCAAGCTCGCGGTCGTAGCGGTCCGCCCAAAGATGCGCGCCGTTGGCGCCGTCCACCAATTGCGCCGTGATGCGCACCCGCCCGCCCGCCTTGCGCACGCTGCCTTCGAGCACATAGGCGACGCCCAGTTCCCTGGCCACCTGGCGGACATCGACTGCCCTGCCCTTATAGGTGAAACTGGAATTGCGGGCGATAACCATCAGCGTCGAGATTTTGGACAAATCGGTAATGATGTCTTCGGCAATACCGTCGGAGAAATATTCCTGGGACGCATCGTCGGACAGATTGTCGAAGGGCAGAACGGCGATGTAGGGCCGGTCGGCGGTTTGAGTTTGTGGCGCCGCCGGCGCGGCGGCAACGGACCCCAGTGCATAGACGCGCACCGGCCTGGAGACATTTTTAACCTCCTGCTCGCCCATGTCGCGGTAATCGGCGTCGATGCGGTTGCGCACCGATTCATGGACCATGCCGGAAATACAGATACCGCCGGGCTCGGCCAGGGCTTCGATGCGGGCGGCTACATTCACCCCCTCGCCGTGGATATCGCGGCCATCGTCGATGATATCGCCGAGATTGACGCCGATGCGGAAATCGAGGCTGCTGGACAGCAGGCCGGCCTGCAGATCGATGGCGCAGTTGACCGCGTCCTCGACGGTCGGAAATTCGGCCAGGAAGCCGTCGCCGGTCAGCTTGACGACGCGGCCGGAACGGGCACCGATGGCCGGCTCAATGACACCGTCGCGGGCCACTTGCCAAGCGGCGACCGTACCTTCGGAATCCTCTTCCATCAGGCGCGTATAGCCGGCCACATCGGCGGCCAGCACGGCGGCAAGCCGCCGTTGCACAGGCTGATCGCTCATTTGCTTCCCTGCATGCCCGATTGGACGGGCATTTTATTCCGGCCATTGTAGCGAAAGACGCGTCGCTGGCAACGACGGCGACGACGGCGCCTCTGTGCCGCCCGTGTTTTAGACCAGCTTCTTCAGCCCCAGTATGGCGCGTGCCTCTTCCGCCGTCGCCGGTTCCTTGCCGAGGGTGCGCAGGATTCCGACGCCGCGTTCGACCAGCGCCGCATTGCTCGGCGCCGGCACGCCCTTGTCGAGATAGAGGTTATCTTCCATGCCGACCCGGACATGGCCGCCGAGCAGCGCCGATTGGGCGAGCATCGGAAATTCGCCGGCGCCGATGCCGAACGACGCCCAATGGGCGCCGGCGGGCAGATGATCGCGCATGAACATCATGTGATCGGTCGTTTGCTCCAGCCCCCAGGGAATGCCGAGGCAAATCTGATAGAGCGGCGGCGCCTCGATGACGCCGTCGGCGACCATCTTGTTGGCCAACCGCAAGTGGCCGGTGTCGAAGACTTCGATCTCCGGCTTGGCGCCGACGCGCTTGGCGGTCTCGGCCATGCGTTTGAGATGCTCGGGCGTGTTGATAATCACGAAATCGCCGAAATTCATGCTGCCGTAATCGAGGGTGCAGATTTCAGGCTTGTTTTCTTCGACATGCTGCATGCGGATATCGGGGGTCTGCACGGCCGAGGTGCCGGCGGCGTCATTGGCGTCCGGCGCGCTCGGCGTAAAACGGGCGCCGTGGCCGCAGGTCAGATTGATCACCACATCGGTGCCGTCGTCGCGGATGCGCTCGACGACCTCTTTATAAAGCTCCGGCGCCATGCTCGGCGCGCCGGTTTCGGGATCGCGGACATGGATATGCACGACGGCGGCGCCCGCCTTGGCCGCCTCGATGCCGGAATTGGCAATTTCTTCGGGGGTAATCGGCAGGCCGGGATGCTTCTTCGGCGGCGTCACCGAGCCGGTGAGCGCACAGGTTAAAATCGTCTTCGCGGCCATCTCTCATTGCTCCCTGGTTGATAGGCTGATCCGGGCGATTGTAGCGGAAGTCTCCGGCCAGGCAACGCCGGGGAGGCGGCGCGTTGAAATTGAGTGTCTGGCAGCCTAGTATTTTGCCCCCCATATGCTGGAGAAAGACCCATCATGGATACAGGCATCGCTTCAACCGTCGGCCTGAACCTCGACTACCAGACCGGCTTCGGCAACGAATTTCAGACCGAAGCCGTGGCCGGCGCCCTGCCTGAGGGCAGGAATTCACCGCAGAAGGCGCCCCTCGGGCTCTATGCGGAGATCATCTCGGGCACCGCCTTCACGGCGCCCCGGGCCGACAATCAGCGCACCTGGTTCTACCGCATCCGGCCGTCGGTGGTGCACAAGCCGTTCCGGCAGGTGGACGCCAAGCACTTACGCGGCGCGCCCTTCGACGATGCCCCCGCCAATCCCAGCCAGATGCGCTGGAACCCGCCTGCCATTCCCGAAGCGCCGACCGACTTTATCGACGGCCTGATGACCCTCTGCGGCGGCGGCGATGCGATGGCCGGCGGCGGACTGGCGGTGCATATCTACGCCGCCAATACCTCGATGACCGAGCGGTTTTTCTACAACGCCGACGGTGAGTTTCTGATCGTGCCCCAGATGGGCCGCATACTGCTGCGAACCGAAATGGGCAATCTGGAATTCGGGCCCGGTGAGATCGGGCTCGCGCCGCGCGGCGTCAAGTTCCACGTCGAACTGCCGGACGGCGAGGCGCGCGGCTATGTCGCCGAGAATTTCGGCGCCGCCCTGCGCTTGCCCAACCTTGGCCCGATCGGTTCCAACGGGCTCGCCAATCCGCGCGACTTCAAAACGCCGGTGGCGGCCTTCGAGGACCGCGAGGGAGATTTTACCCTGACAGCTAAGTTCGAGGGCAATCTGTGGGACGCCGAGATCGGTCATTCGCCGCTCGACGTGGTCGGCTGGCACGGCAACCTGGCGCCTTATAAATACAACCTCGCCGATTTCATGGTTATCAACACGGTCAGTTTCGACCATTGCGATCCGTCCATCTTCACGGTGCTGACCTCGCAGTCGGCGACGCCGGGCACCGCCAATCTGGATTTCGTCATCTTCCCGCCGCGCTGGATGGTCGGCGAGGACACCTACCGGCCGCCCTGGTTCCACCGCAATTACATGAGCGAGTTCATGGGCCTGATTACCGGCGCCTATGACGGCCGCGAGGAAGGTTTCGTTCCCGGCGGATCGAGCCTGCACAACCGCATGACGCCGCACGGCAACGATGCCGAGGTCTATGAAAAGGCGAGCACCGAAAAGCTTGAGCCCACCTACCTCGCCGATACCATGGCCTTCATGTTCGAAACCCACCTCGCCTACCGGCCGACCCGCTTCGCCCTCGAAACACCGCTTTTGCAGAAGAATTATTTCGAAACCTGGCAAGGGCTGAAAAGGCATTTCAAGGGTGGATAGTCCGGCAAATCCCGGCGCCGATGAGGCGCGCGCCTTCGATCTCAATGCCATCGGCGACGAATTCCTGGAAAACCCGTTTCCCATGTACCGGGCCTTGCGCGAACATGCGCCGATCCACATCAACCCGGACGGCACCTATTTCCTGACCCGCTATGACGACGTCATGGCCGGCTATCGCCACCGGGCGATGAGTTCCGATAAGAAAGTCGATTTCAAACCCAAGTTCGGCGGCGGCCCGCTTTACACCCACCACACCACTTCCCTGGTGTTCAACGATGATCCCTACCACAAGCGGGTGCGCAAGCTCCTGGCCGGCGCCTTTTCGCCGCGCCAGCTTGCGGCCCTGACCCCGGTGATCGAAGACATTGTCGAGAAAATGCTGGACGATGTCGCCGAGATGGGCAGCTTCGATGCGGTCACCGACTACGCCTTGCGCCTGCCGACCGAGATTATCGCCGATATGCTGGGCGTGCCCGAAGCCCACCGGCACCTAATGCACGGCTATTCAAACCTGATCCTGGGCGCCCTCGATCCCATCGTGCCGCCGGCCAAGATGGCGGCAGGCCACCAAGCGGTGGAGGAATTCGGCGCCCTGCTCGCCGACCTGATCGATCACCGCAGGAAACACCCCGGCGAAGGCGAGCGCGGCGAAGTGTTGGCCGCGCTGATCTTCGGCGAGATCGACGGCGAGAAACTGAGCGACGAGGAATTGGTGCAGAACTGTATCTTCCTGTTGAACGCCGGCCACGAAACGACGGCCAGCATGGTCGGCCATGGGCTCGCCACCTTGCTCGAAAATCCGGTTGAATTGCGGCGACTGCAGGGTGATCCGGGCCTGATCGAACCGGCGGTGGAGGAGTTCTTGCGCCTGCAAAGCCCGCTGCAGATCGGCCACCGCAAGGCCACCGAGGATGTGGAATTTTCATCGGCCACCATCCCCGCCGGCGCCTTCATCCATCTTTGTATCGCCGGCGCCAACCGCGATCCGGAAGTCTTCGACGATCCGGAAAATGTCGATATCGGGCGCGATCCAAATCCGCAGATTTCGTTCGGCGCCGGCCAGCATGTCTGCATGGGCAATACGCTGGGCCGTATCGAGGGGCGGATCGCCATCGGCCGCTTCGTCGAGCGCTTTGCCAAGATGCGCCAGGCCGGCGAGAAGCGTTATCACGGCCGCGCCAAATTCCGCGGCTTGAAAACCTTGCCGATGGAAGTGTAACGGGAATAGCGCGCAAGGGTTGGCATGGCCGGATAATACGTTAGCGCCCCAGCACCTGGTGCAGCAGTTCGACGGCGGCGATGTGGTCGGCGATCAGGCCTTCCATATAGTCTTGCGGCGTCGCCAGCCCGGTTTGCGCCGACATTTTGGCCGGACCGCGTCCGAAACCGCAGGGCGCGGCGATGCCGAAGTCGGGAATATGAGTTTTGATCAATTGCATTTGCCGGCGCATGCCGCCCTCTTCATGGAGGGCGTGGATCAGGCCCATATAGACGCGGGCGCCGCCGGTCTCCAAATCCGCCAGGGGCGCGGTATAGGCTTCGTCGGTGCCGGCAACGGTCGGCATGTGCAGGAAATCGACGGGCCGCCCGGACGCGGCGACACCGGCGTTGCACAATAATACGCAGCCGGTGAGGTCGCTCGGCTGGCGCACCGGCCAGCCGGTCGCGGTGCCGTAGCAGGCATGATATCCGAGCGCCACCTGGCGCGGGATATGGGCAGAGACGTCATGCGCCGGGGCGAACAGTTCGGTGACCATATCCTTGACCGCCGGCGTCGGCCCGCCTTCTTCTTCGAGCGCCCGCTCGATCAACGTGTCCTCGATGGCGCAGTCCCACTGGATGGCCAGATCACCATGCGGGATGTTTTCGAAGATGGTCGTCACCTCGTGGTGCAGTGCCTCGGTGAAACCGTCGCGGATGCGCGGATAGTCGTCGGGATCCTGGAAAAACAGGCGGATGCCGCTGGCCGTCAGGGGGATCGAAACCTGGAAGCGGACGCCGGCGGGAATGACGCCTTCACCGCGCAAGGTCTTAAAAACGAAATAGGAGTTGATGGCGTCGCGGGCATAGCCGAGGCGCCATCCGGGATCGCCGAAGCGCACCTGTTTGACCCCCGGCTTGACCTTGAACAGCCATTTCGCCTCAGCGCCAAGCTGTCTGCCGCTCGAGGCTTCGACGCCTTCGGCGGTCATCGGGCGTTCGATGGTTTCGATGTCGGGATGGCCATGAAAGACGCGATAGGCCAGATGATTGATCCAAAAGGTGCGATCGCCGATCTCGCCGTCGGGGATAAACGGCATCCACGCGCCGAGCGGCGGGCCGATGGCGCGGAACACTTGTTCGGTGGTGTCGTAGGGAACGCTGCCCACCAGCATCAGATCTTCGGCCACGTTCTACCTCCCGTCATGCGCCCGCCCGAAGCGACGATAAGTTAGCCGCCCGGTTTGAGCGCCTTCCAGACCTTCTTGGTGGTATCGCTCATTAATATGTCGTGCTGATTGCCGAGGCAGGCGCGCAGGCCCGGCATCGATTCGACACGCAGCTTGAACCGGCAAGCCTTGATCGCCCGGGTCAGCAGGCGCGCGGTTTCCGGCTGTTTCGCCGCGGCATCCGCAGCAACCACCTCATTCCAGACCGGTTCGATCCGATCCGCGCCGACATGCCGGCTCAAGGGCAGCCGGTTGATCATCTGATTGAGGTATTCGGTGGCGGTCAAGCTCGCCCGGTCGCCATGCATGGCGCCATCGGCGAGGGGACGGAGGGCGCCCGTGTAGCGTTCGATCTCTCGCCGGCTCAGCGGGTTGGTATCACCGGCCGCGGCAACCGGAACGGCGGACGCCAACGGACCGACGGAAAGCGCGGCGGTCTCGATGTTCAACCCGGCGTCGCGGAGCGCGGCCTCGGGCAGGCGCACCAGCACCGAAGTGAAGGAGCGCACCGAGCGCATCGTGACCCGGTGGGCGATCGCCAGCGAGCGCCTGAGGCTGTCCGGCCCGGTGGCGGTCACCGTTATTTCGGTTCCTTTCGCAGGCGTATACGCGGTGCCCGGCTCGGGCACGTCGCGCTGCTGCTGCAGACAGACGGCGGAAATCTCGGCGCTGCAGGTGCCGCCGGCGCAGGTCAGCGGCACCGGCTTGGCCGATGCCACCAGCCCCAAAATCTGCGGCGCGGCCTCAAGTCCGGTTGCGGCAACGAGGAAAGGAAGGGCGGCAAATATTGCAACGGCTTTGGGATACATCGATACCTCCACATCTGCAATTCCAGCGGATTATGCCCTAGTTTACACGCAAACCAGATTGCAGGGAAACGGGTAAGTTCCCAGCGCCGTTAGCCGAGCGCGGCGAACAATTCCTCGCCCAGCTCGGCGCGCGCTTCATCGACGACGGGCTGCACGGCTTGCTTGAAGGCGGCGCGCTCGGCATCGGTCATGTCCAGGGGCTCGATTCCGGCGGCGCGCAATTGGGCCATCATCTCCGCATCCTCGGCGGCGGCGAAACCGCGCTGGGCGCTGGTGGCGATCCCGGCGGCCTCTTCCATTGCGGCGCGCATATCGGCGGGCCGGGCATCGAAAATCTGTTTATTGCAAAGCAGCAGCGAGACACCGAACAGGTGCCCGGACAGGGTGAAGTACGGGTGGTGCTTGTGGACGCCGAACTGATAGCTGTTGGTCAGCGGGTTTTCCTGGGCGTCGACCTCGCCCGAGGCCACTGCCGCCGGATAATCGGCGACATCGATAAACACCGGCTCGAACCCCAGCCGGCGGAACGATTTCTGGTGCAGCTCGGAGTTCATGGAACGAATTTTGAGGCCCTGGCAATCGGCCGGGCTGCGCAGCGGCCGCGCGTTGTTGGAGAAATGCCGAAAGCCGTTGTCCCAGAAGGCGAGCACGCGAAAACCGGTGTTTTCGGCGAACCGGGCCTTTAACAGTTCGCCGAGCCCGCCGTCGAGGGCGGCGTAGGCCTTTTCCCGGCTGTCGATCAGGAACGGCAGATCGAAGACGCCGATTTCCGGCACCCTTCCCGCCAGATAGCTGGAAGCGAAATAGCACATGGTCAGCTGGCCGGTTTCCACCAGATCCAGCAGATCGGCGGCCTTGGCGCCCGGGGTTTCGGTGATGTTGGCTTCCAGCTGGAACAGAACGCGGGCCCCAAGGCGGGTAACAAGCTCGTTGCCGAATACCTCGGCGCCCCGGGTGTGCACCGAAGCGTCCCCCTGGTAGCGTCCGAAATTGATGGTGATGGTGGGCATCAATTATTCCTTATCACTGGCCGGCAAAATTTCCGGATGCGACATATTTCGGCAATTTGAGGCATGGACATCCTGGTCATTTATAGACATTTGTGGACATTCGCGGACATTTCCCAAGGGTTTTCACCACAGAGACGGTGAGACGCAAAGGGCACAGCCCCAACGAAAAATTATTGGGGGATGGCATGGCTGGCCACGCGGGCGTCCGGTCGGGCACGGGAACCAGTATTCTTCTCGCACCGCACCAGATAATTTTCTCACCGTCTTTCCCCCTCCCCACTCCGAGGGGGAGGGCCGGGGTGGGGGGGCAAAACCCAGCATCGCGCCAAGACCGACGCCCGCCTGGCCAACCATTCCACGCCTAAGCGGGCTGCATCGATTTCCCACCATACCGGATCACCATCATTCCTACCGTTTCATACCTATTTATACCGCTCCAACGGGTCAAGCCCGCCGCGCCAGCGCACCGCATATTCTTGAAGTAAATGAAGAAGGTTGAGTATAGAACAAAAAAGGAACAATTGCAAGGAAATATGATAGAAGCAGCCCGGCTGGGGATGGCCGGGTCGGCCAGCCGGGCGTGAGGTACACTCGGAAATATATTATGCAGGTGTAATACAAAACCTCCTCATTGCTTGTGGCGCCCCCATCCCGGCCTTCCCCCATGGCGGGGGGAAGCGCTATTTCGTGACAACGGTACACACATTTCACGGTTATTAGCCCTCTATTAGTATACTGTACCTAAAATAGCATTCGCTCCTAATCAAGGGTGGCCACCATAGCAAGATTACGTTGCCGTATGACGTGAGAAGGTAGGTGAAAAAATTCAGTTCCAGATTATTTTTGAAAAATCAATTCCTACCGCCAAAGGGAAATCGTTCAAATGCAATTCAACGACCTTTTAGAGAACCAGAGTATCGACCCGGAAACCGTTCTGGTGTTACGCCACCGTCCGTCCGAGCCGAAGCTGCGGGAAGTGTTTCCTTGGCTGGCGGCCGAGCGTCCAGAACTTTTTAACGCCTATCAACGCATTCAAACTCTTAAAGTGGAAAAATCCATGATGAGGGCGAGTTACGTTGCTTCTTTCATCGGGCACGAGTCGGGGAAAGGACTGTTCGTTGGATTGTATCGAAGGGGCCGTTGGCGCCCGTTGAGCTATGAAGCGTATTGGAGAATGCGCTCCAGCAAGGATTTACGAAAATTTGGGCACGGCGGATTTGCAGGCGAGCGGGAGGCAATTCAATGGTTTAATCTACGCTTAACGGATTGCTACTCGGATTGGAAAGGACGGCTCGTCGTCAACTGGCCTCCGCCGGAACGTTCATGGTGGCGTTGGGCGGGCCGAAATCAATTCGCGGTTCATGCAATCCACGAAGAAAGCTTACTCGATCCACCGATGCCGGAGTGGGACAAACTGGATCTGACTTGGAACCAATTGGATGTTCTGCCCTCGAACCTCCAAGCGGCTCTTCGTCAATGGCGCGGTATCTATTACATCTTCGATGAAGAAAATAAAAAGGGATACGTGGGGGCTGCCTTTGGCCAAGACAATATTTTGGGAAGGTGGCTTAACTATGCGAAATCCGGTCACGGCGGAAATAAAAAGCTTCGCAAGCGTGATCCGAGTAAGTTTCGTTTTACGATCCTACAGCGCGTATCTCCAGACATGGAATCCCAGGATGTCCAAAGACTTGAAGCATCATGGAAGGACCGTCTCCATACCAGAGAGTTTGGTATGAACGAGAACTGATTATCAAGTTTCTGGAATTCTTTTTCCTTTGACAATCATTGGAGGGTAGGAATGGATTGGGACCGATTTGATAAAGCCCTATTTCGTTGCCTAAACGACATAGAGATTGTGAAAGCGCAGAGAACGGCGCACCAGGTGTTAAGGAAAACGGTTTCTAATTCGCGTGATGTTCGCTCTGGTTTTCCAGGTCTTGTAAATGCAGCATTTAGTTTTTCGACTCAAGGGGTATTAGCTTTAATTTTGGAAAAACAAACTACGAAGGGACGGTCTGGATTTTGGTGGGTTCACCGTGAAGCGTTAAATCACGTTTCCGGATATTCACCTGAACAGGAAGATATCGACTTTCTCAATGAATTTTCCTCAGCGATTAAGGTGTTAAGAGATAAATCCTTGTTTCACATTAGTGAAATTACGCTCCACGACCCGAAGACATTTCGGCAAAATACCGGTCTTACCTACAGAAAGATGGACAAAGCGATTTCAGTTTCGTTGGCCACGATGCGTGAAATTTTGAAACTTCGCCGTGGCTCAACCACCTGGAGTTCTGGAACTCTTGATGTAGCCACACTCCATTATGATGGCTCGGACATCCCAAGCATTTTTGACTAAATAGTCTTAGATTTATATTCGATTAGAACGTTGTATATATTTCATTTCGAGCTTGAAAATTGTTAGGTTTAAGAAGGAGTGGAGATACTGACAGAGTGGAAAGATGTCAGATAACTTGAGCCCCGAAATTGATGGTCAAAAGCGATATAAAATTCTTTTAGAGCACTATAGATGGGAACAATCGTCCTTTTAGAGCATAGGGGTCATGAGCATAGGGGTCAGGTCTTGAATCGTGAATTTGCCTTCCTCCACGCTTCGACAATCTTGCTGCCGGAACGTGCCTTATTAACGCTGTGAGTTGTCAAGTCCGATCCCCGCATGAACTGAGTTCCGAGTCTAGCCGGACGGCCAATCGGCCAACCATGCCATCCCCGATTGGCCTGCTCCCGTGGGCCAACCCCATGCGGGCTGCTACCCTGCTGCCGCCTTGGCCTCCCGCCGCCTTGCGTGCAGGATCGGTTCGGTGTAGCCGTTGGGCTGCTGCAAGCCCTTGAACACCAGATCGGTGGCCGCCTGGAAGCCGACCGAGGCGCCGAAATCGGGGGCCATGGGACGGTAACCCGGATCGCCGGAATTCTGCCGGTCGACGACGGCGGCCATGCGCTGCATGGTCTCGGTCACCTGATCTTCGGTGCAAATGCCATGATGCAGCCAGTTGGCGATATGCTGGCTGGAGATACGTAAGGTGGCGCGGTCTTCCATCAGGCCGACATCGTTGATATCGGGCACCTTGGAACAGCCGACGCCCTGTTCGACCCAGCGGATGACGTAACCCAAAATGCCCTGCGCGTTGTTGTCCAATTCTTCCTGGATTTCCTGCTCCGACAGATTGGCGCCGCCCAAAAGCGGGATGGTCAGGATATCGTCGATATCGGCGCGCGGCCGATCCATCAATTCATCCTGGCGCGCGGCGACGTCAACCTGGTGGTAGTGGATGGCGTGCAGGGTCGCCGCCGTCGGCGACGGCACCCAGGCGGTGTTGGCGCCGGCCATCGGGTGGCCTTGCTTGGCGTCCATCATCTGCTTCATTTCATCGGGCATCGCCCACATGCCCTTGCCGATCTGGGCGACCCCCTTGAAACCGGTCTCCAACCCGACATCGACGTTCCAATCTTCGTAAGCCGCGATCCAGGGTTCGCCCTTGATGACGTTTTTGCGCAGGAACGAACCGGCCTCCATGCTGGTATGGATTTCATCGCCGGTGCGGTCGAGGAAACCGGTATTGATGAAGACCACGCGCTCGGCGACGGCACGCACGCATTCCTTGAGGTTGAGCGTGGTCCGCCGTTCCTCGTCCATGATGCCGATCTTCATGGTGTTCGGTTGAAGCCCCAGCGCCGTTTCGACGCGGCCGAAGATTTCCGCCGTGAAGGCGGCTTCCTCGGGGCCGTGCATCTTGGGCTTGACCACATAGATGCTGCCCGAGCGGCTGTTCCGGTATTTGCCGCCGGCTTTCAGATCGTGGATGCAGATCAGGCCGGTCAGCATGGCGTCGAGCATGCCTTCCGGCACCTCGCCGCCGCCACTGGTCTCGACCGCGTCGGTATACATGTGGTGCCCGACATTGCGGATCAGAAGCAAACTGCGGCCAGGCAGGGTAAGGCCGCCGCCATCCGGCGCCGTGTATTCCCGGTCCGCTTCCAGGCGGCGGGTCATCATGGCGCCGCCTTTCTCGAAGCTATCCTCGAGATCGCCTTTCATCAGGCCGAGGAGGTTGCCATAGGCGAGCGCCTTGTCCTCGGCATCGACCGCCGAGATCGAATCCTCGAGATCCTGGATGGTGGTGATCGCCGCCTCGAGCGCGATATCCTTGACGCCGGCGGCGTGGTCCTTGCCGATCGCGTCGGTAGCATCGATCTGAATTTCGATGTGCAGGCCGTGATGGCGGAGAAGGATCGCCGACGGCGCGCCCGCATCGCCAACATGGCCGGCGAACTGGTCCGCCGCCGCGAGCCCGGTTTCGCCGCCGCCGCCGAGGCTTACCGACAAGGCGCCGCCAACCACCGCGTAGCCGGCGGCGTCCCGGTGGCTGCCCTGGGCCAAGGGCACGGCCTGATCGAGAAAATCGGCGGCGAATTCGATCACACGGGCGCCGCGCACCGGGTTGTAGGCGCCGGCCCTTTCCGCGCCGCCGTCTTCGGAAATCACGTCGGTGCCGTAAAGGGCGTCATAAAGGCTGCCCCACCTGGCGTTGGCGGCGTTGAGGGCGAAACGGGCATTGGTCACCGGCACCACCAGCTGCGCCCCGGCGATGCTGGCGATTTCGGCATCGACATTCGCTGTCGTTACCTTGAAATCGCCGCCCTCGGGCAACAGATAGCCGATATCGGCGAGGAATTGCTTGTAGGCGGCGGCGTCATGGGGCTGGCCCCTGCGCTCCTGGTGCCAGGCATCGATCTTAGCTTGCAGATCGTCGCGTTTGTCCATCAGCGCCTTGTTTTTCGGCGCCAGATCGCCGACCATCTCTTCGAACGATGCCCAAAACGCATCCGCGTCGATGCCGGTGCCCGGCGCGATATCATCGGCGACCAGATCGGCGAGATTTTTGGCGATGGAAAGGCCGCCCTTTTGCACCCGTTCGGTCATAATGATCTCTCCAACTCAATTCCTAATGTTCATTGCGCGGCCAGGGCGTTAGCACCCACCAGCTTGATGATTTCATCGCCGCTGGTGACGGTACCGATGGCATAGTCCACCGTCTTCAGCGTCGCGTCGTGCAGGGTTTGCTCGCCGCCGACGCATTCCTCGGGCACGACGATATAATAGCCGTTGAAAAAGCCGTCGCGGAT
Source organism: Rhodospirillaceae bacterium (assembly GCA_002687515.1). GTDB lineage: Bacteria > Pseudomonadota > Alphaproteobacteria > Rhodospirillales > UBA2165. Next base: position 27,216 of record NZAK01000030.1, read on the forward strand.
GGTCGAATCGACGCAGATGTTGGTGGCAACGCCGGTCACCACCAGCGTCTTGACGCCGTGGCCGCGCAGGTAATCGTCGAGCCTGGTGCCGTGAAAAGCGCTGAAACGGTGTTTCTGGATGACGATCTCGCCGTCACCCGGCGACATTTCGTAGAAATCGGCCCCCCAGGTGCCCTCGGCACAGAGAACGCCTTCATTGCTCCGGTGTTGGATTTTGGCCAGGTGACTGTCGGACAGATATTTATGGTCGTAGATGGCAACGATCCAGACCACGGTCATGCCGGTTTCGCGGGCCAGATCGACCAGACGGTTGATGTTGTCGGCAATCACCTTATTGGGGCTCATATCCAAGCCGCGCGTCCGGTGCAGGTATCCTCCCTCGGCACAGAAATCGTTCTGCATGTCGACCACCAGCAGCGCCGTATGGTCGGGTTTGAGCTGGTCTTCCAGCTCCGAAAGAATGCTGCGCATGTGCCGGTCACTCCCTAATCCTTCAGCGGCTAAGCCTAGCCGATGGGGATTGTGGAGTCACGCCATCCGGGTCATTCTGACGCCCAAGAAGCCGATAAATATTGAGGAGGGCAATGATGCCGGACACGACATCGGATATCGTCTATCAAGGCTACACGGCGGAGCAGCTGTCGGCGAATATGGCGGTCCATAAAAGCGTTGAAAATCTGGGTGCCTATATGAAGGAATCGGCTGAGCTGGCGGCCGAGGCCCGCACCAAAGTTTCCGGCGTATTCGACATCGCCTATGGGGTTGGCGATTTACAGAAATTGGATATCTACGCACCGGAAGGCGCCTCTGGGGGCAATGGGCGGGCGCCGGTGCTGATCGATATCCACGGCGGCGGCTGGACCCAGGGCACCAAGCAAACCCGCAGCCTTCCGGCGCCCGCAATCGTCGGGCGCGGCGTCATCTGGGTGCCCATCGATTACGGCCTGGCGCCGGGTCACGGCATGGCGGAGATCGTCGATCATATACGCCAGGCGGTTGCCTGGGTGCATGGCAATATCGCCGATTTTGGCGGCGATGCGGAGCGCCTGTTCGTGTCCGGCAATTCCGCCGGCGGCCATTTGACCGGAACCACGGTGATGCCCGGCTGGCATGATCGCTATGGTATTCCCGAAGACGCGGTCAAGGGCGCCTGCGCCCTGTCCGGGGTGTTCGATCTGGAAGCCCTGGTGCGCGCCGCCAAGGGTCCCAACGAAGCCTTGAACATGGATCTGGAAACCGCGCACGCCCTGAGCCCGATCCGCCATTTACCCGCCGCCGCGGGGCCGCTGATCATTGGCTATGGCGAGCCGGAACTGGACGAGTTTAAGCGTCAATCGAGCAGCTTCGCCGCCGCTTGGGCCGACGCCGGCCTCGATGTCACCGAGATCCAGGTCCCCGGCGCCCACCACTTCGCCATGTCACGGCAACTGGCCGACGCGAGCGGTGAATTGCATCAAGCGGTGATGGATATGATAGGTGTCTAAACAGGCTTCCGAGCAGGGTTTCAGGACTCCACCGAGGTCGAGGCCGAATCCCGCATCCTTTGCACCATCATGCCCACGAGGCGGCGCAGGACCGGATCGAATTTCTGCAGCCGGTCCATTCTGATCTTCAATTCCTTACTGGGAATGACCGTAACCGCTGTCTTGGACGCGGCGCGGACGGTGGCCATGCGCGGCTCGGAATCGATCAGCGCCATTTCACCGATGATCGCTCCCTGCCCGACATGTGCGATAACCACTTGGGCGTCACCCGCTTTCTTTAAGATATCGACATTGCCGGTCAGGATCAGGTAGGCGGCGTCGCCGGGCTCGCCCTCGCGGAATATGATATCGCCCTCGTCATATTCCAGGCGGGCCAGGGGTTCGTCGGAAACGCCCTTGGCGTCTTTCTTGCCTTCGGGCACCGGACCCTCGCCATTTGCGGGGTCTTTTTCTTGGTCATTTTCTGGGGCTTTTTCGGGATCGGCGACCTTTTTCACCTTGGCATCATCCTTGGCCGCCGGAGAAATCGAAGTTTTGCCGTCGTTTTGCTGATGGCTGATAAGGAGGTCGTATATCCGCTTGCCAAAGCGCTGGCGCCACTCTTCCGGCAGCCCGGTCTTCAACAGGCGGTCGCGGATTCCGGCGGCGGCGGTGATGATTTCTTCCTGGCTGGTGCCATATTCGACCAGTTGCACGACCGAGGTGACGCCGGCCAGAAGATTGGCCAGGCAGGCAATGATATGGTCCTGCGACTTGGCGCCGAAATCGGTTCCGCACAAATCGAGAAGATAGCCGAGCTTGGTGGCGATCGCCGGAAGTAGGGAGATCATGCTGTCGATGGCATTTTCCGAACTTTCGTCCTCGTACTCATCGCGCAGCACGCTTTTCGCGCGCAAGGTGGCGGCTTCGCACAATGGCCCTGAGTTGGCGAAAAGCTTGTTGCCGATCATGTGCTTGATCAGTTCGCGAAAAGCATCCTGTTCGTCCTCGCGGGCGCCCTTGGTCAAGAGCGCGATGCCCGACAAGGAGCGGCCGACCCGTTCCATCAGCACCATTTGCGTCCACGGCATGGCGTTTCGGCCCATCAGCGCGCTCAGCCGTTCGAGGGGGGCGCTGGTATCCTCGCTGATCGAATAGGTGCCGGCGCAAATCTGCACCATGGTTTGCAAGGCGCTGGCCAGATTACGCTGAAATCCAAGAATTTCCTGCGCCGCTTCGGAACTGTCGAGGACTTCCGCAATGGCTTCGTCCAGGAGGGCCAGGGCGGCGGCATCTTTTGCTTTTTCGGCAAGCTCGACCGACGCCATGAGCTTTCCTTCCCAGTCGGCGGAGCGGGAAATTTGCCTGGCGAGGGCGCCGCGGATGATGTAGTCGCGGACACCGGCATCTTTTTCCTTGGCGGCGGCTTCGATAACCTTCTTGATGCCGCCTTCCTTGAACATTTTCTGGTAGCTGTCCAAATCCTTGATGGTTTCGGCGCGTGCCACCATTTGGCCGGCCATCTTGTCCAGAAAGTCCATGCACTCGAGGGATTTTTTTCCGGTCTTTTTTACCCAGATACCACCGATGCACTGTAGTGCCTGGTTGCATAGATCGTCGTTGCGCTTGAGGGTCCGGATATTGGTGTGATCGTGGATCAGTTCGATCGGCGTCAGGCCCTGTTCATCCAAATATGGGCGGAACAAACGGCCCATCAGAAGGCGCGCCTCGATGCCGTAAAAATCGTCAAGTTTCTCGCAAACCGGAGAATCATCCACCGGCGTGATGGTAACCGCCTTGTCGCCGCGGTTGCCGGCCTCTTCATGCCAGACCAATATTTCCTTGGTCTGGCCGCGATCCTCGGTCACCTTGGCGGCGTCGAACTTGCCGCTGGCCAAGAGGTTTTGGCCTTCCTCGATGGCACGCAGTTTCGAGGCCGCATCGGTATATATGGTCCAGCGACCGTCTTCCTGAACATGAATTTCGTATCTGACGTCGAAACCCTCGGGCACCCTAATCTCCTCAGCCACCAAATTATTTATTTAATGTTTATAGCGGAAAATCATTTCCCTATAATGAACTAGCGTCAACTATAAATGATAACTGGTAATTCTACTTACAATAGGTTACGCGGCCAAAACCTACGCCACGAAAAACCGCTAGGGCGAAGCGGAACCTTTTGCGCGCACCGAATGCACGGCAATAAAATCCACTCCCGGGTCAAAGATTGGAAACGCCAATGAACACCTTGCCGAAAATAGGATGGATCGGCCTCGGCAAAATGGGCCTTCCGATGGCCGGCCAACTGGCCGGCGCCGGATATCCGCTTACCGTTTTTAATCGGACGGCGGCCAAATGTGCACCGCTGACGGAACGCGGCGCCGAAGCCGCGGAGACGGTTGCCGCCGCCGCATCGGGCGCCGGCATCGTCATCTCGATGGTGTCCGACGATACCGCCCTCGAAGCGGTGGCGCTGGGCGCCGACGGCATATTCGCCAATGCGGAACAAGGAACGCCGTTCATCGATATGAGCACGGTTTCGCCGGCGATATCGGCGAACATCGCCGCGGCCGCGGCCGAAGCCGGCCTTCCCTACCTCAGGGCGCCGGTCAGCGGCTCGGTGGCGGTGGCCGAGCAAGGCGCGCTGGTGATCCTGGCATCGGGGCCGGAATCGGCGTTCGAGCAATGCCGGCCGGTCTTCGAGACGATCGGCGGCAAGATATTCTACATCGGCGGCGACGATCAGGCGCGCTATCTGAAGCTCAGCATCAACATCATGGTCGGCATCACCTCGATGATGATGGGCGAGGCGCTGGCCTTCGGCGAAAGCGGCGGCCTCGATTGGCGGCAGATGATCGATATCATCGCCGCCAGCGCGGTCGGCGCGCCGGTCATCCAATACAAGCTGGAGACCCTCAAGAACCGGGATTTTGCGCCTGCCTTCACGGCGCGGCAGATGGCCAAGGATTTTGACCTGGCCCTAAGCACGGCGAACGCGGCAAACCTGCCGCTGCCGATCACCGCCCTGGTGCGCCAGCATTGGAGCGCCATGATCGGCAGCGGACACGGCGAAAGGGATTACTTTGCCTATGTGGAGATGTTGGAGGAGATGGCCGGCCTGAAACCAAAAACATGACGAAAATGGCCGAAATCGAGATCATATAGTCGATTAGGGAGCAGTCTCCAGAAGCCTGAAATACCGTCAGGAATCCGGCCGCCTCTTGAATTGCGGCAATAAATCGCCTATTATCAATTGATAGGCGTGCTGTTCGATCAGAATGACCGTTCCGCGCCGGTCCGGGCCAGAATGGCGCCGGACAATCGCAGAAACGCGAAGACGGAGAAACCGTTAAATGGTTACCGCCATTAATCTATCGGCGGCGACGGCTACCAACCTGCTGGCGCTGCAGCGGACCACGGATGCGATCGCCAGGACGCAGGAGCGTCTTGCGACTGGTTTGAAAGTCAATTCCGCGATCGACAATTCGGTTGCATTTTTCGATGCGGCGACGCTGAGCGGGCGGGCAACCGACCTGCAACTCCTTAAAAATGATGTGGATCAGGCGGTCAGCACCGTGCAAACGGCGGTCGACGGCATCGAGGCGATCGAGGATATCGTCGAGGAAATGAAAGGGCTGGCACTCAGCGCGAAAAGCGATTCAAGCTCCACCAACCGGTCCAAGGCCGCCGTCCAATTCAACGATCTCAGATCGCAGCTCGACAACCTGGCCAATGATTCCATCTACAAGGGCACCAACCTCTTAACCGGTTCACCGGCAAACCTGAAGGTCACCTTCAGCGAGGACGGGTCTTCGACCCTGACCGTTTCCGGCATCGCTTCCGATTCCTCGGCCCTGTCGATCACCACCGCCGCATCCGACTGGACCGCCGACACCAATGTCGATTTCGCCATCAACGATCTGGACAGCGCCTTGACCACGCTGAGGTCCAGCGCCCTGACCTTGGGCTCGAACGCCGACGTCATTTCCTTGCGCCTCGATTTCGCCGACACGCTGATCACCACCCTCGAAAAAGGCGCCGGCAAGTACATCAATGCCGATCTGAACGCGGAATCGGCAAACCTGCTGACGCTCCAGACCCGGCTGCAACTGGGCACCATCGGGCTCTCGATCGCCCAGCAAAGCGAACAGGCGGTCTTCAAGCTGTTCTAGCGCATTATCCGGCCGGATAAACCACGCCGGAACGGGCGGGGGCCCTTCAATCGGCCGCACCCGGGTGCTAGACTGGCCGCCGCGCGAAGCGCAAACTGTAATTCGAACGGGTTGCCAAGGGGGATGCAAGGGGGAACGATCGTGGCGGAACCGGAAAACCAGGCCGAACGCGAAGCCTATTACGCCAAGATCGACAAGACCGATATGTCGCCGCTATGGACCACCACCCTGGTACCGCCCCTGCCCAAGGATTTCGTCCGCGCCGTGCCCCATCTTTGGGATTTTGACAACCAACTGCGGCCCTTGCTGATCGAGGCCGGCGGCTTGATCACCGCCTTTGAGGCCAACCGGCGGGTTTTGTCGCTGGAAAATCCGGGCCTCGACCAGCCGCCGCGGATTCTCGAAAGCCTCTATGCCGGCTTGCAGATGATCCTGCCCGGCGAATGCGCGCCGGCGCACAAGCACACGCCGTCGGCGCTGCGCTTCATCTTAGAGGGCGAGGGCGCCTGGACCGCCGTTTCCGGCGAAAAATCCTACATGAAGCCGGGCGATTTTATCATCACGCCGTCGATGACCTGGCACGATCACGGCCATGACGGCGACGGCCCCTTTTTCTGGATGGACGGGCTGGATATCCCGATGGTCGCCGCCTTCGGCCCGATGTTCTTCGAGGGCTACCCGGAAGACCGCGCGCCGTTGCACCGCCCGCCCGGCGACAGCCGCGCCCGCTACGGCGCCAACATGCGCCCGGCCGGCGAAAGCTGGGACAATCCGGAATCGCCGATCTTCCACTATCCGTACGAACCTTCGCGCGAAGCCCTCGAGGAATTGCGCAAAAACGACGAATGGGACCCTTATGCCGGCATCAAGCTGGAATATATCGATCCGACCACCGGCGGCAGCGCCATGCCGACCATGTCCACCTTCCTGCAACTCCTGCCCAAGGGCTTCAAGACCGAGGCATACCGAAGCACCGAAAACACCGTGTTTTCCCCGGTCGAGGGAACGGGCCGCATCATCGCCGGCGAACCGGGCGCCGAGAAAACCATCGAATGGAAGCCCCGCGATATTTTCGCTATCCCCTGCTGGGTTGCCTACCGGCTGGAGGCGGACACCGAGGCCACCCTGTTCAGCTACACCGACCGGACGGCGCAAGTGAAACTTGGCCTCTGGCGCGAACTGCGCGGCAATGCCTGACTGGAAACGACTGAGCGCCACACAACGCGGCGTAATAAACCTTCAATACTGGAAACACCCGATATGAACGAACGCATAGGAGACCCCGTCCGGCGCAAGGAAGACAAGCGCTTGATCACCGGCCAAGGCTGTTTCAGCGATGATTTCAACCAGCCCGGCCAGCTTTACGCCCAGGTCGTGCGCTCGCCGCACGCCCATGCCGCCATCCGCGGCATCGATACCGCCGATGCCGCCGCCCAGCCCGGCGTCGTCGCCGTCTTCACCGGCGCCGATTTAGAGGCCGACGGGCTCAAACCGATTCCCCACAACCCGGTGCCGACCTCGGGCCTGGATATCACGCTGGTCAACCGGGACGGGTCGAAGATGGTTATCTGCCCCCATTTTGTCCTGACCACCGACCGTGTCCGTTATGTCGGCGAGTCGGTCGCCCTGGTCATTGCCGAAACGCTGGCCGCCGCCAAGGACGGCGCCGAGCGGGTTGCCGTCGATTACCAGCCCCTGCCCCCGGTCACGGTCACCAAGGACGCGGTCGAGGCGGACGCGCCGATACTTTACGACGGCCATGATTCCAATCTCTGTATCGACGCCGATGTCGGCGACAGGCAAGCCGCCGAGGCCGCTTTCGCCGAGGCCGCGCACGTGGTCAAGTTCGAAACCTGGATCGGGCGCGTCACCGGCGTGCCGATGGAGCCGCGCGCCGCGGTCGGCGTTTATGACGAGGATACCGGGCGCTACACCCTCTATGCCGGCGGCGGCAGCATCGTCCGCCCGAAAATGGAACTGGCTCATATCCTTGGGATCGAGCCCGACATGGTGCGCGTGGTGGCGAAGGAGGTCGGCGGCAATTTCGGCACCCGTAATTCCTTTTTCCCGGAATTCGCAATGATGCCCTGGGCGGCGAAAAAGCTGGGCCGCCCGGTGAAATGGACGGCCGAGCGTTCCGAATCCTTCCTCACCGATTACCAGGGCCGCGATCTGCATGTGGAAGCCGAATTGGCGCTCGACGAGGATGGCAATTTCCTGGGATTGCGCGGTTCCAACATCGGAAATATCGGCGCCCACACCATATCCCTGGTGCCGCTGACCAAGGGCGTCGAGATCATGACCGGCGTCTATCGCATTCCGGCGGCATATTTCCGGGCGCGCGGCGTGCATTCCAACACGGCTCCGATCAATCCGTATCGCTCCGCCGGCCGGCCCGAGGTGATCTATGTCATCGAGCGGCTGGTCGATCTGGCGGCGCGCGAATGCGGCTTCGATGCGATCGAATTGCGCCGCCGCAACATGATCAAGCCCGACGAAATGCCCTATGCCAACGGCCTCGGCATGACCTACGATTCCGGCGCTTACGAGCAGGTGATGGACCAGGCCATCGGCCTTTCCGACCTGCCCGGTTTTGCGGCGCGTAAAGCGGCATCGGCGAAGCGCGGCCTCCATCGCGGCCTCGGCATCGCCGCCTATATGGAAACCTCCACCGGGGCGCCGCGCGAACGCACCGAGATGACCGTGCATCCCGAAGGCGGGATCGACGTCGTGATCGGCACCCTGTCCAGCGGCCAGGGCCATGAAACCAGCTTCGCCCAACTGATCACCGAATGGCTGGACGTGCCCATCGACGCGGTCAGCCTGATCACCGGCGACACCGACATCGTGGAGGTCGGCGGCGGCACCCATTCGGGCCGCTCGATGCGGCTTGCCAGCGTCGTCATCGGCATGGCCACCGAGGTGATCATCGAAAAAGGCAAGCACATCGCAAGCCACGTCCTGGAGGCATCCGAAACCGATATGGAATTCACCGATGGCCGCTTCGGCATCAAGGGCACCGACCGCTCCCTCGATATATTCGAGGTCGCCAAGGCGGCGATGGAGCGGCACGATTTGCCCGAGGATCTGCAAGGGCCGCTGACCGGCGAGGGCGATTTCACCCAGACCAAGCCGGCCTATCCCTTCGGCTGCCACATCTGCGAGGTCGAGGTCGACGCCGACACCGGCCAGGTCGAGATCGTCCGCTATGTCGGCGTCGACGACGTCGGGCGGGCCATCAATCCCCTGATCCTGCACGGCCAGGCCCATGGCGGCATCGTCCAGGGCCTCGGCCAGGCGCTTTTGGAAAGCACCGCTTACGATGCCGAGACCGGGCAGATGCACGGCGGCTCGTTCATGGATTACGCGATGCCGCGGGCCGGCAACATGCCGTCCTTCATCGTCGAGATTTCCGAAGTGCCGACGCCGATCAACCCGCTCGGCATCCGCGCCGGCGGCGAGGGCGGCACGACGCCGGCCCTCGGCGTCTTGGTCAACGCTATTGTCGATGCCTTGGCCGAATTCGGCGTCCGCCACGTGGAAATGCCGACGACGCCGGAAAAGGTCTGGCGCGCCATCCAAGTGGCGAGGGCATGAGCGGCGCGATGGGTCCAAACAAATTCACAGACTCGGGCCGCCGGTTGGTTTACATTTGAACCCGATAACCGTGAATCGGGGGAGCAAGCATGCCGGATCAAACCGTAATCGAACCCTTGCACGGGTCGAGGCGCGGCGGCCAGGCGATTGAAAGCCTGTGGTACACGCGCTGCCCGGTGCCGACCGCCAGTTCGATCGCCATCGATCACGGCTGGCTGGACGCCGAATTCGCCGACGAAGGCATCACCATCTCGTCCTTGCGCGCATCCGAAGCGCGCGAAGTGCGCGAATCCCACTTTGATCACCGGCAAGCGGATTCCTTCCGCCAAGGCGGCAATATACCACCGATCTGGACCCGCGCCGGCGGCGGCGACATGGCGCTCATCGGGCTTACCTGGGTGGAGGAATACCAGGCGGTGCTCGCCCTGCCCGAATCCGGGATCAAGAATGTGCGCGGGCTCAAGGGCCGGCGCATCGGGATTCCCAAGCGGGTCAATGACCAAATCGATTTTTTCCGTGCCATGTGCCTGCGCGGCGTGCTGACCGCGCTTGCCATCGAGGGGATGGACGAAAAAGATGTGGAACTGGTTTATCTTCCGGTCGAGGAGACCTATATCGGCGCCGACGCCGCCTCCCACAGCGGCACCCTTTGGGCCGGCGGCAACCGCGCCCGCCGTCAGAAGGCCGATAGCTTCGCCCTGATCAGGGGCGAGGTGGATGCCATTTATACGATTGGCGCGACGGGAGCCCATATGGCGGCATCCCTCGGCGCGGTCGAAGTCGCCGAGTTCGGCTTTAACGCCGATCCGGCGATAAGCGGCGGCAACGAAACACCGGCGGCGCTGACGGTAAGCGGCGCGCTGTTGCGCGAACGCCCCGATCTGGTGGCGCGCTATATGAAGCAGTTGCTATTAGCGGCGCGCTGGGCCGAGGACAACCCGTGGGCCACGGCCGCAATCGTTGCCGCCGATGTCGGCGCCCCCCTGGAATGGGCCGGAGCGGCTTATGGTCCAGATTTCCACGCCAAGTTTGCGCCGGGCCTCGACGACGATTGGATCGCCGGCCTTAAGGCGCAAAAGGATTTCCTTTTGAAATGGGCCTTCATCGAAGGCGATTTCGATATCGACGATTGGATCGATTCGGGGCCCTTGGAAATGGCCCGCGCGATGCTTTGAGCGGCGCGCTTGGAGGCGGTTTCCGCCGCGGCTTAGGCGCCGGGCAGCGAAGAGTATTGATACGGCGGAGGAACCATGGCAGGCGGTAAAGGTCCGGTGAGCAAGCCGAGGCGCACTGTCATCATGGGTGCGGCGGGGCGCGATTTCCATAATTTCAACATGGTCTATCGCGGCGATCCTGGCGCCGAGGTGCTGGCCTTCACGGCGGCGCAAATCCCCGGTATCGAGGGCCGCCGCTACCCGCCCGAGCTTGCCGGCCCGCTCTACCCCGATGGCATCCCGATCATCGAGGAAGCCGGCCTGACCGATTTCTGCGGCGCGCACGGGGTCAGCGAGATTGTCTTCGCCTATTCCGATGTCGAGTACGCCACCGTCATGCATCATGCCTCGCGGGCGCTCGCCGCCGGCGCCGACTTCATCCAGTTGGGTCCGGCGCGCACGATGATCGATGCGGCCAAGCCGGTGATCGCGGTATCGGCGATCCGCACCGGCTGCGGCAAGTCGCAGACCACCCGGCACCTGTCCAGGTTCCTGCGCGGCCGCGGCCTCGGGGTCGCCGTCATCCGCCATCCCATGCCCTATGGAGATCTCGCCGCCCAGGCGGTGCAGCGCTTCGCCAGCCTCCATGACCTGGCGGCGGCGGACTGCACCATCGAAGAGCGCGAGGAGTACGAACCCCACATCGCCGAGGGGACGCTGGTTTTTGCCGGCGTCGATTACCAAACCATCGGCGAAGCGGCCGCCAAGGAGGCCGATATCCTGCTCTGGGACGGCGGCAACAACGATTTTCCGTTCTACCGGCCGGACCTGCATATCGTGCTCGCCGACGCCCTGCGCCCGGGCCAGGAAACCACCCACCATCCCGGCGAGGCGGTGTTGCGCATGGCCGATATCGCGGTCATCGCCAAGTCCGACGCCGCCGAAGCCGGCGCCATCGATGAGGTAACGCGCAATATCCGCGCCATTGTCCCCGATGTGCCGCTGGTCCATGCCGCATCGCCGGTGGTGCTGGATGACGCCGGCGCGGTTCATGGCAGGCGCGCCCTGGTGGTCGAGGACGGCCCGACCCTGACCCATGGCGGCATGGCCCATGGCGCCGGGCTCATCGCGGCGCGCGAGGCCGGCGCCGGGGCCATCGTCGATCCCCGGAGTTCGGCGGCGCCGGCCATCGCCGAGGTCTATGAACGCTATCCCCATCTGGGGCCGGTGCTGCCTGCGGTCGGCTACGGCGCGGCGCAGGTGGCGGCGCTCGAGGCAACCATCGATGCCGCCGATGCCGAGGTGGTCGTCGCCGCGACGCCGATCGACCTGGCCCGCCTGATCGATGTCGGGAAGCCGATCATCCGGGCGCGCTATGCCTATGCCGATATCGATGCCCCCACCCTCACCGGCCTGGTCGGCGCGTTTCTGGATGGTATGAATTAATACCAAGGCGCGGTCTTTCGAAGCGGCTTCGTTGCTGGTAAAAGCGCCGAAACCAAGCCAGGGAAGGAAGCCACCCATGTTCTATCGATGCGCCCCCCATGCCCCCGCCACCGATCACGGCCACGGCATCCAAGTCGGCCAGGGCAAGAAGCATTTTACCGTCGACATCCATTGCCACGTGGCGGTGCCGGCGGCCGACGCCGCCCTCGAAGGCGCCGAGCCGTCGCAAAGGCAGAAAGCCAATGCCGAGCGCAACCCGCTGACCGCCGAGATCAACGCCCGCCAGGCCGAAAGCATCGCCGCCAACCTGACCGACCCCAAGGTGCGCCTCAAAGACATGGACCGCGACGGCATCGACGTGCAGGCCATATCGCCATCGCCGTTCCATTACAATTACGGCTATCCGGCGGACGCGACCCGGGAATCGTGCCGCATCATCAATGACCGGGTGGCCGAAATCGTGGCTGCGCACCCGGACCGCTTCGTCGGCATGGGCACGGTGCCGTTGCAGGACGCCGGCATGGCGGTCGCCGAAATGAACCGCTGCATCGATGATCTCGGCCTCAAGGGGATCGAGATTTCGACCAATGTCGACGGCAAGGAACTGACCCGCGCCGGCCTCGAAAGCTTTTTCGCCCGCGCCGAGGAAACCGGCACCCTGATCTTCATGCACCCGATCGGCACCAGCTTCACCGAACGCATGGACGACCATTATTTCCGCAACCTGATCGGCCATCCCCTGGAAAGCGCGCTGGCCGTCGGGCATCTGGTCTTCGACGGCTATCTCGACCGCTATCCCGGCCTTAAAATCTGCATCGCCCATGGCGGCGGCTATATCCCTTCCTATTGGGGCCGCTTCGATCACCCCTGGGAGCGGCGCGATGATTGCCGCGTAAATATCGGCACGACGCCGATGGAGCATGTGAAGAAGCTCTATTTCGACACTGTCGTCTTCAACGAGCCGCAGCTGCGCCACCTTATCGAGGTCTGGGGGCCCGATCACATCGTCATGGGCACCGACTATCCGTTCGACATGGCCCAGCCCGATCCGGTCGGCCACGTCGATTCGGTCCAGGGCCTGAGCGACGCCGACAAGGCCCGGGTCATGGGCGGCAACGCCGCGAAGCTGCTCGGCATCGAAGTTCCGGCGGCGGCATAAGGGCGGCCATCGGGAATCAAGGTATCAATAGCGTCGAGCCGGTGGTCTTGCGCGCCGCCGCGTCGCGGTGCGCCTTGGCGGCCTCGCGCAACGGGTAGGTCTGCCCGATGCGGACCTTCACGGCGCCTGACTTGATCATCCGGAACAGGTGCCGGGCGCTGGCTTTGCGCACCTCGTGGCTGGTCATGTAATTGAGGCCGGCGGCGCGCGTAAAATAAGCCGATTTCTGCGTTCCCTCTCGGGCCAGATCCAACGGCGGCGGCGTTCCAGACGCGCTGCCGAAATTGACGACCAGGCCACGCCGCCGGACACTGTCCAGCGACGATTGCCACAGATCCTTGCCGATCGAATCGTAGACCACATCGACGCCGACCCCCTTGGTGATGCGCATCACCGCATCGGTTAGGTCCTGCGGTTTCTTGACGACGATCGGATGTTTACAGCCGTGGCGCCTGGCGAGGCGTGCTTTTTCCTCGGTACCGACGGCACCGATGACGGTGGCGCCGACCGCCTTGGCCCACTGGCAGGCGATCAACCCGACGCCGCCGGCGGCCGCATGAAAGACGATGGTTTCGCCCTTTTTCAGCTTGTGCGTTTGGTTGAACAGAAATTGCACCGTACATCCCTTGGAAATCGCGGCGGCGGCGGTTCGCTCGTCGATATAGGCGGGCAGTTTGATCAACGCGGCGGCGGAAATCAGCCTCGCCTCGGCGTAAGAGCCTTGCGGTCCGCCGCCGGCATAGCCGACGCGGGTCCCTGGCTTCAAACCCTTGACCCGGCGCCCGACCGCCTCGATGACGCCGGCGCCTTCGACGCCCAATCCGGCGGGCAGGCCGGGGAGCGGATAAAGGCCGCTCCGGAAATAGGTCTCGACCATGTTGAAGCCGATCGCCGTGTGGCGCAGCAACACTTCACCCGGGCCGGGATCGGCAAGCTCAACCTGTTCCCACTTCATCACCGACGGCGCGCCAGTCTTATAAATACGGAATGCATGGGTCTTCACGGGGCTCTCCTCACTAATATTTGATTCTGATTGCGGCGATCATAAATCGAAACATTCCTCGAGGCCACAATCGGGGTTTTCGATTGCCGGGGCTGATGATGCGCGAACCTGTCCCCCGCCGAAGCCATGTGCGAAGCGCATGGCTTGGTGCGACATATTTCGCCGTAAACGGGCATAGGCATCATTGGCTTTTATAGGCATTTGTTGGCTTTTCCGGGCATTTGAAGCAGAGAGACAGCGGACCGTGGTAGGGGCCGGGTTTGAAACCCGCCCCTACGGCCAGCCGGCAAGCGCGCCATCGAAACCGGCCCATTCACGATCTCAAATCAGCGTTTTACAGTATAGAACATATAGCGAACAAATGCAAGAAAAACCGGCCTTTCCGGTGCGCCCGCAAGGTGCCTTGCGGAGCCCGAGGCAAGATGGCGTAATAGGCGCGCGAATCTAGAAGCATGGCGGGGGGAGGCCCCAAGGAATAAAGGCATCCGATGTTCGACATCGACCAGGAGCAGCGCCGCGGCGCCGCCTACGAGGCCGCGCGCGGGCGCTATAACACGACCACCGAACTGATTGCCGATGCGCAAAAGCGGCTCGGCGACCAGCGCTGGGACTATATCGCCGGCGGCACCGAATCCGAAGCCTCGCTGAAGCGCAACCGGATGGGCATCGACAGCCTGGCCCTGCGCCCGCGGGTCATGCGCAATGTCTTGAATACCGATACCAGTCGCGAATTTTTGGGCCGCCGCCAGCGCCTGCCGCTGTTCCTGGCGCCGGTCGGCGGGCTGCACACCATCTGCGACGGCGGCGCCGCATTGCCGGCGCGGGCGGCGCGCGAATTCGGTGTCGATTTCATGCAATCCAGCGTCACCGAACCGGGCATGCAGGAGGTCAGCGCCGAAGCGGGCGATCATTGGCTGTTCCAGCTCTATGTGTTCGGCGATTTCAACTGGATCCGGGATTATATGCTGCGCAGCATCGATCTCGGCGTCAAGGGATTTTGCGTCACCGTCGATAGCGATCATTACAGCCGCCGCGAACGCAACCTGATCCGACATCTAGACGCCCGCGCCGACAACCCGCGCGGCCGCGGCGATCCCAAATGGCGCCAGCAATTCGACTGGGATGTGTTCGACAAGATGCGCCAGGTTTCCGACATACCGCTGATGCTGAAGGGCATCATGCGCCCCGAAGACGCCGAACTGTGCACCCAGCACGGCGTCGATGTGGTCTACATCTCCAACCATGGCGGGCGCCAGTTGGACCACGGCCTCGGCAGCATCGAGGTGTTGCCCGAAATCGTCGAGGCGGTGGCCGGGCGCGCCCGTGTCGTCATCGACGGCGGCTTCCTGCGCGGCACCGATATCCTGAAGGCACTGATCCTCGGCGCCGACATGGTGGCGCTGGGCAAATTGCAGGCGATCGCCGTCGGCGCCGCCGGCGAAGCCGGCGTCCACCGCATGCTGGAAATCCTGGAAGAAGAAATCAGCATCGACATGAAACTCTTGGGCGTCAACAAACTGGACGATCTCGACGCCAGTTACCTGACCAATGCCCAGCCCACCGAAGCCCCTTCGGTCTTCTCCACCTTCCCGCTGCTGCGCTATTGGGGGATGCGGGAGAAGGGGGAGTTGTAGGCACAGCCCGCCTGGGGATGGCCGGGTCGGCCAGACGGGCGTCGATCTTGGCACCTGTTTATATTTTAGCCACCAACAGCCGCGCGGGCGGGGGATGGCCCACGGGAACAGGCCAATCGGGGTTGGCATGGTTGGCCGATTGGCCGTCCGGCATGGCACTTGTCCAAATTTTGGCGGCCCAATATCCGTCCGCGCTCCGATGTGGCGCTCCGCTTATTTGCGAAAGGCGTGGCCGGAGCATCTCTCTCCGAATCATCGGGACGGCCGATTGGCCAACCGGACCATCCAGTCGCGAATCTCCGGGGCGGCCGATTGGCCAACCCGGCCAATCCCCAATCGGCCTAAAGTTTTTACTTTACCCATTATTGTCACGCCGCCGCGTCAGCAACACTGAGCTCCAACCGTTTGCCGAGGATCGCAAGCGCGTCTTCGAGGCGCGTGATCTTGGTTTTATGGCGCGGGCTCAGCATGCGCCGTACTTCGGCTTCGCCCACGCCGAGCGCCTTGGCGAGGGCGACCCTGGTTGTGCCGGATTCGCGAAACGCTTGGTTGAGCGCCGCCTTCGCCGCGATCAGGACGCCCGGGCGCACCAGCGACCGCCCACGTGCCGGCGAGGGTTTGGGCAGGGCTTCTCCCTCGACCAGCAAGCCGGCGATCATTTCTTCCAGGCAGTCCTGCGCTTCCTCAAGGGCTTCGTCCCGGGTTGCGCCGTCGGTGGCGCCCCAACCGAAGTCGGGAAAAGAGACGACGAACCTGCCATCTTCATCCTCGGTAAGCTTGGCGGGGTATGCGAGCGAGATAGTGGTCATGATCCGGTATCCTAAAGTTCGGTTCGGTCGAGCCCCAAATCCTTCAACATGGAACGGAGTAGCCCTTCGCCGATTTCCTTTTTCAAATCCTTAATCGTCGTGCGCCGGTTCCCGAAATTTAGGGTGGCGTGGGAACCCTTGCCGCGATTTTGGTTGATGCTGATGGCCACGCCCCGATAAATCCGTGGGCCGGGCAATCTTACGAAGGCGGCGAATAAGCTCGTTGCCGTTCATGCATGTATCGTACAAAATTGTACGAATTAAGTCGAGTGCGGAATAGAAACATCGCACCTGCCCCGGTTAAACCGGGGCATGACGACAATTACGGGCCGCAGTTAAGGCTGCCTAAGCCCGCTTACATGTTGGTATCGTGGATGCCGGCGATGAAGTTTTTGACGCGGGTTCGGGTGCGCGCGCCGTCGTCGGTCTTGTCGTCGGCCAGCAGGTAGTATTTGGCGATGGTCGCGGCCAGGTAGGCGACATTGCGCGTCTCTTCGAACTTGGAGGCGGGAACCGTGGCCAGCGCCATGGCCGCTTCGCGCTCGCTCTTGGCCTTGCCGTCTTTGATATTGCGCGCGGTATTTTGGATGATGCCCTGGGTTCCCTTACCTATCCGATCGGCGCCCTCGGCGTTGAAGGCCTTCAACACAATATCGATAAGCTGTTTCGCTTCCCGGTCCATGCGCGCCGGATTTTCGGCGCCCTGCATGCTTTCCTTGATCCCCAGTTTTTTCGCCATCCAGATGTAAATGGCGAGGCCGACGGTGGCGACGGCGAGGATCAATTGAATCGTCGGCTGCGACTGGAAAACCAGAACGGCCAAGGCCAACGCGACGATCAGAAGCAGCGTTAAAACGATGCGAAGCAGCAGGCTCATGGATCCTCAACAAATCTGTTCATCAAACATCCCCGCCGACGGTCATAAGGCACACCGCGCCCGCGCGGCAACTGTGGGAAGTATCTATAGCGGTAGCGCCCAATGGGCCCTAGGAAGCTCCGCCCGAGGCGATTTTCCGGAGCGCCAGTTTATCGATTTTGCCGACCGTGGTTTTGGGAACCTCGTCGACGATATCGATGGCGGCGGGAACCTTGTATTTGGCGAGGTTTTCCCGGCAGTAATCCAACAGATCATCGGCGCTGACCTCGGCACCGGGTTTCAGCACGACGCAGGCCTTGATGATTTCACCCCGGTATTCGTCGGGCACGCCGACCGCCGCCGCTTCGTGAACGGCGGGGTTCGAATAAAGGACCTCATCGATTTCGCGGGGATAAACGTTATAGCCGCCGACAATCGCCATGTCCTTTTTGCGGTCGCGAATGAACAGGTCGCCGTCTTCGTCGAACTCGCCGATATCGCCGGTATAGAGCCAGCCGCCACGCAACGCCGCCGCCGTTTCCTCGGGCCGGTTGCGGTAGCCGGACATGATCTGCGGGCCACGGGCGCGGATCTCGCCCTGTTCCCCCGGCCCCAATATCTTGGCGCCGGTTTCGACATCGACAATTTGAATTTCCGTCTGCGGGATCGGTTTGCCGACCGAGCCGGGCCTGATCGCCTCGGCCTCGCCGATATAGGTCAGGACCGGGCCCGCCTCGCTTTGACCGTAGCCTTCCAGGATCGGGCAGCCGGTCAGTTCCTGCCAGCGTTTCAAGGTTTCCTCGGGCAACGGCGCCGACCCGGAATAGGCCGTCACCAGGGAGGTGAAATCGCGGTTTTCGAAGCCCTCGAACCCCATCAGCCCGTTAAACACGGTCGGCCCGGCCGGCAGGCGGGTGATTTTTTCGTTCTCGATGGTGTCTAGCACCAAGGCCGGATGATAGCGCGGCAGGATCACCAGCCGTCCCCGGCAATAGGCGGTCAGATGCAGGCACATGGAACTGGCGAACACGTGGAACAACGGCATCACGCAGAGCACCGTTTCGTTGTCCGGGCGGGTCGGCAGGACAGCTTCGCGCTGCGAGATATTCACCGACATCTGGCCGTGGGAAATATTGACGCCCTTGGGCAGGCCGGTGGTGCCGCCGGTATATTGCAAGGTGGCGAGGGTCTCGGGGCCGGGCAATTGGTCTGGCAATTTGGCCTGCCCGTCATCGCGCCATTTATCCAAAAGCCGGCCTTCCTTGCCGCCCACCAGAATACCCTCGGCGATCCCGATTTCCTTTACCAGAGGTTCGACCACGGCCGCCGTTTGTTCATCATGGATCACCGCCGCCGGATCGGAATCCTTCAAAATATGGGTCATTTCGCGGGCCGTATAGATCGGATTGACGGGCACCGCCTGGGCGCCGGCGGCATGGATGGCGAACAGGGCGACGGCCATTTCGATGGAGTTGCCGCAGACCAGGGCAACCCGCCCGCCGCGGACGCCAAGCTCCAGAAGTTCAGACGCAAAGCCGCCGACGCAACGGATATATTGGCTGTAGGTAAGGTCCCTTCCCTCGAAACTGAGGGCGTGCGCGGCGCCGGCTTTTTGGCCAGATTCGGCAAGCATATGGACGACGGTATCATGAACTTTCGGCAACTCGTTGTTCACGTTACTCCCCCTAGAATTGATCAACGCTCAAACGGAATTGCCGGTTCGTCTCCCGCCGGTATTCGGCTTACCACCCCGGAGGACGGGAAATCGCAAGGTGGGAACGGACCTCTTCCTCAGTCGGAATCCGGTCCGGCTTGATATCCTTGCCGAGAGGATTGACCTGGAAGGCGGCGGTTCCCTCGGGGAAGCCCTTCTGACGCAGAACGTCGCGCGCCACCTTGGTCTTCTCCTCGTCGATCCGGTAATCGGCCGCTTCGGCGTCGATTTCCTCGATCACCACGCCATAATATTCCTCGGCCGCTTCCATGGTCAGCCATTCGTCGATGACATCGGCCAGAACCAGTTCCGGTTCGCGGTCCAGGGGATTGCCGAAGCCGCCGCCACCCGACGAGCCGTAGAAAATCTTGTCGCCCTTCTTGAGCCTGACGCCGGTCGCATACATACCGGCGTCGAACTCTTCATCGGTTCCCTTGTTGATAATCAGGGTCGAACCGCCGCCATTGAGACCGCCCGAGATACCGAACGGCGTATGGATTTCGCGGTCACCGTGAATGGTCATGGTGATGTCGGTTTGGATGACCAACTCGCGGATCAGGCCGAAGCCGCCGCGCCGGAAGCCATGGCCGCAACTGTCGGGGCGCGCCTCGTAGCGGTCGAAAATGACCGGGAACCAGCGTTCTTCAAGCTCCTGCGGAATGGTCCTGGCGTTGCAGAAGCGCATGAAGATCAAGGATTTGCCGTCCTTGAAGGTGCGCGCATTCTCGCCGCCGACGGCCCAGGTATATTGGATGAAGTCCTTCTTGGTCCTCGGGTTGTAACCACCCATGCAAAGGTTGGTCAGGCTGACCGCCGCCGGATAAACCCGCCACGGCTGATCCTTGGCCATGACCCCCGCCAAACAGGCGATGGTCACCGCCTCGATCTTATCGAAGGCGCCCGAGCAGTAACCGGTGGTCGGCGCCGGGAAGACCACATCGACGCAGGTGCCCGGCTTCGAGATGATTTCAAGGTTGCGGATGATGCCGTGGTTGAGCGGGAACAACTGCGGGAAGCAGATCATAAAACCGAGATAGTTGCCGCCGATCAAGGTCGCCCGGCTGCCGCCCCAGGAGGCTTTCGGCTGGGGATCGGAATCGGTCCAATCGAAGGACAGCTTTGAGCCCGTCTTGGTCAGTTTGCAATGAACCCGGATCGGCGGTTTGCCTTCGGCCATGACATCCTGATCGCCGAAATCCTCGAATTCCCATTCACCGTCGGGCAGCGATTCCAGTTCCGCCAGCATCATCCGTTCGGAATAATTGAACTGCTCTTCATAGGCCTGGAAAAGGGTTTCCTTGCCGTACTTTTCACACAGTTCGACAACCCGGGCGTCGATCAGTTTGGCGGCTTCGAATTGCGCCTTCATATCGGCCCGCCGTTCGACGGCGCCGCGAATGTTAATTTCGATCAGGCTGAACAGCTCTTCGTCGAGCTCATTGTTCTTGAACAGACGGATCGGCGGGATGCGTATGCCCTCGGCGTAACAGGTGGTCGCCTCGGGGTTGAAGGTGCCCGGCATCGGCCCCCCCATATCGGCCCAGTGAATAACCGTGCACGAGAACGAGACGATTTCGCCTTCGTAGAAAATCGGGCGGATCATGCGCACGTCGTTGACGTGCGAGCCGGTGCGGTAGGGATCACTGAAAATATAGGTATCCCCGGGCTTCATCGTATCCTTCGGGATATCCTTGAAGAGTTCGGTCACCGACGGTTCGAACGATGCATAGTGGGCGGCGGCGTCGGTATGGCCGTGCGCCACCAAGCGGGCGTCCTTGGTCAACAAGGCGTTGGAGCGGTCGCGGCCCATGCCGATCACCGGGTGATAGGCGATCCGCTCGATGGTCGTCGACGCCTCGTAGCAGGCCGCCACAAAGGCGTTGCGCAGCACCTCGAAGGTGATCAGGTCCATCTGAAGACCTTCGATGTTCGACAATTTTTCCTTGACGTCGATTTCTGCTTGAGCAGCCATTTTAGCCTCCTTACTGATCTACATTAATGACGAGATTGCCGTACTTGTCGACGCTGCAATGGGTTCCCGGCGGCATCACGGTTGTGGTATCGGGCTGTTCGATAACCGCCGGTCCGTCAAATTCCGCGCCCGGCGGCAATTTACCGCGCTCGTAGATGTCGGCTTCGAGAAAGTCATGACCCTTAAACCACACCTGGCGGTTCGGCTTCCTGGCGTCTTCCAGGGATCCGGCTTCTTCGATTTCCGGCAGGTTTGGCTTGATGATCTCACCTTTTGCCACGACCCGCAAATTGACGACTTCGACGGGGGCGTAACCGGGCGGCAGATTGTAGCCGTACTCGGCCTGCATATCGTCCATGAAATTCCGGGTGATGCCTTCCAGGTCCTTAAGCTCCCCATCGGGGAGATCGACCGTGAAAAAACGGCTTTGCGAGAAGTATTTGACATCGACATAGCGCTCGACCGAAACCATGTCTTTTTCGATGCCCTCCTTGGCCAGAATCCGATGGGATTTTTCCACCAGATTACCGACTTCCTGGTTGAGTTCATCGAAATCGAGTTCTTCCTCGGTCTTGTGAATGGGCGTCGTGAATTCGTGTTTAACGTCGACCCGGATGGCGCCGAAAGCCGAGGCATAACCCGGCAGCGGCGGCACCACGACGGTCGGCGAGCCGATCTCGCGGGCCAGGTCACAGGCATACAACGCGCCACCGCCGCCATAGGGCACGATGGCGAATTCACGGGGGTCCCAGCCACGCGACACGGTCTGGATACGCATCGCCATCATCAGGGCGCTCAACGCCACCATATAGGTGTTGGCGGCGGCTTCCTTGACGTCCCAGCCATAGTGATCGCCGACTTTTTTCTGCACCGCCTGGAAAGACAGATCGCCATCGACCTTCATTTCACCGCCCAGGAAATATTCCGGATCGATGCGCCCCAGGACGATCTGGCTGTCGGTGTTGGTGGCTTCCTCGCCGCCCTGGCCGTAACAGGCCGGGCCCGGCACGGCGCCCATGCTTTGCGGGCCGACGTTCAAGATTCCGCCGTTATCGACCCAGCTGATGCTGCCGCCGCCGGAACCGATATAAACGGTATCCACCGAGGGCAGGCAACAGGGCACGTTCCACAGGATTTTCCATTCGTGGGTGATCGCCGGCGAGCCTTGATAAATCATCGACACATTGTTGGTGGTGCCGCCGGTCTCGAAGGCGATAACGTTGTCAAAACCGGCCAACGAGCCGATATAACCGGCCATGCCGACGGCGCCCGACACCGGCGATGAGTGGAAGGTCTTGGCCGGGAACTTGATCGCCTCGTCCATGCCGATGACACCGCCGCCCGACGTGGTAATCAGCAACGGGCCGTCATATCCCCAATCGTCCTGGAGACGTTTGGCCAATCCGCCCAAATAGTTTTTCAGGATCGGCGAAATATAGGCGTTCAATACGGTCGTACAGGTGCGTTCGAACTCCAGCATTTGCGGCAGCACTTCGTGGCTCAGGGTGACATCCACATCGGGAAGTTCTTGTGCCAAAATCTCGCGGGTGCGCAGCTCGTGAACCGGGTTCATGAAAGAATCCATGTAAACGACGGCGATCGATTCGATCCCCCGCTTTTTACATTTTCGCGCCGCCAGAAGGACATCTTCCTCGTTGATCTCGGTGATCACGTCGCCATAGGGCCCGACCCGTTCCCTGACCGGCATCACGTTGCGCCTCGGAATAATCAGCTCCGGCGGGTCCCAATCAAGCTCGAAAGCCGAGATCCTTTCGGCCCGGCCACCGCCCAAAACATCGCGGAAACCATCGGTCGTGATCAATGCCGTTTGAACGCCCTTGCGCTCGAGGATGGCGTTGGTCGAAACGGTGGCGCCGTGGCGGAACGATAACACTTCGTCGCCCGAAATTCCGGCCCGTTTGAGGCCATTGATGACACCATCGAAAAAGGTCGGCGGCGTCGACGCCACCTTGCCGAGCTTCTGCTCGCCGGTCTCCATGTTGATGCAAATAACGTCGGTAAAAGTACCGCCGATGTCGGTGCCAACGACCCATTGTTTCTCAGCCATCTTAAATTCTCCCCGCTAACATCTTCCTTGATCGGATCAGTTCAGAGTCCAATTGGGTCAACCTCAGCCACCAAGTTCCTTAAAAGGAACGCCATTCGGCTCCAAAAGAGAACGCTATTCTCTTTTAGGCATCTTTGTCAATCACTTGCCGTAAAAAAATCTAGATTTTTGTCATCAACCGGTTATTGGAGGTGAAATTCGGAACGGCCGGCGGAATATTTCTTGGCAAATTAGAAATTTCCGCCGGCCAGCCGAATTCAACAACCGGATGCGCCGCTATTTTTTCCGTTTAGGCGGCAGATATTTCGCGGCATTTCCCTTGGTCGCGATGATGTGCTTGATGAAGACTTTCTGTTCATGCTTCTTGCCGGAAAGCCAGTCGTTCATGATATTGACGCCCAATTTGCCCCAAACCATCGGGCTGACGACAACCGTCATATCGATGCTGCCTTTGATCACCGCCTTGAGCGCCGGCGGCACACCATTGAGGCCGGTGATGATGACATTGGCTTTCTTGCCGGCGGTCGCAACCGCCTGACCGGCGCCCATGGCAATTTCGTCATTGCCGGCGTAAATAACCCTGACGTCGGGGTGGGCGACCAGAATATCCTCGGCCTGATTGAGGCCGCGCTCGCGGGTCAGGGCACCGGTTTGCTCATAGACGATCTTCATGCCCGACTGTTTGCCCATGCTTTCTTTGAATCCGTCCGCCAGATCCTTGAACACATTGGCGCCCGCCGGGCCTGAAATCATCGCGATTTTACCTTTGCCGCCCGCCTTACCGGCGGCCCATTGGCCGATGTCGCGGCCAATCAGTTTTGAATCCATGGCGACAAACAGTGTCTGATATTTGGATTTTGAACCGCGCGCGATGGAAATGATCGGGATCCCGGCATCATGGGCTGATTTATAGGCGGCGCCGGTGGCGATCGCATCAATCGGCGAGATCAGGATACCGTCAACTTTTTGGGCGACCAGATCCATGACACCGTTGACCTGCTTGTTGACATCTTCGTTGGCGGTAACGACACGGATTTTCCAGCCCAATTTCCTGGCCTGAATTTCGATGCCTTTGCGCATCACGATATAAAAGGGATTGGTGTCCGACGCCAAGGCGACGCCAATCGTTTTACCGGCGGCTTGCACCGCGGGCGAAGCCGCCAAAATGGCGGCCAGGCCGATAATCAGAGCCAATAATTTCTTCATGCTAATCCTCCAGTTAAGATTGATGGGTGTTTGGTTCAGGTTGATATAATTCTTGCTTTGATATCCCGGTCAGGTTCGCCTGGATTTGATCTGGTCGGCGGCGGCGGCGGCGATAATCACCAGCCCGACGGCAACGCGTTGCCAATAGGAGTGCACGTTCAACAGGTTCAAGCCGTTTGCCAACACCATCATAATGAACACGCCGATCATACTCTTGTAAAGTTTACCGACCCCGCCATGCAGGGCGGCGCCGCCGAGGACGACGGCGGCAATCGACGTCAGTTCGTAAAATTCGCCGGCGGTCGGTTGGCCGGACTGTAGGCGCGAGGCCAGCATGACCCCGGCGACGCCGCCAAGGACGCCGCACCAGACGTAAGCCGAGGTCACAACCCGCTTTACCTGAATACCGGCCAGGAATGCCGCCTCGGTGTTGCCGCCGGTGGCAAACAAGCGCCGCCCATAGGCCGTAAAATGCAACAACCAGTTAAATATGATGAACAAAATAACCGGCACCCAGATCAAGTAATGAATGCCGAGAAAACGGCCGCTGCCGAGTTCGAGGAAAATTTCCGGCAACCCATCCTCGCCGACGATCGGGCGGCCGTCGGTAATCAGCAACACGACACCGCGCACAATGACCATCGTCCCTAGCGTCGCGATAAAGGTATTCACCTTCAAATGCGATACAATGATGCCGTTGACGTAGCCAACCGCGGCGCCCGCCGCGATCCCGGCGGCGATCCCCAGCGGAACATTGGTTTCCAGCATAACCCAGGCGGAAACGC
This sequence comes from Rhodospirillaceae bacterium, assembly GCA_002687515.1. Lineage (GTDB taxonomy): Bacteria > Pseudomonadota > Alphaproteobacteria > Rhodospirillales > UBA2165. The sequence goes on from NZAK01000030.1 coordinate 52,254, forward strand.
AGCCCGATAGCGCCACAATAGATCCAACCGACAGATCAAAACCGCCGGAAATTATGACGTATGTCATCCCCATCGCGACGATGGCCATCACCGACGCCTGCAAAAGAATATTGGAAAGGTTGACCGGCGATAAAAACCGATCGGAGAGCAGCGCCGTCCCCAAACAAAGCACAACCAGCGCCATCAACGGCATTTGGTCCAGAACCGAGACCAGCGTAAACCGTTTTTCGCCGGCTTCGAGCGCGACCGGCGCGGCCACGCTTTGATTTTCGCTACCGTTCGTCATCCGCCCAAAGCTTCCCTCAGATAACCTTCACTATATTCGCCTGATTCTCGGGACATACGGGCGACGATATCACCTTGCCGCATGGCCAGGATATTATCACTCATATTGATAACCTCTACCATTTCAGAAGAAGCAAACAGCACACCGCCGCCTTGTTCGGTGAAATCTCTCATTAGCCTGTGGATGCGTGCCTTGGCGCCGACATCAATGCCGTCGGTCGGTTTATCGAGCAACAACACCTTGGGATTTCCCATCAGCCAGCGGGCAAAAATCACTTTCTGCTGATTACCGCCGGAAAGAAAACGAACCAATTTTTTCGGATCACGCGGCCGGATATCCAAAGTCTCCATCAGATCGTCGACGACATTGTTGATCCTTTTCATGTCGAGCCGCCAGCCGTTCGATACCTCTGAAAGATGGGGCAAAACGATATTGTCGCGCACGCTTAAATCATACATCAGCGCTTTTCGCCGCTCGCCCGGCACCATTCCAATACCGTTATTAATGGCATCTTTCGGTTTTCTGAGGTTCAAATTATTGCCGGCAATGGTCAACGAGGTGGCGCTATCGCCGGCGCCGAAAAGCTTCTGCAAATATTCGGGCGTGCCGCTGCCAAGCAGCCCGGCCAATCCCAGCACTTCGCCACGGCGCAAGTTAAGCTCGCCATCATATTCAATAAGCGGATCGCCGAACTCTAGTTTATGGGGGTGATGCAATTCCTGCAGATCGCGGCCGGTCATCAAGCGGATAATATTTTCCTTCTCGATTTCACCGCGTATCGAGACATCAACGACTTTCCCGTCCCGCAATGTCGTGCAGCGGTCGGAAAGTTCGACGACTTCCTCGAGCCTGTGCGACACATAGATAATGCCGACCTTCTGCTCTTTAAGCGAATGAATGATTTCGAACAACCGCTCCGCTTCCCGGTGTTCAAGCGAAGCCGTCGGTTCGTCGAGGATCAGTATCCTGGCCTGATACAGAAGCGCCTTGGCGATAACCACCAACTGCCGTTCGGCGAAAGGCAACCTATTCACGGAAATATCGAGCGGGCCATGGTAGTTCAATCTTTTCAACGCTTCACCCGCCCGCTCCCGCATGCGGCGGCGGTCGAGCGCCGGAATAAAACCCAACCATCTTGTTGACGGTATTTCCCCGAGCGTAACGTTTTCAGCTACCGTCGCATCGGGAACCAATTGCATTTCCTGAGGGATAATAACGATACCGGCATTCAGGGCTTCTCTCGGATCGGTTATTTCCGATGGCGCGCCATCAATGATTATTTCACCGGAATCCTTTTTATAAATTCCTCCCAGAATTCTAATAAGGGTCGATTTGCCGGCGCCGTTTTCACCGACCAGCGTGTGCACTTCGCCCGCCGCCAGATCAAACGAAACCTTATTCAGCGCCTGGGTGCCGTAAAACTGCTTGGATATTTCGCGGACGGCCAACAGGTCCGTGTTATCAGCCAATCTCCCGTCTCCCTCGTCTTCGATAAGGTTATATTTTTTGTTAGACCTTGATCAATAAAGAATAGTATTCTCTAATAAGAAACAAAGAGTCAACCGGTAGATTCCGTTCGGCTCAGACAATTATAATACGATTAGGTAGCAGATGGCCCAGGTTAAAAAGACATCGGTGCGCGACGCCATTTTGGAAAGTGCGACGGAACTTTTCACCGAACACGGTTATTCCAATACGACACTCGCCGATATCGCCCGCGACGCCGCCATCACCATGTCAAATATATACAACTACTACGACTCGAAGCTCGATGTTTTGTACGCCATTTACGAACCCTGGCTGGACCAACGGATCGAATATGTGGCGCAGGAAACAGATAAAATCGAAGACCCTAGGGAAAAAATGCGTTTTCTGTTGAAGTATTTGTTCAGCGATCTGCCCGCCGACACCAATTGTTTCGCCAACAACTTCATGCAAGCCATCGTCACCCGGAAATCGGAAGAGAATTACTCTCGCGATCTGCTTCTGCGGTCCGAGGAAAAAATATCCGGGATCATTCGAAAAGCAGTGCCGGATACGGTCAAGGACGCCCTCGCCGATAACATTTTGACCCACCTCCTGTTTATGGCCCATGACGGTTTTGTCATCAATTACGCCCTCAACGGGCCGTCGCGCCGGGTCGACGCCATTGTCGATCTGCTTTGCAATCTGATTTTCAGTTCGGCCGCCGCCGATACTTCCTCTTGACGGGAATTGCCATGGCACGGAAGGAACCTTTCCAGCCGAACCCCGAACAATTGAAACTGGCGCCCGATATTAGCGGCCGGGAAATCAACGGCGTCGGTGAAAGCGGGCGAAGACGGCCAACCCGCATTTATTGGCACGACCCGGACACCATCGCCCACGGCAAGATGCAGCTTTGGTTTTATTCGCAAAACAACAGCGCGCGCGCCGCCGAAGCCCGGCGCATCGCTTATCAAATCGACGCCCTGCCGTTGCCCGATATCGCCGGCAAAAAAGAACAGGCGCCGGCCGGAGAATGGACCGCCAAGGTGAAGGAGCTGGCGCTCCGGGCGAGCGCCGAATCGGTGGGCATCGCCAGAATGCGGCCCGAGTGGCTGTTCGAGGGAAGCGACCTCGACTACCGCTGGATCATCATCGTCGCCATGAAGATGGACTTCGACAACCTGGCCCAGGCGCCGAGCGTCACCACTTCCGTCGAAACCATGGCCCAATATAGCCGGGGCGCGAAGATCGCCAAAACGGTCGCCGGCTGGATCAGGGAGCGGGGCTGGGACGCCCACCCGCATTGCGGTCCGGCATCGGGACCGGTGTTGCTGATCCCGGCGGCCATCGAAGCCGGCATCGGTCAGCTTGGCAAACACGGCTCGATGATCAGCCGGCAACACGGCTCCAACTTCCGCCTGGCCGGGATCATGACCGATCTTCCGCTGATCGCCGATGAGCCGGCCGACTTCGGTTCCGACGATTTTTGCCAGAGCTGCAAAATCTGCATCGACGCCTGTCCGCCGCTGGCGATCGGCAATGAAAAGCAAATGGTCCGGGGCGATCGAAAATGGTATACCGACTTCGACAGGTGCGTTTACTATTTCAACGAAAATATGAGCTGTGCCATCTGCCTCGCGGTCTGCCCCTGGAGCAAACCCGGCGCCGCCCCGAAACTGGCCGAAAAAATGCTGCGCAGAAGGCAAAAGGCGGGCGCCTGAAATTATCCTCCGATCCGGCCTTGCATGTTGGATGTCAAGGAGCGGTTGGTGCCCATGTTCCGTTTTCCGTTGTTGCGGATGGCGGCGCGTCATCGCAAAGGTCGGGACGGCCAAGCCCGCCCGGCCGGGGGATTATCGCGATAACCCCCCGGCCTGCCTATCCTTCTTCCTCGAAAAATATGCAGAACCAACATGCTAGCGCATTATCCGGCGTTCCGTCATCCCTGATCAAGCGTTTTCCGGAGAAATTCCCATGACATCGCATGCGCGCACCCGGCGGTTGGCCGAACAGGAGTGGATGTTCGACCGGATCATCCAGGCCAACGGCCCCGATTTCTATTGGCCGATGACCGAGGAGACCCTAGTCTCGGCCGGCATGGACGCCGCCGGCGATATCGGCGCCGCCCGCTCGGCGATCAAGGCTGCCGGTGACGTCACGCCGGTGATGGCGAGTATCGGCGAAAAGCGGCGAGCCATGGCCGAGAAGGCGGAAGCGGACGGCCATCCCGAGACGGCTTGTGAAAATTATTTCACCGCCGCCGCCTGTTACATGATGGCGCAGGGTCCGATCCACGAGGACGACAACGAACTCAATCTCAGGCTGAACGAAAGTAAAAACGCCTGCTACGACAGGTTCATCGCCCTTGCCGGGCGTCCGATCGAGCGCGTCGAAATCCCCTTCGAGGACGGCTCGCTACCCGGCATCCTCCATCTTCCGCCCGATGCCTCCGGCCCGGTGCCGTGTATCGTCCTGCTCGGTGGACTGGACAATTTCAAGGAAATTCTGGTGCGCGGCCACCACGACAAGATCGTTGATCGCGGCATGGCCGTGCTCACCTTCGACGGCCCCGGCCAGAACGACGCGCTGATCAGCCGAAAGATTCGGTGTGACGCGGATAATTTCATTCCCGCCGGCATCAACGCGATGGACTACCTCCTGACCCGGCCCGAGATCGACGCCGACAGGATCGGCATCGCCGGGGTCAGCATGGGATCCTTCTGGCTCGTCCAGATCCTGGCCAACGATCCCCGCTACAAGGCTGGAGCGGGGTTCTACATCTGCCACGAACCGGGCATGGGCACGATCTTCGACGTCGCCATCCCGGTGTTCAAGGACCGCTACATGTGGATGGCGGGATATAACGACGAGGCCGCATTCGACAAATTCGCCAAGACGCTGACCCTGGAGGGGTTGGGCGCCAAGATCAACCGCCCGGTTCTTTTCGTCGCCGGCGAGAAGGACGAGCTCAGCCCCATCGAACACACCTACGCGCTGTGCGAGGACATCGCGGCGCCGACCACCGTGGCCGTGTTCAAGGGCGAGGTCCACGGCGTGACCGACCATCTCGACGTGCGCGCGCTGATCGCCGATTGGATGAAGGACCGGTTCGACGGCAAGCCTCTGGAATCGAGCCGCATCCTGATCGACGCCCGGGCCGGAAGCGAAACCATTTTCTAGTATCCGCTGTCACAAACCCCCGGCTCGATTCTAGGGATGCTTGAACTTCGTGAGCCCGATGGTTATGTTTTCGCGTCACCACCTTTATCGAACCGGTGGTGTCATGATCGCCCGGCAATCAGATATTGGTTATCGGGTTTGATTAAACGAATACATATATTTTGGGGGGATTATTATCATGCAAATTCATCGGATTAATGCCACGCTTGCCGGGGCTTTCCTTGGTATTGCGCTTGTCGCCGGCGCCGCTTCCTTCGACGCCGCCGCGGCCAAGGAGTTGAAGCTCGCCAGCTTTACGCCGGCGCCCCATCATCTGAACAAGCACGTCTTCGGGCCGTTGGCCAAGAAAGTCGCCGCGGCCACCGGCGGTTCGCTGACCATCAAGCTGTTCGTCGGCGGCTCGCTGGGCAAGGGACCGATCCAGCAGTACAAGCGCGTGGTCGAGAGGGTCGCCGACATGACCTTCGGCGTCCACGCCTATACGGCGACCTTGTTCCCGCGCACGTTGATCGCCGGACGGCCGGGACTGGGCAATACCTCCGACGAGGTCACCCGCCGGCTGTGGCGGGTTTACGACAAATATTTCAAGGGCGAATACAAGCGGGTCAAGGTGCTGGGCATCTGGTCGAACTGGCCTGCCGTCCTGATTTCGCGGACCAAGCCGGTGCGCACTCTAGCCGACGTCAAGGGGATGAAGCTGCGGGTGACGTCGACCTCGGACGACCCCCAAGTCAAGGCGTGGGGCGCGGTTCCACAGCATATGGGGATGACCGATGTCTACAACGCGATGTCCAACGGCATCATCGACGCCGTCTATATCGCGCCCAGCGTGCTCTATCGGCCGTGGAACTTCAGCGAACCCGCAAAGTTCGTTACCGAAGGAATGACCGGCCCGTCCAACCTGTTCTTCCTGCTGATGAACAAGCAGAGCTGGGACGGCCTGAGCAAGCCTCATCAGACGGCGCTGGACAAGCTGACCGGCGCCGGTTTCAGCGTCGAGACCGCGAGGTCGTGGCAGGGTGCCGATATCCGGGCGCTGAAGGCGGCAAAGGGTGGCAAGAACGTCGAATTCATCAAGCTCACCCCGGCCCAGGCGGCGGCGTTCGACAAGGTTTCGATGGCGGCGGTCAAGAAGGATTTGGCGGCGCTCGAGAAAAAGGGCATCAACGCCAATGAAATCTACCAGGCCATGCTCAAGTAACCGCAGGCCGAACTTCGAAGGCGCAAGAAAAACTTGCCCGTTCGCGATCACCTCATGGATCACGCCCTCGGTTTTATCGAGCGCGTGGTCCGTATTATCGCGCTGTGGTTCGGCGGCGTAGTGCTGTTCATCATGATGGGGCTGACCGTCGTCGACGTCATATTCCGCGACGTGCTCAACGCTCCCATATTCGGTGCCGAGGACCTGTCGCGGCTGGCCCTGTTGATCGTTGTCGCCACGGCCGTGGCCTATTCGGGGCGCACCGGCGGGCAGGTCGCGGTCGAGCTTTTTAGCGACGCGTTGGGACCGGGTATCACCCGGTGGACGGACAAGTTGGTCCGTCTGATCGGGGCGGCGATGTTTACCGTGCTCGCCTGGCGTCTGCTCATCAACGGACGCGACGCTGCGATCTACGGCGAAACCTCTCAGGGGCTTTTGCTGTCCCATGGTCCCTTCTATTACATCCTCGCCGCCGGCATGGGTCTCTATGCGCTGGTGCTGGCCGTCGAGATATTCGCCAAGACCGGCGACGGCGAAGCACCGCCGTCGGAAGAGGGTCTCTAGGGACGCGCCATGTCGGGCACGCTGATCGGAACCATCGGGCTTCTGGCCCTGTTCGTCCTCCTCGTCCTTCGCATGCCGGTGGCGATGGCCATGCTGGTCGTCGGCTTCGTCGGCACCGTGGCGATGAACGGCCTCAACGCGGCCTTCGCCACGCTTTCCGGCGAGACCTTCGAATTCTCGACCTTTTATGCGCTGCTGGTGGTGCCGCTGTTCATCCTGATGGGCAATTTGGCCGGGGTGTCGGGGATGAGCCGCGATCTCTACGGCGCGGCTTACGCCTGGTTCGGTCACTGGCGGGGCGGCTTGGCATCGGCGACGATCGCCGGCTGCGCCGGGTTCGCCGCGATGAGTGGCTCATCGATCGCCGCGGCGGTAACCATGGGCCGGGTCGCGCTCCCCGAGATGAAGCGCTTCGGCTACGACGATGCGCTGGCCACCGGCAGTGTCGCCGCCGGCGGCACGCTGGGCATCTTGATCCCGCCGTCGGTCGGCATGGTGGTCTATGCCATCCTGACCGAGCAGTCGATCGGCAAGCTGTTCATCGCCGGTGTCTTCCCCGGCCTTTTGCTGACCGCGTTGTTCCTGATCGCCATCGCCACGATGACGCGGCTGTGGCCGCACCTCGGTCCGGCCGGCTCGAAAACCGGCCTTGGCGAGAAGCTGGCCAGCCTGCGCCGCGCCAGCACCATGGTCGGCATCGTCGTGGTTACCATCGGCGGCATCTATGTCGGCGCCTTCACGCCGATCGAAGCGGCCGGCGTTGGCGCCTTCCTGGTCTTGATCGTCGCCCTCGTGCGGCGCACCTTGACCGTGGAGCAGCTGAAATTCGTGGTCCTCCAGACGCTGCGGACGACGGCCACCGTGTTCATGATCCTGATCGGCGCCCATGTGTTCAATCCGTTCATGGCGCTGACCGAGGTTCCGGCCAATCTGGTCAGTTTCCTGACCGGCCTCGCCGTCGGCGACCTCGGTATCCTGCTCATCATTCTCGCCACCTACACGCTCCTCGGCACCTTCCTCGAAGGTTTCGCCATGCTGGTGCTCACGCTCCCCGTGGTTTACCCGCTGATCCTCGAGATGGGGCTGAGCCCGATCTGGTTCGGCGTCGTCTGCGTGATCGTCCTCGAAATGGGACTGATAAGCCCGCCCGTGGGGATCAACGTCTTCGTCGTCAAGAGCATCGCGCCCGATGTGCCGATGGGTGCGATCTTCCGCGGCATCATGCCCTTCTGGCTGGCGATGATCATCTGCCTCGGCATCCTGGTCGCGGTACCGGAGATCGCGCTCTACCTGCCCAACACCATGTTCGACTAGGCCACCGCGGCCGTTGCCAACTTTGCGGCCAAATAACTTTTTTTGGTCAGCTTGTGATGCGGCGGGCTAGAGTCCCAGATAGGCTTCCTGGATTCCGGGTTCGTTGCGCAAGCGGTCGCTGGGGCCGTCCAAGGCGATTTCGCCGCTTTCCAGGACGAAGGCGTGATCGGCGATTTGCAGGGTTCGGTGAACATCCTGCTCGGCTATTAATATGGTCAAGCCGGTGCGGCGCAGCTCTTCGATGATCTCGAATATCTGCCTAGCCACGACCGGTGCGAGACCCAGGGACGGCTCATCCAGCAACAGCACTTTCGGTTCGGCCATCAACCCCCGTCCCAAGGCCAGCATCTGCTGTTCGCCGCCCGACAGGGTGCCGCCCGCCTGGGCCTTGCGGTTGAGAAAACGGGGGAACAGTTCATAAATTTTGGCCAGGTTCTCCGCCGTATTGCCCCGCGCCCGCGCCGTAAACGCGCCGATCCTCAGATTTTCCTCGACCGTCATATCGGAAAAAATCAGCCGCCCCTCGGGCACCATGACGATGCCGAGATCGACCCGTTGATCGGTCGATAACGCCGCGATCGGACGGCCATCAAAACTGATGCTCCCCGCGACCACCGGCAACAGGCCGGCAATGGTCCTGAGGGTCGTGCTTTTGCCGGCCCCATTGCTGCCGATCAGGGCGGTTACACTGCCCGCGGCGGCGGTCAAATCAATACCGTGCAGAATCCGCACCGGACCATAGCCGCCGACCACGCCAGAAAGCTGCAATTGCGCCGACATCAGGCGGCCCCCCCGATATAGGCTTCCAGGACACGCGGATCCTTGGCCACTGCCGCCGGCGTTCCCTCGGCAATCATCTCGCCATGGTGAAGCACAATGATGCGGTCGGAGAGCCCCATCAGCGCCTGCATGACATGCTCGATGATCAATATGGTCAGCTCGTAGCTGTCTTTAAGGCGGCGGATAACCGCCAACATCTCCTTGACCTCCGATGGCGTCAGGCCGGCCATCACTTCGTCCAGCATGAGGAGGCGCGGGCCGGTCGCCAGCGCCTTGGCGACCTCCAACCGCTTCTGGCCCGACAGCGTCAGGGTTCCGGCGGCTTGATCCGCCCGCTCGGCCAAGCCGATCTCATCGAGGACCTGCCGGGCGCGGATTTCCGCTTCGGCTTTTGAACTTTTATGATCGCGCCCGAACAATACCGCCGTCATCACATTGTCCAAAACGGTCAAATTCCGGAACGGGCGCACGATCTGAAAAGTCCGGGCGGCGCCCAAGCGGCAGACCCGGTTTGGCCTGAGCCCCTTAAGACTTTGGCCGGCCATTATCATTTCGCCCTTGTTCGGCCGCGCATGCCCGGCAATGAGGCTAAACAGCGTCGTTTTGCCGGCACCGTTGGCGCCCATAATGCCGACGATTTCGCCGCTCTCGACGGAAAAGCTGATATCCTGAAGCGCTTGCAGGCCGCCGAAGGATTTGCTGACGTCTATGATATCGAGCAAACTCATGAAACCTTGCTCCGCCGCTCCGAGAGATATCCGACAATACCGTACGGTACGGTGAGAACGAAACCGATGAGCAAGATGCCCAAAATAATCAAATAGAGTTGCGGCGCATTGGCCCAGAGCAGTTCCGACAATATGACCAGCAGGCCGGCCCCGAGCAGTGGTCCCCTGGCGTCGTCGCTGCCGCCGATGATGGCCATGCTGACAATGGTGAAAGACAGCAGCGGATTGAAAACCTGCAAGGTCTCGAAATAGGTTGAGCGCAGCGCCATCAAGGCCCCGACCATGCCTGGGATGATCGCCGATATGGTATAAGCGGCGGTCTTGTAGCGGGCCACCGGGATACCGATGGTTTCCGCCGCGACTTCATCCTCGCGGATGGCCAGCAGCCCCTGGCCAAAGCGGGAACGCCTGAGCGCCCAGGCGAGCAAGGTGGCGGCGACGGCAAGGAACAGCATGGCGTAGTAGATTTCCTCGGTCGAAGGCGCGCCGAACAGCAGGCGGCTGGCCTTTCCCAAACCCACTTCCACGTTGACGACGATAAATTTTACCAGCTCGGCGATTCCGAAGGTCAGGATGACGAAATAGGGCCCCCGCACCCGGAGCACCGGCGTGCCGATGATAAAGGCGAATAGGCCGGCCAAAATCCCGGCCAGGGGAATCGCGACGAGCAACGGAATGGCCTGCCAGGTAACCACCGTGGTGTAGGCGCCGAGCCCGTAAAAAACGACATGACCAAGGGAAATATATCCGGTCATGCCGGAAAGAATGACCCAGCTTTGCGTCAAGGCGATCCACATACAAAGGGTCAGGGCGACGGTCAGCGTATAGGCGCCGACCAGCCCCGGCAGGGCGACCGCCAGCAGGACCAGCGCGGCAAAGGAAATCCCGAGCCCCCGGCCACTCACCTGACCATCCTCCAGCCGCCCAAGAAACCCTGCGGACGGACCAGCAGGATAAGGACGAAAACGCCGTAGAGCAGGACCGATTCATAGGTCGGCGAGGTCAGCGCGACGCCGTAAATCTGAAGAAAGCCGAGAAAATACCCGGCCGCTATGCCGCCGGTCAGATTACCCAGACCGCCCAGAATAATGACCACAAAGGCGGCGATGGTGAACGGAAATCCCATGAAGGGCGAGATTTGTTCGGTCATGCTGAGAAGGACCCCGGCCAGGCCGGTCAATCCGAAACCGAGGCAGAAGCTGACCAGTTGCACCCTCTTGATCTTGACGCCGACGATTGCCGCCGCCATCGGGTTCTGGATCAGGGCCTTGATGGCAAGACCGTAAATATTGATACGCAGGAATATGATCACCAGGAAGCAGATGATCAGCGTGACGATCAGCGTCACCAGACGGTTCACGGTCATCGAGGCGCCGCCGAATTCATAGACGGTGTCCATATATTGATAAGCCCTCGGCGACGCCGTGAAGGCGAAGGAGGCGATGTTTTGAATAACCACCGAGACGCCGAAAAATATCAGAAGCGAGTTGGCTTCGATGCGCTCGATCATCAGGTCCGAGCCGAGTTGGCGCTGGAATAATCCGTAATAAACGGCGGCGCCAATGGCCGCCGCCAGGGCCGCCGCGATAAACATCGAAACCAGCGGCGAGACATCGGCCAGGGTGAACAGCCAGTAAGCGACATAGGCGCCGATCATGATGATATCGCCATGCGCGATATTGAGCAGCCGCATGGTGCCGTAAACCAGGTTAAGCCCCAAGGCTATCAACGCATAAGCCGATCCCAGCACCAAAGCGGCGAACAGCAATTGGCCCGAGAAAAATACGTCCATTTCACTCTATTCTCGGAAAAAAAGGGGCCACTCATCCTTTTTGGAATGTAACCAAGATGCCAAAAAGATGAGCGACCCCCTTTTTGTTTTGTCGTGGCGCCGGCTAACGTTTCATGAACTTGCTGGTGGCGATCTTTTTCGGCCAGATCAGCTCCATTTTCCCGGCCTGTTGTTGCAGAAAGGCAACCGGCGTTATGGAGTTTTCGATACCCTTGAATTTGACCGGGCCATTGATCGTGTCGAAGGTATCGTTGGAGATCACCCGGCGCAGCTTATCCTTGTCTAGTCCCGCCTTGGCGACCGCCTGTTCAAGGATTTCCAGCGACATATAGGCAATAGCGGTATCCAGATAGTCCGGATTCATGCCTTTGTATTTGGCCTTGTAAGCTTCGAAAAAAGGCTTCGCCCGCGGCCAGGCTTTTTGCGCCGGGCTCCAGTGCCCCATGGTGACGATACCGTTGGCAAACTTGCCGAAAGCCTTGCCGAAGGCGTCGATGGTCGGGCCGACCAGCAGAAACTGGAACGGCGCATCGATGCCGATGCCCTTGGCCTGTCCCATATAGAGGAACGAATCCGCCGGATAAGCCAGGCCGATCACGGCGTCCACCTTGGCCTTTTTGATCGCCGTCAACATGGTCGTCATATCCTTGACGTCGGGCGGATATTGTTCGTTGACCTTGACTTCGATCCCGGCCTTTTTGAGCGCCGGCAAAAGAAATTGCCGGTTTTCGGACGAGAACGGCAGCACGTTGGAAATTACCGCCGCCGACTTGATGCCGTTGGCTTTGAGCAATTTAACCAATTCGGCCGCCACCCGATCGGGGAACATCGGTGTCGGGAACCAGATATTGCCGGGTTTGATCTGGCGGACGGCGACCGACGCCGCCGTGTTGCCGACCATCGGGAAATTGTACTTCTGCACGACGCCGGCGACATTCAGGTGATGCGGCGTTCCCCACGGGGCGATCAAAAGATCGACCTTGTCATCGGTGATCAGCTTCTCGTAAATCTGCGCCGATTTGGTCGGGTTGGATTCATCATCGTACCAGATCAGCTTGATCGGACGCCTGGTTCCGGCGACGTTCAGGCCGCCGGCCTTATTGACCAAGTCGGCCCAAAGCTCATACGCCGAAATTTGCGACGGCGCCGCCTTTGAAAACAGCCCGGTTTTGGCTATCGAATAACCAATCCGGATCGGTTCAGCCGCCTGCACGGCGAAACTGAACATAATGAGAGCAAACCCTAATACGAATAACTTCAGTTTTTGTGACATATTTCCATCTCCTGGTTTTACTTGAATTTAAACTTAAACCGCCGAATAGACGCTCTTCGGTAAATAATGAAGGACACGCCTCTCCAATAGAACAACGGCGCCATAGGCGACAATTCCGACCACCGTCAACATGAAGATCGAGACGAAGACCAACGCCGTGTTGCCGGAGCCCTCGCCGAAAATAAGCAGATATCCCAATCCGACGCTGCCACCGACCATTTCACCGACAACGACGCCGATCACTGACAGGGTGGCGGCGATGCGCAACCCGGAAAACAGGGGCGGCAGGGCGTCGTGAAATTCGATCAGCCTGAATATTTGCCACCTATCGGCGCTGAAGGTGCGCGCCAGATTAATCAAATCGGGATCGACGGTGCGGATCGCGCCGAGAACATTGACCATGATCGGGAAGAATACGATCAATACCGCCACCAGAATTTTGGGGTAAACGGTAAATCCGAACCACAAAACGAACAATGGCGCAAAGGCCACCTTGGGCGCGATCTGCAAGGCCAGGATATATGGCGAAAGAATAAATTCGGCGCGCACCGAAATGCCCAAAATGTAACCGATAGTCATCCCGAGCAATGATCCGATGATAAATCCGGCCAAGGTTTCCAAGGCCGTAATACCGGTATGAAAGACCAGTTGTTCGGTTTGAAAGGCGCGCATGAATTCGTTGAAAACCGAAGAAGCGGTCGGAATGATGTAGGGCGGAATACCGAGCATACCGGGGCCCCATTCCCAGGCGGCGAGGAAGGCAAGCAGCACGGCTATGCTCGCCATCACGCCTCCGCGAAAAGACCTGGCCGTCTCCATCCCTGGCCGCTCCTTCGGAATTCGAAACGACGGTTATTGGATGAATTGATTGGTATACAAATCATCCAAGGGCTGCGCCTTACGCACAATGCCGCTTTTGACGTAGAACTTTTGTAGACTGGCAAGACGCGCCCGGTCCATGGCGCCTATTTTTTTCTGACCGGGATAGACGTACTTATTATACATCGCGAAGACGCTCTTAATGTATTTGTCCTTGCCCTTGTTCTTGGCGACAAAGGCCGTGTAGTCCTTGGTTGCCTGGTCGGGATCGTTCATGATGCCGGCCATGCCCTTGAGCGTCGCCCGCACCAGTTTTTGCACCAGGGCTGGATTTTCCTTGATCGTTTTATCGGCGACCAGGATCGCTTGCGCCATGCTTTTGAAGTAGTCGTCGGCCGGAAAGATTTTGACTTTCTTGCCGGCGCCGATGGCGATCGCCGTCCAGTCGGGAACGCTGGCCATGGCGTCCGCCTTGCCGGCCATGAACAGTTTCCACACACCGGCGGGACCGGCGGCTTGGGCATTGATATCCTTGCGCGACAGGCCCTGACTGGCGAGCATCCCGAGGAGCGCGTAGAAAGTCGTATCCTGGAAGGCAAGCGTGGTGACGGTCTTACCCTTGAGGTCGGCGGGGCCGTTGATTCCCCGGTCGGCATGCGCGGTTAGATGCATTAAAGAGCCACCGCCCAAAACCGCGACGGCTTTGACCGGAATGCCGTTGGGACGGACGATCATCGATGTGTCACCGATACCGCCGCCGACAACCGCATTACCGGCGCCAACCTGCTTGGCGACATCGACGCCGCCACGGGCCATCTGGAACTTGACGTTGAGACCTTCCGATTTGTAATAACCCCTTGCCTTGGCGAGCATCCAGGGTGCAAAGGCCGGCAGGAACGGCGGCGCCGGCAACAAATAAGTAACGTCTTCGGCCTGAGCCTTCTGGACATTACTCGCCGCCAGCAAGGTAGCAACCGCAACAACCGGAATGATGAACATTTTAGTTAGGACACTTTGCTTAGACATTATTTCCTCCATTGCTGATTAATTATCTCCACAAGGTACTTTATTTTTGGTCTTAAATCTTTACTTCATGTGCCATTTCATCGACACGCAGTAATTCCATCAAGCGGGTGACATATTCACCGACCCGGTTCGCCATATCGTGCCGGCGCGCCATCGGATTGGCGCGTTCGGGCAGGTCGACGTTGATTTCCTCTATGATCGTTCCGGGTCTCGGGCTCATCACCAGAATCCGGTCCGAAAGCGTCGCCGATTCCATAAGGTCATGGGTGATGAAAAGCGCCGTCTTTTTTTCCGACGCCAGGGTCTTGGCCAAATCCTGCTGCAACACCATTTTGGTCTGTGCATCGAGGGCCGAGAACGGCTCGTCCAGCAAAAGCACCTTGGGATCGACCGCCAAGGTGCGCGCCAGAGCCGCTCTTTGGCGCATGCCGCCGGATAGTTGATGCGGATAACTATCCTCGAACCCGTCCAACCGGCATTTATGCAAAAGATCGAGCGCCTTTTCCTTGCGGGCCTTGGCGGGCACGCCCTGGATTTCCAAACCCAATTCCACGTTTTTGCAGATCGTGCGCCAAGGCAGGAGCAAATCCTTTTGCAGCATGAAGCCGACATGGGAATTGGGCTTGTCGACTATTTCGCCGTCCATAAAGACCTCTCCCAGGCTCGGCTGGTAAAGCCCCGAACCCATATTCAACAGCGTGCTTTTGCCGCAGCCGCTGGGCCCGATCAGGGACACCACCTCGCAGTCCCTGATAGACAGGCTGACATTTTTTACCGCCGTCAGCACATCGCTGCCGTCGCCTCCCTTTATCGGGAAGTGCCGGGTGACATCGCGGAATTCGAGCCTGATATCAGCCATACTGTTACCCGCCAAGGCTATTCGCCGTCGGCTGCCTCCTTCTCGAGAAGAAGATTGAGGACGCGTTCCGGTGAAAACGGCAAGTTGCGCAATCTGATTCCGGCGGCGTTGGTCAGCGCGTTGGCGACCGCCGCCGGCACCGTCACCAGCGTAATCTCGCCGACGCCCTTGGCGCCGAACGGACCGTCCGGTTCCGGATATTCGACAATATCGGTATGAATTTGATAAGGAATTTCAGCCGCACCCGGAACTTTGTAATCCATCAAGGTCGGGTTCGCGAGGCGGCCGTCATCCCAGACCATTTCCTCGACCAAGGTATAACCGAGGCCCTGCGCGAAACCGCCGTCCACTTGCCCCTCGACCAGTCCGGGATTGATCGCCGTTCCGACATCGACGGCATACCAGACTTCGGTTGCCCTGGCCTTGCCGGTGGTCCGGTCAATATCCATTTCCGCGACCGTTGCCGCAAAAGTGAAAACGCCGATATTGGTGAACGGAATGCCCTTGGCGGCGGCCCGTTTTGGATCGATAGTCGGCTGATCGAATACCAAGGTGTGGGAGCCGACGATGGGTCCGCCGGTCCCCCAATGGGTCATCGCCGCAACCTCAAAGAAAGACACTTCCTTGTTGGCCCCCTTGATGCCGGCCATGCCGCCATCGCGAAGCTCCACATTCTCGACCTCGCTTTCGAGGATAATCGCGGCGTACTCCTTGATCTGACGGGCAACCTCCTCGGAGGCGCCGACAACCGCCCGGCCCGTGGTATAGGTCACGCGGCTGGCGGTGGTGCCCCAATTGTAAGGCGAGCCGTCGGTGTCCGGCGTCGCCACCCTGATCCGGTCGACCGGTACCTTCAGGGTTTCGGCGCACATTTGGGTCAGCACCGTATCCGATCCCTGCCCGATATCGGTGGCGCCGGTGTTCAGGACAAAGGTGCCGTCTTCGAGCATGCGGACGATGGCGCCGGTGGCAAGCAAACCTGAAATATGGGCGGCGATGGCGATGCCGACGCCCTTGCCGTAATCGAGCTTGCGCCGGCTATCCCAATCGGAACTGATGCGGACTTTCTCCAGGCATTCCAGCAGGCCGTTGGACAAGACCTTTTGCCCGCCGAACCATTTGTCGCCATCGCGTTTGGCGTTTTTGAGACGCAATTCGATGGGATCGATGCCGAGCTTGTCGGCGATCTCGTCGATCTGGGTCTCACCGGCCAGGGTTACCTGCGGATTGCCAAAGCCCCGGAAGGCGGCGAAACGCAAATGGTTGGTATAGGCGGCCCTGCCCGATACCTTGGCGCTCGGAAATTCGTAGGGCCCAAGGGACATTAAGAGGCTATAGCAAAGAACACCGGGGCTATCGTCGGCATAGGCGCCGCCGTCCATCAGCACCTCGACTTCGCGGGCGACGAAGGTACCGTCATTTTTGACCCCGGTTTTGCAGCGGATTTTATAGGGATGGCGGGCGCGCACGGTTTCGAAATCCTCTTCCCGCGACAGGATCATCTTGACCGGCCGCCCTGTCTTCATCGCCATCGCCACGCAAAGGGGTTGAATATGGGCTTCCATTTTATTGCCGAAACCGGCACCGACCTTGGGCGTCATCGAGCGCAGCCGCGACATCGGCAGGCCCAGCGTTTCACAGACATTGGCCTGCACCCGGAACACCGACTGGTTGGCCGACCACAGATTGATATGGCCATCCGGTTCGATTTCGGCGAGGGCGCCGCAAGGTTCCAGGGAAAGATGGTTTTGCGCCTGTGTTTGATAATTGTTTTCGACAATCAAATCGCAATCGTCCCAGGCCGCATCGACGTCGCCTTCGGCTATTTCCGAATACGACATCAGGTTGCCTTCGCAGATGGCCTCGAAAACCTTGAAATAATCGGCCAGTCCGTCGTGCAATATGGGGGCACCGGGTTGCAGCGCCTGTTCCGGAGACAGGACCGGCGTCAGTTCCTCATATTCAACCTCGACCAGTAACGCCGCCGCCCGCGCCGTCGCCTCGTCTTCGGCGGCGACGCAGGCCACCGGTTCCCCGGTATAAAGGACCTTGCCTTTGGCGATGGCGCTTTCGTCCTTGATAAAGGGGCCCATTTTGCCGTCGCCGAAATCGTCACCGGTCAGCACACACCTGACGCCCGGCAGCCTTGCGGCGGCGGAGGTATCGTAGGAAATAATGCGGGCGTGCGCATAAGGGCTTTGGACCATCGCCCCGTGCAGCATATTCGGCCGCGCCAGATCGGCGATATATTGCGCCCGGCCCAAGGCTTTTTCCAAAGCGTCAATCTTGGGGATCGATTTTCCAACTTGGGTATAACCTTCGGCCATGGCTCAAGCCTCCGCCGCGCCGCGGACGGCGTCGATAATTTTGCGGTAACCGGAACAGCGGCATAGATTTCCCGACAGACCCTGTTGAACCTCCTCGACGCTGGGATTTGGATTTTCCTTCAAAAGCGCATGCGCCGAGACGATCATCCCCGATGTGCAAAAGCCGCACTGCACGGCGCCGGCATCGACGAAGGATTGTTGCAGGGCCGATGCCTCGCCGCCGTCGGAAAGCCCCTCGATGGTGGTTATTTCCGTGCCGGTGCTATTCACCGCCAAGGTCAGGCAGGCCCGGGCCAAACGGCCGTCGATCAAAACCGTGCAGGCGCCGCAGACGCCTTGATTGCAGCCTTTTTTGGCCCCGGTCAGGCGCAATTGATCGCGGATCAGGTCCAACAGGGTGGTTAGCGGGCCGGCCTCGGCCTCGCGTTCCTCGCCGTTGAGGTTCAAACTTATTGTCTGGGTCGTTTTCTGGCGCAAACTCATGCCCCCACCGCCAATTCACGATGCGCCGTGTCGGCGGCTTTCGAAACCATGCGCGGGATCAATGTCTTTCTGTATTCCGCCGAGGCGCGGACATCATCGACGGGATCGCTGGCCGCCGCTATCGCCGCACCCAAATTCCGGATGGCTTCGGCGTCATAGGCTTTACCGATCAGCGCCTGCTCCCGGTCGGCCAGGCGCACCGGCGCCGGACCGCAGCCGCCGACGCCCACCGACAGGTGGCTGATAATACCGCCTTCTTGCGCCATAACCAGGGCCACCATGGCAACCCCCATATCCCCCTCTACCTTGGCCAGCTTTTCGTAGACGCCGGCGGACCCGGCCGGCGCCGGCGGCACGACAACGGCGGTGACCATCTCACCAGGCTCCAGGGCGGTCGTGTACCAGTCGAGAAAAAATTCATCGGCGGCGACCGCGCGGCGGCCGCCTTTACCGGCGATTTCGATCTCTGCGCCCAGGACCACCAGGGCGACCGGATAATCGGCGGCCGGATCAAAGTGGCCGACCGACCCGCCGATGGTCCCCATTTCCCTGATAACCGGATTGGCGATCAATGCCGCGGCTTTCGCCAAAACCGCTTGTCCGGAATCCAATCCAGCGGCGGCGGCGATCTCTACATGGCGCACACCGGCGCCGATCCTGACCGAACCGTCCGCTGCGCTCTCGATGGATTTAAGTTCCTCGACACGGCGCAGGCTGATCAAGGCGGAGGGCTCTACCAGCCGGGCGTTTATCATGGCCACCAGACTGGCGCCGCCGGCGAGGCATGTTGCGTCCTCGTCCTCGGCGAGCAATGCCAAGACTTCGTCAACTGAAACCGGTTCAGAATAACGTGTCTCCGACATTTTTCCGCCTCCCCCAATTTATCTGGGGCCGGATGGCGGTACACCGCGCACCCTATCCCTATTTTCTTTTCCGGCCCCGATGAATTCGGTGACCGATTAACTCACTATATGGTTCATTATCCAACCCTATTCTGCCAAATATCAAAAACGAATATCTTTCCTTATTGACAGGTAGAATAATGAATGACATTCTTTATTGACAGTTTTTGACTTCTCTGTCAACGTTAACTCGACAACCAAAAAAAATATTTGCGGGAGGCGTGCTCGAAGCAACCGGATTGATGACCGGTTCCCTGCCAACCAAAAAAATGAAGATCGAAGAGACATTTCATGTGCCCGCCTCGCCGGAAACCGTATGGCGGTTTATCACCGATCCGGAACAGGTCGGTCCGTGCGTTCCGGGGTTGAGCGAAGTCGAAATTGTCGGCCCGGACCGTTACAAGGCAAAGGTCAAGGTCGCCATCGGTCCGATCAAGGCGTCGTTTAACTTTGAAGTCGAGGTCACCGAGGAAACGCCGCCGACACAAATTTTGTCGGTGACCCGCGGCGAGGAAGGATCGAAAGCCAGTAAAGTCACGGCCCACAATATTTTGCGGTTATTGCCGTCGGGCGATGGCACCGACGTCTTTTACGGTTCGGAAATTTCAATCACCGGCCGGCTCGGCAAATTCGGGTTGGGCGTGATGAAAAAGAAAGCCAAAAGCCTGGGTGAAGAGTTTGCCGAAACTTTTTGCCAGCGCATCGAAAACAGTAAGGTTCATGAAGGCGTATCAGAAGCGTTCCCCACCCCAACCGTTCAAACAGAAGGTAGTTCCAAGATGGGTAAAATGGATTGGTATGACATGCGGGAGTTTATGGACTTCTGCGAAGAAAATGGTGAGCTTGTCCGTATTAAGGAGGAAGTTGATCCCGCTTGGGAGATCAACGGCCTGACCCGGATCAGCCTGCAGGAAAGCGGCCCGGCGTTGCTTTTTGAAAATATCAAGGGCGCCGATTATCCGATGGTAGCGAATCTTTTGGGCAGCGATTTCCGTTTCCTGAAGACCTTCGGCCTCGACAACTACAGCCAGTTCAATCAGCACTGGCTCGACCGGACCGAAAAACTGATCCCGTGGGAGCTCACCGGCGACGCGCCCTGCCAGGAAGAGGTCATCGAAGGCGACGACATCGATCTGCACAAGATCTGCAATACCGTCTGGCATCAATTTGACGGCGGCGAGTTCCCGGGCACGCTTTCGATCTCGATCACCCGTGACCGGGATAGCGGCGTCCTCAACACCGGCATCTACCGGATGCACACCTTGTCCAAAAACACGCTTGGCTGGGGGGCGCCGGAATACACCCATGGTCGCCAGCACTATATGAAGTATGAGCATGCCGACGAGGAAATGCCGATGGCGGTGGCCACCGGGTACGATCCGACGGTGATGATCGTCTCCTCGACCCGCACCGGGCCCGGCATCGACGAATTCCACATTGCCGGCGCCCTTCAGGGCAAGCCCCTGCAGATGGTGGCGAGCGGCGCCGACGGCATTCCGGTCCCGGCCACCTCCGAATTCGTGTTCGAAGGCATCATCAAACCGCACCACCGGGGGATCGAGGGCGGCTTTGGCGAATATACCGGCTATTTCGGCGAAGCCCGCGAGAACCCGGTCTTTGAAATCAAGCGTATAACCCACCGCAAGAACCCGATCTATCTCGGCGCCCGTGAACAATGGGCACCGTCCGACAGCTCGCGTTGTGTCGGCAAGCCATCCCAGGCCGAAGCTTTCAAGACGCTGAAAAGCCTGGTGCCGGGGGTTCTCGATATGCGCTGCGACGTTACCTACGAAGCCATTGTCCAAATCGACAAAATGTTCCCCGGCCATCCGCAGCAGGTGATGGACGCGGTTTGGGGCGGCACTTACGCCCGCTACAAACATTGCATCGTCGTCGACAAGGATGTCGATATCTGGGATTACGACATGGTTCACTGGGCGCTTTCGACCCGCGTCCGCGCCGACCGCGACGTTACCATCAGCCCGCGCCGCGCCGGCCAATGGCTCGACCCGGCGGTGTCGCTGCGGGAAAAGGGCTGGCAGACACAGATGGGCATCGACGCCACCATGAGCAACGAGGAGTATGAATTCTGGGGCGAAAAGGTCCCGCGCCAGGTGGACGACCCCGAAACCGTCGCCAAGACCCTGGAAAAATGGGGCGACAAGCTCGACTGGCGGAAATAACCTCCCTAAGGATCAACTCGGGGCCACGCAATTGGCGTGTCCCCATTTTTGTGCCTGATGGTTGATCATCGGCGGCGAGGCCGCGGCGGCGAAGGCCCGAGGGCGAAGGATGGTGCCCGCGCCCGGACTCGAACCGGGACGACCTTTCGATCAACGGATTTTAAGTCCGTTGCGCGATGGGAAAAAGCGCAGATTTTTGCGGGTTACAGCGTGTAAATTACAAACTTTGCAGGAAAATTTGCAAGAATAATTAATAAATTAATTTGAGATTTACTTCACCACTCCGCTTTCAGTAAGCAGTTCTTTGATAAGTCTTCGGTATCTTTGTTTGAGATCTGTAATGTCACTTTCATGAGTGATGTAGGTGCGATCATGGGCCGCAGTATCACCCAATTTTTTTATGGCGTTCATATCTCCATTCGAATTTCTACTCAGGTGGACATTTTGATCTTTACAAACATATCCAATCAAAAATTCAAGTCTTTTAAACGTACTATTTTCCCTTATTTCGGCACCTCGTTTTTGCCTGATGTAAATTTCAATAATTAGAGATTCGACAAGACGTCTCATCAGAACGGCAGAAGCGTCGTAAAATCCAAAATCAAAACTGCCATTTATCTGTTTAATTAGATCTTCAACATACCGCCTTGTATCGCGCACCCATTCGACAGGTAACACGCTGCCGGTTTCAGGAACTTCAATGTGTCCAAGTAAGGAATCATACTTTGCATCCAACCCGCCAACATTGGCTAAAGAAATTTTGAAAGATTTAGGCCGACCACCCTTAACCGTGTATCGGCTGTTCACCAATTCCTTATGCAATCGCGATACTCGTGGTTTAGAAAAATCTTCGTCATGTAGATCTTGAGCCAATTCAGCAGCAGTTCGGTCGGCATATTCTGCTGTCTGGCGGTAAAACCACAAAAATGCGATTGACCGATCCACGTGGGTTGTTGTTGACCCAACAATATTTGCTGCAAAAATCTTTCGGCTTACCAATTACTAGTCACCTGCGGCTAGGAGATTTTCCATATACTGAATGCCTTTGCGATTCAGTTTGTAACGCACGGGAACACCTTTCCTGCCCACTGAATCCGCCGCCAAATATTTTTTTCCCTCACCTGACAATCTTGTCGAGGCATGAGGCGTACTGACTTTCACTTTCAAATCGTTTGTAATTTTGGAAATGTCTCCAGACGTCAATTCCCACTCGTCATCAAAATATTTGTGGATTATATAGAGCGGGAGAAGCACGCGATTTAATATACCATGGCTGTCCAATATCTTCTCACTGATCGCGTCTGTTTCATCACAATCATGGACCATATTCACGATAGCCGCGTAATCTGGCTCTGCAACGGAAGGTCCATCACCCCCACTATCAGTTTTCTTGGTTTTTGCTCGCCGTTTTGCTGGCTTCGCCGCTTTCTGGCGCTTCGCATCCCTAGATTGCGCGTTTGCTTCTGCGTAAGCCTTAACAATCCGCTCAACTTCTCCAACGGACCCATCAACGCTTATCTTTGTGCCATCTGGTAAGTTGATAGATGCAGTAGGCATTTCAAATCCTAACTCAATATATTGCGGACAGATAAATATAGTCTTGCCGCTCAATTTATTCCACTAGTTCTCTTGTATGGTGTGGTGCGGACGGTGGAACTTGAACCCGCATGGCCATACGGCCAACAGATTTTCTTACCAATACTGCCATTGCACTGCCTTTTACTAGTAGGCAGCGCAACTAAAATGGTGGCCGCACCCGGACTCGAACCGGGAAGCCCCTTGAGAGCGAGAGATTTTAAGTCTCTTGAGTTTACCAATTTCTCCATGCGGCCATTTGCTAACACCACTGCAAAAAACAGAGTTTCAAACTTTGCATCCTTTGCATGTTCTTTGCAGAACCTAAATCACAATATCTTGACGCCAAAAATAACATCGAATTCGACCAGTACAATATGCTGATTTTTAGCCGTTTACGCCAAGATATTTAAGTCCGTTGCGTCTACCAATTCCGCCACGCGGGCATATTTAGGCGGGCGTTCTGGGGTTGTAGCAAATGCGCGGGATTTGCGAAAGGCAGGGCGATAGACCGTTCCGACTAATCGGGGCGGCCGATTGGCCAAGCATACTCCGCCGAAGCTGCCGCTTCGGCTGCGCAGGCCGGGCCCCGCCAATCCCCAATCGGCCCAGAGTTTTACTTATTCCGGCCTTGGGCCGACCCGGCGCCATCCCGGCGCGCCCTCGAGTTACTTATCCAATGTCTTGTAGGCCGCCGTGAAATCCGCGTCGGCGCCGAGCTCCTGCTCGGCGGCGTTCCAGATATCGGTGGTGGCGGCGTTCAAGGGGGCGGCGGCGTTCATCGCTTCGGCGAGGCCGCGCGAGATGCGCACATCCTTGGCCATCAGGCCGACGGCGAAGCCGGCGGCGAAGGTTTCGGGCAGCACGAACCGCTTGATGGCGCCGTCGGTGGCCGAATTGCGGCCCGACGAGACATTGAGCACGTCGAGCAAGGTTTCCGCATCGAGGCCGAAGCGTTTGCCGACGATCACCGCTTCCGAGGCGGCGACGAAATTGCTGGCGGCGACGAAATTGTTGAGCGCCTTGACGGCGTGGCCGGAACCGAGGCCGCCGGTGCGAAACAGGTTGCCGCCCATGCATTCGAGCGCCGGCGTGGCCTCATCGATGGCCGCCCCGTCATCGCCGCCGATCATGATGGTCAGGGTTGCCTTATCGGCGCCGATGGTGCCGCCCGACACCGGCGCATCGATCAGGCGCAGCCCCTTGGCCGCCAGCGCCGCACCCAATTCGCGGGTGCCGACCGGCTCGGACGAGCTCATATCGATGATCAGGGTATCCGGTTTGAGCGAGCCCGCCAGTCCCTTGCCCTGGCCGCCGTCGCCTTCTTCCAGCAACAATGCGCGCACATCGGCGCCGGTCGGCAGCATGGTGATGACCGCGTCGCAATGGGCGAGATCGGCGAATGTTTCGGCCGAGCCGCAGCCATGTTCGGCGGCGAATTCTTGGGCGCGGCCCGGAACCGCGTCGAGCACGGTGACATCGTAGCCGCCGGCGGCGAGATTGCGCGCCATGTGGGCGCCCATATTGCCGATCCCGACAAAACCGATCTTCATGGCGTCCTCCTTAATTTAATCACCAGTATCGAAATTATCGTCGTCGTCTTCGGCATCGCGACTGACCAAATCCTGCTCGAGCGGCTCGCCGCCGACCGGGACATCGCAATTCAAGTGCCCCCGATTTTTCGGAGGCCCTCCTGTTTAAAGTAACGCTGAATTCTTTTGTTGGTTTATTTATTTCGTGCCTATCCGCTTAACGCCCATACCCACAACATGTAGGATGCTGCCACTCTCCCGAATATAACCCCGCCCTGGTCGGCGCGGTCGTGTCCCCGG